>JAIVGS010000198.1 GCA_020201435.1 Myxococcales bacterium
CGGCTCAGGCACCGGCAACGGCTTCAGGAGAACGTTCTCCAGCACGCTGAAGATGGCGCTCGACCCGCCGATGCCGAGGGCGAGCGCGAGGACGGCCGCGGCGCTGAACGCGGGTGTTCGCGACAGGGTCCGGAACGCGTAGCGGAGCTCGCGGACGAAGCTCTCCATTTCGCATCACGATAGCGAAGGCCGTGCCAGATGTAACTACTGGAAATTACACAATTCGTTCGAACCACCCGTCCCAGAATCGGACGGTTCGAAGCCCGAATTTGAAACGCGTGGTTCGGCTGAGACAAGACGCGCACCCGTCGACGGCGGTAGGCCAACCATCCTGAGGACCTCGGAACCGCGGCTCGGAAGACCGGGCGGCGGCTATTCCTCCTCCGCCGATTCCTGATCCTGCAACGCCATCCACGGCGTGAACAGCTTCGGGCCGCCCCTTCCGAGCAGCTCTTTCATCTTCGCGTTCGGCGTTCCAAGCACTTCGCCCGTCACCGAAGCGGTGGCCAGGATCGGCTCCATCAAATGGCTGATGTTGGAAAAGTGCTCGATCGCGGCGTCGGCGTCGCGGTAGCGCTCGAACACCACCGCCTCGCTCTCATCCTCGTTGAAGAAGATCTCGTACTGGAGCGTGCCGCTGTCCCTGGTCCGCACGATCTCCATGGCCTCTTCCGTCAGGCGCTTCCATTCCTCGACCTTTCCGGGATGAAACTTGACCCGTGCGATTCCTTTGATCTCGTCCATTGTCCCCTTCGGGCTCATCGTCGGTCACGAACAGGTCGCCTCTGGCGGCGGACAGCGCATCATCCTCGGTCGCGCTGCCGTCCCGCAACCGACCCTGGCGTCATTCGGCGCGGAGCGGGATCATCGGGTCGAGACGCGACGCCCTCCACGCCGGCACCCAACTCGCGGCGACTGCGACGGCCAGCACCAGCGCGGAAACCGTGGCAAACGTCAGCGGGTCGGTCGCGCTGACTTCGAAGAGAGCAGCGCGCAACACCCGGGTCACCGCCGCCGCCCCCGCGAGGCCGAGGGCGACCCCCAGGAGCGCGAGCCGCACGCCGCCGCCGACCACCATCCGCACCACCTGGCCGGCCTCGGCGCCGAGCGCGAGGCGAATGCCGATCTCCCGCACCCTCTGCGCCACGGAGTACGCCATCACCCCGTAGACCCCGAGCGCGGCGAGCAGCAGCGCGAAGGCGCCGAAGACGGTGAGCAGCGTCATCTGGAATTTCTGCTGCGTCACCGATTCGCTCACCACCTGCTCGAGCGTGTGCGCGTGCCCGACCGGCTGGTCCTTGTCGATCGCCTGCACCTCGCGGCGCAGCGAGGGCACGAAGTCGAGCGGAGCGCCCGCCGTTCGCACCAGGATCCGCGTCGGCGCGATCGGCACCTGCGTGTAGGGAACGACGATCAGCGGCGGCGCGGGCCGGTCGAGGCCGTTGCTGCGCACGTCGCCGATCACGCCGACGATTTCCCAGACGTCGTCGTCGCCGCTGAAACGGACGATGCGACGACCGAGCGCGTCGGCGCCGGGAAAGAACTTGTGCGCGAAGGCCTCGTTGACGAGCAGCACGAAGGGAGTCTTGGCCGTGTCGGACGCGCGCAGATCGCGCCCGCGCAGCAGCGGAATCCCGAGCGTCCGCGGGACATCCGGCGACGCCCAGATGACGGCGGCGGTCGGACGCTGGCCGGGCACCGGCGTCGGCAGGCCGTCGATCTCGAAGGAGAGCAGCCAGTGGCGGCGCGGATCGAGCGGCACGTCATCCACCAGGGCGACGCTCTTCACTCCCGGCAGCGTCGAGACGCGCGAGAGCAATTCTTGATGAAACGAGCGGATCCGATGGTCCGACGAGTATTTCTCGACCGGCAGGTCGACGTCCGCGACCAGCACCTGCGCGGTGCCGGTCATTCCACTCGGCACCTCGAGAAGTCCGCGAAGCGTCCGGATCATCAGGCCGGAGGAGATCGCCAGGACCAGCGCCAGCCCGACCTCGCCGACGACCAGCGCCTGCCGCAGCCGGCTGCGCGACCCGGCGCCCGACGAGCCGTTCTTGAGCGCGTCGAGCAGGTCGGGCCGACTCGCTTGCAGCGCAGGCAGCAGCCCGGCGGCGACGCCGGAGACGACAGACACCAGGACCGAGAAGACGACCACCGTGCGATCGAGGCGCACTTCGTCGAGCCGGGGAATCGAAGGCGGCGCGAGTGCCAGCAGCGCATCGACCCCCCAGGCGGCGAGAAAGATGCCGGCGATTCCGCCGAGCACCGCAAGCACCAGCGCCTCGACGAGAAGCTGGCTGACGATGCGCGCCCTGCCGCTGCCCAGCGCGGCGCGGATGGCGAGCTCGCGCTGCCGCGCCGCTCCACGCGCGAGCAGCATCGCCGCGACGTTCGCGCACGCGATCAGGAGCACCATGATCACCGCACCGAACAGCGCGAGGAGGATCGGCTTCACCGGTCCGACCAGATCGTCGAGCAGCGGCACCGCCCCGATGGAGGACTCCATGTGTTCCGCATATCGCCCCGCGATCCGCCGGCCGACGACGTCGAGCTCCGCCTGCGCCTGCGGAAGCGAAAGACCGTCGCGCAGCCGTCCAAACACGGTCAAGTAGCTCAGGGAACGTTGCTCGTGTTCTTTCGGCTCGAACGCAAACGGGACCAGCACCTCCGCCTCGCCCACGAGCGGAAACCGAAATCCGGCGGGCATCACACCGGCAACGGTGCAGGGCCTTCCGTCGAGGGTCACCTCACGTCCGATGATCTTTGGATTGGAGGAAAAAGCCCGCCGCCAGAAGCCGTAGGTCAGCACCACCTCCGGCGGCGCCCCCTGGCGATCGTCCGCTGGAAGAAAGCCGCGGCCGATCGCCGGGTCGATCCCGAGCGCCGCGAAGAAGCTGGCCGTCACCTTCGCTCCCCGAACCTGCACCGGCCCCGCCTCGGTCGTCATGGTCAGGCCGGCGTCCCTGACCGCCGCGACCGACCTCAGCGCGGAACCCTCGCGCTCGAGGTCGAAATAGTCGCCGGGCGTGAAGGAATCGAAGCCATGGCGCGGTGAGGTCTGGTAGAGGCGGACCAGCCGATCAGGATGGGGCGCGTCCAGCGGCCGAAGGACGACCCCTTCGAGGACGCTGAAGATGGCGCTGCTGCCGCCGATGCCCAAGGCCAGGGCGGTTACTGCAGCGGCGGCGAATCCTGGCGAGCGCGCGAGCGTGCGAAGGGCGTAACGGCAGTCGCGCAGCAGGGTTCCCATATGGGAGATGCAAGCGAACCACGTGCCAGCGCTCTTGCCCTGCAATCGCTGGCTGGAATCTGTCCGTTTTCGGGATTGGGTGCTCCGCGATCGAACGGCGAAACGTCATTACGGGAAGAGCGAACCGTACGCCCTGCCCGGCGGGGCCAGGCCGCCCCGCCACCAAGCAACGGGCCCTGGGCCGAAGTCGACGCGGCTCCCAGGGCCCGCTCGACTACGGCAGGAAGCGTCCGACCAGATTCCACTTCAGCGAACGGCTGGCGCGCATGTTCAGGATAGCGGTCAGGGCGATCACGCCGGCCGAGGTCCACAGCCCGACGTTGCCAGCGACGTTGATGAACTTGATGAGCGAGCGAGCCTTCTCGGGAGTTCGGGGAGAAGCCTCGTTGCCGCCATCGAGGTCGACGCGGCCCTCGGGCGCCTGCTGCGCGAGCATGCGTCCCGCCACGACCGTCGCTCCGCCGGTGACGATGGACGTCGCAAGCAGCAGGTCCTTGGTGAGCGTGAGCTGGCGCGCGGTCCTGTCGATGGAGCGGCCGCTCACGAGCGTGCGACCGATGAGCCAGCTGGCGGCGGTGAAGCCCATCCCGATGACGTTGATCCAGTTGTAGCGCTGCCAGGCGCGGTTGACGACGGCGCCACGGTCAGTGTGGTCCTTGATGACGTGCACCGAGGGGTTGAAGGCGACGCGTCCGAAGAGCGAGCCGCCGAAGCCGGCCGCGAGGCCGAGGTTGTGCAGAGCAAGCGCAGACGTGCTGAGAACGGGTTGCATGGTGCCTCCTCTTGTTGGGGAAACCGAACTTGTGCACGATGTTCCAACCGTGTCGGCTCGATCGCCCTTCGTGGGTGCCGCGACCTGCTTCGGGCCTGCGAGCAAGAGGCCCAGCCACCGTCTCTCTCGGTCGCTCGCTGAAGCGCGCGACGCCCGGAGCGGTCATTGACGGGGCATCGAGGCTAGAGGGGCAGATCGACCACGAAGCGGGCGCCGTTTCCCGCGGCGCGCTCGACGTGAATGGAGCCGCCGTGGGCCTTGACGATCTCCTCGCTGATGTAGAGGCCGAGCCCGAGGCCCGGCGCGGTCCTGGCGGTGGAAGCCATGCGCTCGTAGGGCCGGAAGATGCGCTCGCGCTCCTCCTCGGGAACTCCCTCGCCCTGGTCCTCGACGGCGAGCCGCGCGGCGGGACCGGCGCGGCCGACGATGATGCGGATGGGCTTGCCGTGGCCGTACTTCGCGGCGTTGGAGATCAGGTTCGCCACCACCTGCTCGATGCGCACCCGATCCCAGCTTCCTTTCAGCGGCTGCAGGTCGAGGCTCACCGAGGAGCCGCTGCGCGCGAGGACCTCGCCGGAGCGCTCGACGACGGTCCGCACCACCTCGGCGAGATCGACGCTTTCCCGGATCAGCTCCAGCTTCCCGCTGCCGGCGCTGCCCACGTCGAGCAGCTTTCCCACCAGCTCGCTCATCTGTTTCGCCTGCCGCTGCAGCGCTTCGGCAATGCCGATCAGCCGGTCGCGCCCGAGCTCCGCCCCGGCGCCGGAGCGGAGGCGGGTCATGAGGAGCTGCGCCTGCAGGGTCTGCGTCCCAAGCGTGCCGCGCAGCTCGTGGGCGGCGATCGAGAACAGCCGATCGCGCCCCTCGATCTCCCTCCGCGCCTTGCGGAACATCTCCTCCTGGCGCCGGTGCTCGGTCAGGTCGGTGACGACCAGGCAGAGAACGGAGATGTCGGAGAGGTTGAGCGCGCTCGCCGAGAGCTGCACGCTGACCGGCGCGCGCCCAGGCCGCAGCAGCCGGACTTCGTCGCGGGCCGCCCCCGAGGCGGCGGCGGCCAGCAAGGCCTTCAATTTCCCGCGGTCGTCGGGATGGACGAGCCGCTCCAGGTATTCGCCGACCAGCGACTCCTGGGTGGCGCCGACGAGATCGCCGAAGCACGGATTGCAATAGCTGAGCAGGCCGTCGAGGGTGAGCAGCGCCGCGCCTTCGCTCATCGCCTCCACCAGCAGGCGATAGGGGTGCGAAGGATCCCTGAAGGTGAAGACTTCGTGGTTGCCCTCGCGCTCCACCACCACCCCGTCGACCTTGCCGGCGCGGATGGCGCGGAGGGTCTCTTCGGCCTCGTCGACGGTGAGGAGCAGGTCGCCGATCTGGATGTTGGTGTTCATGATGTACTCCGCAGGTCGAGGCCGACCAGCACGCGCTCGGTGTTGGAGAGATCGCCGATGATCTTCTTGATCGGGGACGGCAGTTTGCGCACCAGGGTAGGCACCGCGAGGATCTGATCGCCCTTGGCGAGCTGCGGCTTGTCCAGCAGGTCCACCACCTCGACCTCGTAGCGGCCGCCGAGGTGCTCGTCGCAGAGCTTCTTGAGATTCGCCAGCGCCGCCACCGCTCGCGCGCTCCTGCCGGCGATGTAGAGCCGCAGCTGGTATTCCGCCCGCCTTTGCTTGTGGCTCATCGCGACGCTCCGTTGGCCCTGCGGCTGGAGGCGAGAGCCTGCTGGAAGCTCGCGGCCCGCTCCTGCCGGGCGCGCTCCGCGCTGGCCGCGCGATCGACCTGCATCGACAACCCGGTGAGCTCCGCCTTGAGCGCCTCGATCTGGGCCTCGATGGAGCGCCGCCGGGCGGTGCTCAGCTCGTGCTGCCGGGCCGCCTCCTCCAGCCGCGCCAGGTCGGCCTCGCGATCGCGCGCCTCCTGCGCCAGCCGCGCAGATCCGGTGAGCACCCCGTTGTCGCCCAGGTACGGGAGGCGAAGCCGGATGCCCTTGCTGGTGAGCAGGAACTCGCGCACCTGATTGGAGTGGTTCATGCCGCGCGACTTGAGCACATAGAGCGTGCGGTTTCGCTCGCCGTTCAGCTCCACCTGGTTGACCAGGATCCAGGTGTCGATCAGCGAGGAGACGCCCACTGCCGTCTGCTCGGCGGAGATGCCGGGCGCGGTCAGGCTGGTGTAGACACCGGTGATCCCCTCGGCCTTGAGGAAGTCGATCAGCCGCACCAGCATGGCGTTGGTCTCGTCGGCGTTGCCCTGCGAGATCAGGTTGGTGATCGGGTCGAGCACCACCAGCTTCGGCTTGAACTGCCGCACCGCGCGGTGCACCGCCAACAGGTGCATCTCCAGCCCTTGCGCGTTCGGACGCGAGGCGTGGATCCGGAGCAGGCCGCGGTCGATGCTTTCCTGCAATCGCACGCCCACCGAGCGCGCGTTGCGGACGATCTGCGCGGGCGCTTCCTCGAAGGCGAAGACCAGCGCGCGCTCTCCGCGGCGGCAGGCCGCCTGCACCATGTGCATCACCGTGCTGGTCTTGCCGGTGCCGGCCGGACCCGAGATCAGCACGCTGCTGCCCGCGTAGACGCCGCCGCCGCCCAGCATCTCGTCCAGCGCCGGGATTCCGGTGGAGACCTTCTGGGTGGAGACGGCATGGTTGAGCTGCAGCGAGGTGATGGGCAGAACCGAGATGCCGTGCTCGTCGATCAGGAACGGGTACTCGTTGGTGCCGTGCGCCGACCCGCGGTATTTGACGATGCGCATCCGCCGGGTGGCGATCTGGTCGGAGACGCGCTGGTCGAGGAGGATGACGCAGTCCGAGACGTACTCCTCGAGGCCCTGGCGGGTGAGCTGACCTTCGCCGCGCTCGCCGGTGATGATGGCCGTGACGCCCTTTTCCTTCAGCCAGCCGAAGAGCCGCCGCAGTTCGGCGCGCAGGATGGCCGCGTTGGAGAAGCCGGAGAAGAGCGACTCGATGGTATCGAGCACCACCCGCTTCGCCTTGACCGAATCGATGGCGTGGGCGAGGCGGACGAAAAGGCCGTCGAGGTTGTACTCGCCGGTCTCTTCGATTTCGGAGCGCTCGACGCTGACGTGATCGATGAAGAGCTTGCGGCGGGCGACCAGCCGATCGAGGTCGAATCCGAGCGACTTCACGTTGTCGCGCAAGTCCTCGGCCCGCTCCTCGAAGGCCATGAAGACGCCCGGTTCGCCGAACTCGGTCGCGCCGCGGACGAGGAACTCCACCGCGATCAGGGTCTTGCCACATCCCGCGGTGCCGCAGACGAGGGTGGGACGCCCTGCAGGAAGACCACCACCGGTGATCTCGTCCAGGCCGGGGATTCCGGTGGGCGTCTTGGCCAGGCCGCCCGCGGTGTTCTGGGCCGGTCTCGACATGGGTCCGTGCCTAACATGACGAGGCGACCGTGTCACTGCGCATGCTACGCACACCCTTGAAAATTAAGCAGAATTTTCGAAAGAACAGACAAGGGTGGTTCGGCCGGCTCCGCCCTTCCTGCGGGCGGCAGGAGCTGATAGCCGGCCGGGCAATCATCGACCGGGGGATTATCCCGGCGCGGCATTGCAGCGAGAAGAAGCCATGGAAGATGAAGTGGGCGACCATCGCCGTCCGCGACGCCGTCGCCGACGGATTGGCTTGACGAGGTGGCTGTCGATGCCCGCCCCCGGCGCTTCGAGCCCGCTCGCTTGCTCGCCCAGCCCGGTCAGCGCCACGATTCGCAGGCCGGAAAGCTGAGGTGCTGCTCCGACCGCGTCGGTGCCCGGAAAGAATTTGCGCGCGGAACAAGGTCACTGCAAGGCATGATTCGCGCCCTTGACGCGACCGCCGGCGGCGCCTCCCGCTCGGGGACGGGTTTGGCATCAAGGGCCAAACGGGTCAAACTGCGTGACGCAGTTTTGGCCGGTGCCCTGAGGAGATGCTTTCATTGCCTAGACCCCATCCATGGTGAATCTCCAGGCGGACGACCTGACCATCGAGGTCGATGAGCGGACCCCCGGTCGGCTCGGGCTGGGCTGGCTCGGCCGGAGCAACGCCAGAAACCCGGGTTCCATCCTTCATCCCTGGTTCGAACAGCTCTTTCGCGAGGCCAAAGAGCGAAAGATGGCGATCGACATGAACTTCGAGAAGCTCGAGTACTTCAACTCGTCGACCGTCGCGGTGCTGATCCAGCTGATCAGCTCCGCGCGGGACCGCCACATCACGATGAGCATTCGTTATGACGCTCGCCTGCGCTGGCAAGCGCTTTCCTTCGATGCGCTCAAGCGCGTGTTGAAGACCTTCGATAGCAACGGCGGGACTCCGGCGGTGAGCATCGTTTCCCGCTGACTCACGCCCGGCGAGCGAGGAGAACGAAGGTCAGGTCGTCTTCGCGCTTGACCTGGTGGAGAGCCAATTCATCGCGCAGCGCCGCGATGACCTCGCGCAGGGGCACCTTGCCGGCGACGCGGCCGAACGCCTCGGCCAGCCGCGCCTGCCCGAACATCTGACCCGCGGTGTTCATCGCCTCGGTAGCCCCGTCGGTGAACAACAGGACGCAGTCGCCGGGCGTCATCGGCACCTCGAGGTCCTCGGTCGCGCCGCGCACGTCGTCGACCACCCCGATCCAGGACCCTTCATTGCCCAGGATCTCGACCTTGCCGCGCAGCGCCCGCCAGACCAGGAGATCCTGGTGCTTGCCGGCCACCACAAGCTTGTCGTCGTCGAGGCGAATGATGTTGAGCGTCATATACTGGCCGCCACCCAGCCGCGAGACGTTCTCCCGAATGACGCGGTTGGCCTGGACGAAGACCTCCGTCGGCGACCGGCCGGGCGCATCGTTCACCAGCGAGGAGATGGTGGTCTGAGTCATCATCATCACCAGGCCGGACTCCACGCCGTGCCCCGAGACGTCCCCGACGGCCACCCAATGCTCCCCGTGCCGCGTCTCGAGGAAGTCGTAGTAGTCGCCGCCGACCTCCTGGGCGGGCAGCATCGTTGCTTCCGCCTCGTATGCTCCGAGGCGCCGATTCTTCGGAAGAAGCGCGGTCTGGATCCGCTGGGCGACCTCCATCTCGCTCCACAGGCGATCCCGCGCTTCCTTGAGATCGGCGCGGGACTTCTCCAATACGGTGTTGGTGTCCTCCAGCTCGGTGCGCAAGTGGAATTCGCGTTCGATCAGCCGGTACCTCGTCTCGCTCATCGCCACCACGATCACCACCGACGAGAGCAGGAAGTAGAGGTTGTTGACGATCGCCTGCGAAGTGAACGGGCCACCCAGGAGCAGGTCCGCCACGACGTAGAGGCCGACCGCCAGACAACCGTTGAACACGGAGTGGATCGCTCGCCAGGGCAACAGGACGTTGACGGGGAAGATCACCAGCATCAGGCCCGCGTAATAAGCGGAGCTGAAGCCGCCCAGGTCGACCGTCATCAAGACGATCATCCCGCACACCAGAATGCTGAAGATGTAGCCGTAGATGAATGACCACCGCGACGGCCGGGTGACGCGCAAGAGGATATAGAGCAGGGCCACCGCGAGGGTCACCGACCCGCGATACATCGCGAATCGACGCAAGAGCTCCTCGGGCATGGTGATGTAGTCGAGCAACAGGAACAGGGGCACCAGCACGACGCCGAGGATGGCGAGTATCTTCATCCAGTCGTGGATCAACGCATCCCGGTAGCGGCAGAAACGCTGCTTCGCGCCATTGTCGTCGGGTGCGAGGGTCACGGGGCCCTCCCCAGCTTGAGGAACATCTGGCTTCCCGAAGCGTCGAAGCTGATGCTCCGCGTGGCGCGCGGGAGCTCCGCGGCGAGGGCGAGCATTTCCTCTTCGGTGCGGTGATAGAGCGTCCAGTCCAGCCAGTAGGCCATGTAGTACCGGCTGGGGTTGCTCACGTGGTAGTTGCCGATCACCGCCACCCCGCCAGCCTCCAGAAGGTCGTAGATCCGCGCCAGGACGGCCCGAGCGACCGGAGGGGTGAGATAGTCAAACAAGCCCATCGAATAGATGAACCGAAAGGTGCCCCACTGCTCTCGCAGGTCGGACGACTTGAGGAGCGTGCGGACCGATTGACTCACGAAGCTCGCGGCGATCCGCTTGCCGGCTGCCGCCTCGATTCGGGCCACGGTGGCCTTGGCCGCCGCGAGCGCTTCCACATCCTGGTCGACGAGGGTGACCGCGAAGCGCTCGAAGTCGCCGTCGGCTTTGAACATGCCCTCCAACTCGCGCGCCGGTCCGCACGCCACCGATAATACGCGAAACTGCCCCGCGGGGGCCGCGACGGCAGTTTCCGCGAGAAGCCGCGGCAAGAGGTCGCGGCGATTGCGGACCGCTTGCGCCGCCGCGTGATCGAGCGGGTGCTTGTGCATCAGTTTGTTGAAGGCGAAGTGGCCCACGTACTGGTTGTCGTACAGCAACTCCATCATCACCGAGTCCCCGGCGTACCCTCTCGGCTTCAAGTTGGTTCGCTTCATGAACTCCGACCCGACGATGAAGGGCCACAGCTGCTGCCGGAAGTAGTAGCCATGCCGCTCGTGCTCTTCCGGGGTGAAGTTCGACACCAGCTCGGAGAGCAGGGCGAGGTTCTTGTCCAGGAACCGGAAGAACTGGGCGCCGGCGCCGTGAAGAATCAGCTGCTGCGCCGCCTGCGCCACCACGGCGGGCTCCTGGGCCAGTACGCGGTCCTGCTCGTTGAAGAATTTCTTGTAGGCCGACAGGTCGAAGTTCAGATCGGCCACGTAGGCTCGAAATTCCGGCTTGATGTTCTCCCGCTGGGCCAGGACAAGTGGCAGCTCCTGAAAGAAGCTCAGGAGGGTCTTGATCCGTCCTTCGGCGCACAAGGCGCGGCAGTCGTAGACGTCGCTGGTGAAGACCAGCCTCCCCGACGCTTCCGGGACGCCGCTCTCGAGCTGAAAGCGGCACTGGCTGAGGGCCAGAACGCGGCCCTCGAAGGAGACTTTGAGACCGGAGAAGACGGTTCCGCTCGCGAAGTGGGTATCCGCCGGGAAGAGCACGTACAAGGACAGCGAAGAGGCGGGCCTCACCCGGACCGGTATCGACCTCCCGTCGATCTCCAGAGCACCGGAAAGAACCTTTGGCTCGGACGGTGGCCCCATCAGTAGAATCCGTCCGGCTGGTAGACCGCCGACATTGCCAGCTGGCGGGAGGGCGTCACATAGAAGTCGAGCAGGCACCTCGCCTCGTAGGCGATCCGAATCAAGCCAAGCCCGCTCACCCCGTCGGCGTACCCAAGCGACGCCAGTTGCTTGAGTCGTTCCACGTATGCCTCGAACGGGCTCTGAAAACCTCGAATCCACTGGATCCGGTCGTCGAGTTGGCGGAGCAGCACGGGGTTGTCCACCGCCGGGCTCTCTACCTCCACCGTGGCTGCTCGCGGGGAGGCGTCGAGAAGCACCGAGATCGGCTCGTGGGGTGCGCGAGCCCAGTCTCCATACTTGATCGCGTTCTCGACCAGTTCGGAGGCGGTCGTCGCCAGCGCGTGGGACTCGGACTCGTCCAGCCCGTGCGCGCCGAAAAACACGCGGGCCTCGTCCCAGATCCGTTTCGCGGAGCTCCACTCCGCGGGGAGGTCTTCGGTGAACCGGCCTATCACCAGCACGCGCGGCATCTCGCCGTAAGCGTCGCCCCGGTGGGGGGCGGCCGTCAACCAGGCTGGTGGTTGAACATTCGTGCGCCGTCTACGAAGGCGGATCGACTCCGCTTGGCGATCTGTTCGCACTGGGTCGATCGGCAAGCCGCCTCGCTCCGAAGATCAACAGCCAAAGCGTGAATACGATCTCGCCGAGCGCTGCAGGTTGGATCCATTTCCACACCCGATCCGTGTGTTGCGGCGACACAAAGCCGGTGAGGCTATAGACCACCCAGGCGACGCCCTCGACGATCAGCCACACGCCGATGAAACGCGGCAAGAAACGGGACCTGTAAATGAGAATGCCGAGGGGGAACAGCCAGAGGCCGGCGAAGACGAAGCTCGCCATGAGGATGTCGTGATGGAGATCGAGAAAAAACCGTGCGAAGATCTGCCGCTCGTGTACGTCGAGGGACGCGGCCACGTCGGCGCCGCCGGCGAGCCGCAGCGCCGCAGTGCTCGTGAACACGTTGACGAAGTAAATCGGAGTGACCACCAGCCCGCCGAGAATGACCATCAGCACTGCCTGGGTCCGATCGACGTTCTCGAACAGGCGGTACAACACGAGCGCCACGATCAGCGCCAAGACTCCAGCGAACAGCTCGGCGACAATTCCAAAACGAAAGAGCATTTCATGCGAGGCGATGTTGTTCGCCGTCGCTGCGGGATTCCCGCGGACGAGGACTTGCCCTGGAACGTACATGAGAGCGAAGAATCCGCTGAGCACGAACAGCAGGTACCAACAACCCGCGATCCGCGCCTGTCTGTGCATGGAATCCATGCCTTTGATCGCCTTGTGATGCAAACGCCTGCCGGCGCGCGGTATTTCCTTCCACCGCGACCGCGTCGCCCGCACTGCCGACCCATCAGGTCCAGTGCGACAAATCCGTTCGTGATCGCGACCGCGCACCGGAGGACACTGCGAACAAGCTGGTTCTTCGCTGAAGTCGTCCGGCTTGCCCGTCAGCCACCGCTTTCGAGCGCCTCTCTGGGGGAACGGAAAGAGCGGGTTAACCCACCGCGCTCTCGATCCCGATCACGCGTGACGACGGTCACGGTGCCGCCTGTCCGTCAATCGTTGTGATTGCGGCGGGGGTGCCGATATTTCGACCCGTTGGTCGGTCCGCCGAACGTCTGCCGTGACGAGTGGCGCTCCTGTTCGGCAGCCGCATTGAGGTCGAATTGTTCGAAATCCGTCCGAAACGCGGACCGGTTGGCCGGACGCCGCTTCGATAACCATCTTTTCCGGCCATGGAAACCACGTCGGCTCAGATCGACTGCGCTTCGTTCGACCGCCAGCCGAGCCCCCCGAGCGTGGCGCGGCGGGTTGCCAAGAAGGCCATGACGCTGTGGACGGTCATGCCGCTCTACGCCGACCTCGCGCAGGCGCGCCTGGCGCGCGTCGCCGGTAGGATCTTCCCGGGGCGGCCGAGCGCGTGGCTCGATCGATTTCGCGCCATGCATCCGTCGCACATCGATGGCGACGATCTCGGGGCCCGCATGGCGCGAGCGGGCGCTTCGGTCGAGCTGCAGCATCGGTTGGTCTCGAGCTATCCGGGACCGGGCGCCTGGGATCCATCCGGCCCGCAGCCGCCCGAGCGCGAAGCCTGTCTCGCCGCGCTTCGCTCGGTCATCGACGAGGTCGACATCGAGCGTCTCGGCGCCCTGCTCCAGAGCCTCCACGAGGCCGGCGTCGCCGTCGGCGACGTGCGCTACGGCGATGTCATCACCGTCGACGGCAAGCCGCATCTACGCGGCGTCGAAGGCGCCCCGGCGGATCGGCGACCTTCGCAGCGGTTTCTGGCCCAGCGCGAGCGGGACCGCGATCGCTTCAACTTCTTGTTCGGCGCCGAGCTCCTCTCCGAGCAGGTGTTCCGCACGCGCATCGCCGCCCTGGCCACACGGCGCGCCGATCTGTTCTACGCCCCCGTCTACTACGGACGCGGCTACAGCGTCGGTCCGATCGCTTCCATCGAGGTGGGCACCGGCAAGTGGCGCTTCATCCGCCGACACCTCCCCGACGTGCGCGGCAAGCGGGTGCTCGACCTCGGCACCAACAACGCGATGATCCCGGTCGAGATGCTGCGCGCCGGCGCACGCAGCGTCACGGCCTACGAGCGCGATCCGGTCTTCGCCGACTACGCACGCCTCAACCGGCGATGGTTCGAGTTCGTCGACAACCGCTCGTATGGCTTCGAGCTGGTGGAGCGGCCGATGCACGCCGTCCTGGAGCGCGACCTGAGCGGATATGACATCGCCACCTCGTTCTGCTCGCTCTATTACGAGCCGCCGGAGACCATGGCGCGCATCACCCGCGCTTTGAGCCGTGCGGTCGAGTACTTCGTGGTGCAGGCCAACGAGAACCAGGAGCAGCATTCCGGCGAGCTCGCGCGCCTCGCCTCGCTCGATTTTCTCAGCCGCCTCCTGGCGGAGAACGGTTTCGCCGAGCAGCGCATCGTGCGCTTCGGCTATCACGACCGCCCGCTGGTGATCGGGCGCGCCGATCGGAACGCTACTTGAACGCCTGTCTCCGGCGGTAGCGCAGCGCCATGACGCCGGACTTCAAGCGTCGCGCGTCGAGGAGCGTCATGCGCGACGACGGGGTCAGGCCCGAGAACAGCGTCGGTCCGTGCCCGGCCAGGATCGGGTGCACCGCGATGCGGTACTCGTCGATCAGCCCGAGTCGCTCGAGCGCGGTGGAGAGCATCGGGCTGCCCACGAGCAGGCCGCGCGGCGTGCGCCGCTTGAGCGCCCTGATCGCGTCGCGCAGGTCCCCGTCGACGCGGAACGTGTTGTTCCAGGGGAAGTCGCGGCGCGTCGTCGAGACCACATGCTTGGGCTTGGCTTCCAGTTTGCGCGCCCAGGCGCGGAACGCCGGCCGCGCTTTCGGGTCGCGCGCGACCGCGGGCCAGGCGCTCTCCATCATCTCGTAAGTCACGCGTCCGAACAGCATGCCGCCGACTTCGTCCATCAGACGCGTGTAGTAGCGGAGTAGCGCGTCATCGGCGATTCCCTCGCGATGATCGCAGCACCCGTCCAGCGTCACGTTGAGCGCGAAGGTGAGCAGTCCCATGGCGCTGACTCTACAACCAGGGGCCGCTCTCGCCGGCATGGCAATGTCGTCGCGCGCAGTGAAGGTCCGGGGCGCCGCAGGTCTGAGGGACGAACGCGCCCACCGATCGACGCGCAAGAAAAAAGGGCGGTGCATCATGCAGCCGCCCTTGCGTCGGACCATCCACGTGCCGGCCAGTTAGAAGCTCGAGCCACTCCGGCCGCTGCTCTCGCCGCTCCGATTCTTGTTCGCTCCCGATTGCCAGACGGGAAGAACGTCGCGCTCCTCCACGCCCTGCTCGCGCAGGAACTCGAGGAAGTCCCGCACCGGGATCCGCGTGTTCGTGTCCCCGAAGCTGATCTGGTGGCTGTTCTTGTCGAACTTGATGTTCTGCAGTCCGCGGTTGATGTCGCCTGTCGCCATGAGTGCTCTCCTCTCAGAGATGATTGCGGCCACGACGCGGGCGGCACCTTAGTGGAACCGGGACGACTTGCAACAGACGTCCAAGCCCTCGCCCAAATGGCGCCCAACGCGGCTCACAGAACGATCGACTGGCACGTCAGCGAGCCGTCCGCCTTGCGCGCCTCCGAGACGGGCACCGGGTGCAGCGAGAAACCCGCCCGGGCGAGAGCATCGTGCGTGCGCGGAAAGCCCTCGGCGACCACGGCGTGCGCGCCGACCGCGACCAGATTCGAGGCGTACTTCTCGTCCGCGGGGACCCAGACGATCTCCGCGTCGAACACCGCGGCCGGAATCGAATCCTCGGCGAGGGCGATGCGATCGTTCCCGAGCGGCGAGCAGACGCACTTGAGGTGCAACACGCCCGCCGGCAGATCGACAGGCACGACGCGCAACTGCGGAAAGGCCCGCGTCAGCTGCGCGATCCCCTCGGCATTGGTCCGCGGCGATCGGCCCACGTAGAGGCTGCGGCCGACGCGCATGCAGTCGCCGCCGTCGAGCGTGCCCGGCGCGGTCATCTGCACGACGCGAAAGCCATGACGCTCCAGCGCCCCGGCAACAGCGGGCGTCTCGGCCCGGCGCGACGGGGCACCTGATCGCGCGATCAGCGCGACGCCGTCGCCGATCACCGCGGTGTCCTCGATGAACACGCAATCGGGACAGGCTTCATCCGCCTCGAGGACATCGACGCTCGCGCCGCACGCTTCCAGCGCCCTGCGATAGGCGTCGTGCTGGGCGCGCGCGAGCGCCACGTCGATGGGCGGATCGGGCCGCACCGCCGAAAGCGCGCCGGCGAAGCTGCTCGGGACCGATCGGAGGAGCGCCACGGCCATGCCGCGGGCTCTATTTCCTCGCCGAGACCCTGGTATCCGCGAGGCCGCGGTACTCGAGCAGCGGCTTCACGTCCGGCGGGCCGCCGTAGAAGTCCTCGAAGAGGACCATCGGCTCCCTGGTGCGGCCGCGCGAGAGGATCTTCGCGCGGAAGACGTCGCCGTTTTCGCGCGTCGCGCCGCCGTGATCGTGGAACCACTTCCCGGCGTCGCGCGCCAGGACTTCGCTCCAGATGTACGCGTAGTACCCGGCGCTGTAGTCGTCGCTCGAGAAGATGTGCAGGAAGTACAACGAGTGATAGCGCGGCGGCACCGGCCCGTAGTCGATGCCGTCCTTCTGCAGCGCGGCCTTCTCGAACGCCATCACCTTGTCGGCAGGCGGGATCTGATCGGCCGGCGCCTGGTGCCAGCTCTGATCGAGCATCGCCGCGAACAGGTACTCGCTGGTGAGGTACCCGGTGTCGAACGTCTGCGTCTGCAGCACCTTCTGGAACAGGTCGTCGGGCATCGGCGCGCCCGTCTTGTAGTCCTTCGCGTAGTGCTTGAGGATCGACGGCTCGCGCGCCCACATCTCGTTGAACTGCGAGGGGAACTCGACGAAGTCCTGCGGCACCGCGGTCCCCGACAGCAACGGATACTTCGTATTCGCGAACATGCCGTGCAGCCCGTGGCCGAACTCGTGGAACATGCCGGTCACGTCGTCGAAGGTGAGCAGCGCGGGCTCGCCGGGCGCCGGCTTGGGGATGTTGAGGTTGTTCACCACCACCGGCTTCTTGCCGAGCAGCGTGGATTCGTCGACGTAGTTGCTCATCCACGCGCCGCCCTGCTTGTTGTCGCGCTTGAAGGGGTCGAAGATCCAGATGGCGAGCGGCGAGCCGTCGGCGTCGCGCACGTCGAACACCCGCACGCCCTTGTCGTACACCGGCAGGTCGTGCCGCTCGGTGAAGGTGATTCCGTAGAGCTGCTTCGCCGCGTAGAACACGCCGTCCTCGAGGACGTGGCCCATCTCGAAGTACGGCTTCACCTCCGCGTCGGAGAAGTGGAAGCGCGCCTTGCGCACCTGCTCGTCGTAGAACGTCCAGTCCCAGGGCTCGAGCTTGAAGCTCTTCTGGTGCGCCTGCTTCGCCTGCGCGTCGATGAGCCTCTGGATGTTCGCCGCGTCCTGCTTCGCCTTCGAAAGCGCCGCCTTCGACAGCTTCGCCAGCATGTCGTTCACCGCCTGGGGCGTCTTCGCCGTCTCCTCCGCCAGCTCGTAAGTGGCCCAGTTCGGATAGCCGAGCAGCGCCGCCTTCTGCGCGCGCAGCGTGACGATCTTCGAGACCACCTCGCGGTTGTCGGCGCCGCCGCCGTCGGAGCGGCTCACCGAGGCCCTGAAGATCTTCTCCCGCAACGCGCGGCTCTTCAGCTGCTCGAGCGACGGCTGGGTGGTGGTGTTCGACAACGTGATCACCCACTTGCCCTCCAGCTTGCGCGCCTTCGCCGCCTCGGCCGCCGCGCCGATCTGCTGCGGCGAGAAGCCGTCGAGGTCCTTCACGTCGTCGACCACCACCGCGCCCTCCTTGGTCGACTTGAGCACGTTCTGGCGGAACTTCGTCGTCAGCGTGGAGATGTCCTGGTTGAGCTGCTTGAGCTTGGACTTGTCGGCGTCGGACAGCTTCGCCCCCGCTCGCAGGAACTGGTCCTCGTAGCGTTCGACGAGCTGCAGCGATTCGGGATCGAGCCCGAGCTTCCCGCGCTGCTGGTACACCGCGTCGACCCGCGCGAACAGCGCCGGATCGAGCAGGATGGCGTCCTGGTGCGCGGCCAGCTTCGGCGCCATGTCGGTCTCGATCTTCTCCATCTCGTCGTCGGTGTTCGACTGGCTCAGGTTGAAGAAGGCGCGCGAGGCGCGGGTGAGCAGCGCCCCCGACTTCTCCAGCGCGACGATGGTGTTCTCGAAGGTCGGCGGCGACGGATCGCGCGCGATGGCGTCGATCTCCTTGCGCTGATCGGCCATGCCCTTTTCGAACGCCGGCGTGTAGTCGGCGTCGTGCAGCTTGTCGAAGGGCGGGTACTCGAAAGGCAGGCTGCTCTTCTCGAAAAGCGGGTTCTGCGGAGGAGCCGGCGCCGCCGCCTTCGGAGCCGGGGCTGCAGCTGGAGCCTGAGCCTCTGCTGGAGCCGGCTTCGGCGTCTCGGAGGTTGCGCAAGCGACCGCGGCCACGACGGCGAAGAGGATCGTTTTCACGGCGGCTCCTTATGCCACCGCCGCAATGAACACAAGTGCGTTCAGCTTCGTTCGCCACCGTCTCCGCGCTGGTCCTCCGGCCGATCCTCTCGAGAGGCGGACCGGATCGGGCAGCAGCGAATGGCTGACGCCGTCAGTAACAGATCTTGGTGGATCCGCAGTCGCCCACGTAGGGGCACGACGCGTAACACCCGGCGCCGTAGCCGTGGCCACCGGCGTCGTACCAGGGAGTAGCCTGGGGGCAGCACCTTCCGTTCGAGTAGCAGTAGCCCGGGTTGCACATTTGCCCGCCCCCGCCTCCTCCGCCGGTGCAGCACGCGACACCGTTCACCGCGGCGCTGCAGGTGCCGCCGGTGTTGCAGGAGTAGGAGCCGGAGCACGACATGCAGTCGCCGTTCGAGCCAGTGCATCCTGGCGCGCAGTTGTCGGCGGGTGCGCATCCGAGGATGGACACGAGAAGAACTGCGAACAGAACTCGGGACATTTCCCCTCCTCCACGTCGATTCGGGGAAGCGTATCAGACGGATCTTCCGCGGTCGCTGTAGGTGCCGTCGGCTGTGGCGCACAGTCACGGAGCAGATGTGCGTCGGGATAGGTGCCGGCGATACCTTTCGCCACCCTTCGTGGCGCAGCGTCGTCAACCCGATCAAAGGCGCGACTGCGCGGGTCTACTGCAGAGCGATCGCAGGCGCAGCAGCCGGCTTCGCCACCGCTTCCTTCTCTGCAGTTGCCATCCTCACCTCGCCGTGAAGGAACGCGCCCTTTTCGACGACCAGCGACGCAGTCTCGACGTTGCCACGCACCTTCGCCGAGCGATGCAGCTCGACCGCGCTCTTCGCCTTGATGTTTCCGTTCACCTCGCCCTGCACGACGACGGTGCCGCAGGTGATCTCCGCGTCGATCCGGGCGTGCTCGCCGACGACCAGCACGTCGTTCGTCACGATCGAGCCCTTGAACTTCGCGTCGATTCGAACCGTGCCCTTGAAGGTCAGTTTGCCCTCGAACTCGGCCCCTGCTCCCAGGAGCAGGTCGCTGGCCCCTGCCTGCGTCGACACTTCCTCGCTCTTCGTCGCCATCGGATACGACTCCTCGTGTTGGGCGGTCGACGGCGCGACCGGGTCGCGCGTCTTGGCTGCCGTGGAAAAGGACGGCTGCTGCCGGGGGACCGGCGGTGCCGCCGGGATTGCTTCAGTCTCATTCGCCGACTTGTTCCACAACGACATTTTACTCTCCTCAGCGGGCCAGCCTGCGGTGCTCCTGGCAGGTCCGCCGAGTCCAGTACAACCCCGCGCGGTAGCCTATTCCCCATCACTGGGGCGCGGCGCCTTGCAGTGGACGGCCCGGCATGCTCCCATGCGCGCTGGAAAATTCCCGCCGGACGACCTCGAGCAGAGGAGGACACAATGCCGAAGCGAATCAGCAGGACACATCTGGTGGCATCCGGCGGCGTCGCTCTTCTCCTCGCGCTCGCCTTCGCAGCCGTCGCGGAGGCCACGGGCGATGAAATCGTCCTGGGCGCGGCGGTGTCGCTCACCGGCAAGTATTCGGTGAACGGCAAGAACACCAAGGACGGGTACGATCTCGCGGTCGAGCGCATCAACGAGCTGGGCGGCGTGAAGGTCGCCGGCAAGCCCTACAAGCTGAAGGTCACGTACTACGACGACGAGTCCACGCCGGCCCGCGCGGCGCAACTCACCGAGCGCCTGATCAGCCAGGACGGCGTCAAGTTCATGCTCGGCGCGTACGGGTCGGGGCTGACCAAGGCGATGGCGCCGGTGACCGAGAAGTACAAGGTGCCGCACGTGGAGGGGAACAGCGCCGCCCGCGAGCTCTTCACCCAGGGGTACAAGTACCTCTTCGCAGTGCTCTCTACGTCCGACTACTACCTGCGCGACGCGGTGAATCTCGCCGCCGACGTCGCGAAAGAGCACCGCAAGGACCCGAAGACGGTCAAGCTGGCGATGGCGTTCGAGAACGATCCCTTCAGCCTCGACGTGCGCGACGGCGTCCTGGAGGACGCGAAGAAGTACGGGATGAAGGTGCTGATCGACGACAAGCTGCCTCCCGAGATCAACGACATGGCGGCGACGCTCACCAAGGTGCGGGCGGTGAAGCCCGACGTCCTGATCGTCTCCGGCCACGAGAAGGGCGCCGCGCTCGTCGTGCGCCAGACCGGGGAGATGAAGATCGACGTCCCGATGATGGCGTCCACGCACTGCGACTCTGCCCGGATCGCCGAGACCATGCCCAGGCTCGCCGAAGGATTTCTCTGCGCCTCCCAGTGGGACCGCCACCTCAGCTACAAGGACCGCTGGTTCGGCAGCGCGGACGACTATGCCAATCGTTTCGAGAAGCGGTTCAACTACCCGGCGCCGTACCAGGCCGCCGAGTCCACCGCCTCGGTGCTCGTGTACGCCGACGCGTTCGCCCGCGCCGGCTCGCTCGACCCGGAAAAGGTGCGCGACGCCATCGCCAGCACGGACATGATGACGATGTACGGACCGATCAAGTTCGACACCACGGGAAAGAACACCGCCAAGCCGATGGTGCTCTACCAGGTGCAGGGCGGCGAATACAAAGTGGTTGCGCCGAAAAAATGGGCGCAGACCAAACTGGTTTGGCCGCGCAAGCTTTCGCAGTGAACGCGCCGGGCTGCGACCGGCATGGAAAATCTCCGCCTGCTCTTCGACTCGCCGGTGCTCTCGGTGCAGCTCCTCATCGACGGCGTCCTGATCGGGGCCATCTTCGCGCTCGCCGCCTACGGGATGGCCCTGGTCTGGGGCGTGATGGGACTGATCAACGTCGCGCAGGGCGAGCTGGTGATGCTGGGGGGATACGCGGCCTTCTACCTGTACCGCGCGCGGATCCACCCGCTCTTCGGGATCCCGCTGGCCGCGGCGGCGATGTTCTGCTTCGGCTGGCTGCTCTACCGGCTGGTGATCTTCCGCATCGTCGAGAAGGATCTGTTCATCTCCATCCTCGCCACCTTCGGCCTCAGCATCCTCCTTCAGCAGCTCGCCAACACCCTCTTTGGAGCGGACGTGCGGACCGCGGAATCCGGGTTCGGCACCCTGTTCCTCTTCGGCGGCGCGGTGACGGTGGCGGAGATCAAACTGATCTCCTTCGCGGCGGCGCTGGTCACCGGCGTATTCCTCATCCAGTTCCTCCGGCGCTCGCGGATGGGGCAGGCCATCCGCGCCACTGCCCAGAATGCGCGCGCGGCGCGGGTGATGGGTGTCGACACCCAGCGCGTCTACGCCTGGACCTTCGGGCTCAACGCGGCCATCTGCGGCGCTTCCGGCGCGCTGGTGGCGATGACCTGGGTCGTGCATCCATACCTGGGCCTCCCTTACACCGTGCGCGCGTTCATGATCGTGATCGTCGCCGGCCTGGGAAACGTCACCGCGGTGCTCGCCACCGCGCTCGGACTGGGGGCGGCGGAGAACTTCGCGGGGTTCATCTTCGGCGCGGAGTACCAGGCGGCCTTCGTCTTCGGCCTCCTCGTCGCCATCCTCGTCTGGCGGCGCTTCTGGCTCGCGCGCGAACGGAGGTATTTGCAGTGAAGCTGCGACGGGGTGCAGTCGCCGCTTGCGTCGTGCTGGCGCTGGTCGCGCCGTACCTGTTTCCCAACTGGCGCACGCAGATGGCGCTGCTCTTCATCATGATCGTCTTCGCCCTCACCTGGGACTTGCTGGGCGGGCAGATGGGCTACAACTCGTTCGGCAACGTCCTCTTCTTCGGCGTGGGCATGTACGTCTGCGCGATCGTCCAGCGCAACGGCCATTTCGCCTACTACCCCGGGCTGTTCCTCGGCAGCGCCGCCGGCGCCGTCGCCGCGGTGGCGGTCGCCGCCGTCCTCGGTTCCGGCATCCTCGGACTGCGCGGCCACTACTTCGCCATCGGGACCCTCGGGCTGGGGATCGCCGCCGGCGAGCTCGCCGGCGGATGGGACTTCGTCGGGGCCGGCGGCGGGATGGTGCCGCCGCTCTTTCCCGGCGAGCTCGGCGGACGCGAGACGTTCTTCTACTATCTCTGCCTCGCGCTCGCCGCGGTCACGCTTCCCGTCCTGCGCTGGCTGTACTCCGGCCGCTTCGGTCTGGTGCTGAACGCCATCCGCGACGACGAGGACAAGGCCGAGGCGATGGGCCTGCGCACCACGCGCTACAAGACCACCGCCTGGTGCATCTCGGCGTTCTTTCTCGGCCTGAGCGGCGGGGCGGTCGGCAACCTCCTCGGGTTCATCGATCCGCGCGAGGTCGCTTTCGCCGTTGACACCTTCGGCGTCTGGATGGTGCTGATGGCCATCCTCGGCGGCAAAGGGACGCTCTGGGGGCCCGTGCTCGGCGCGGTCGTCTTCCACGTCACCAAGGAGCTGTTCTGGACGTACCTGCTCGGGTGGCAGCGGGTCGCGCTCGGCCTGCTCATCGTCGTCATCGTCGTCTTCTTTCCCGTCGGGATCCTCGGCTGGGCGCGCGAGCGATGGCCGGAGCGCTTCGGTCACCGCATCGAGGGCGCGCCATGACGGCGATGCTGGAAGTCGATCGGGTGCGCAAGTCGTTCGGCGGCCTGCTCGCGAACAAGGACGTCACCCTGCGCGTTCCCGCCGGCGGCATCTTCGGCCTCATCGGTCCCAACGGCTCGGGAAAGACCACGCTCTTCAACTCCATCGTCGGCCAGCACCCGATCGACGCCGGGTCGATCCGCTTCGAGGGGCGGGAAATCTCTCGCCTGCG
Organism: Myxococcales bacterium; assembly: GCA_020201435.1. Taxonomy (GTDB): domain Bacteria; phylum Myxococcota; class Myxococcia; order Myxococcales; family 40CM-4-68-19; genus 40CM-4-68-19. The sequence goes on from JAIVGS010000198.1 coordinate 22,962, forward strand.
GGTCCCCGAGATCGCGCGCCTCGGCCTGTTGCGCACCTTCCAGCAGACCCGCATCTACTCCGGGATGACGTGCGTTCAGAACATGGTCATCAGCGTCGCCGTCTCCGGGCTCGATTGGAGCTCGATGTTCCAGCGCGTTCCCACAGCCGATCTGCGCAAGGCGGAGGAGCTGCTCGAGTTCGTCGGCCTCTTCCCGAAGCGGCACCTCCGCGCCGGCGATCTTTCTTTTGGCCAGCAGAAGCTGCTCGAGCTGGCGATGGCGCTGATGAGCGGGCCGAAGATGCTGCTCCTCGACGAGCCGACCGCGGGGATCAACCCGACGCTGATCAACGGCCTGCTCGAGCGGCTGCGCCGGATCAACGAGCAGTTCGGCATCACCCTCCTGGTGATCGAGCACAACATGCGGGTGATCATGAACCTCGCCCGCTACGTCTATTGCCTCGCGCACGGCGAGCTGCTGGCGGAAGGCAAGCCGGCCGAGATCCAGCAGGACCCGCGGGTGCTGGACGCGTACCTGGGGTCGCGCTGATGCAGGAGCTGCAGGGACAGGCGCCCTCCCGGGAACGGCTTGCCGCTCTGGCCGGCGGCGAGCCCGTGCTCTCGATCTCCGGCCTGCGCGCCGGCTACGGGAAGATGGAGATCCTCCACGGCGTGGATCTGATGATCGCGGCCGGGCGTTCGCTCTGCATGATCGGGCCGAACGGGGCGGGCAAGTCGACCGTGCTGCACTCGATCTACGGCTTCACCCGGATCACGGCGGGGACGGTCGAGGTGAACGGCCGGGACATCACCCGGCTCTCGCCGAACGAGAAGCTGAAGGAGGCCGGCGTCGCGTACATCCTGCAGGACAACTCCGTGTTTCCGCAGATGACCGTGGAGGAGAACCTGTGGATGGGCGGGTATCTCATGTCGCGCCCCGAGCAGGCGAAGGAAGCGGCGGAGCGCGTCTTCCAGAAATACCAGCGGCTGGCGGAGCGCCGCCACCAACCGGCGCGCGTGCTCTCGGGCGGAGAGCGGCGTCTTCTGGAGATCTCGCGGGCGCTGGTGATGAACCCGCGGGTGCTGCTCGTCGACGAGCCCTCGATCGGGCTGGAGCCGCGCTACATCGACATGGTGTTCGAGATCCTTTCGGACCTGCGCCGGAACGAGGGCAAGGCGATCGTCATGGTCGAGCAGAACGCGAAGAAGGGTCTGGAGTTCGCGGACGTCGGGTACGTGCTGGTCGCGGGCGCGGTGGCGCGGGTGGGGACCGGTGCGGAGTTGCTCGCCGATCCCGACGTGGGCCGGCTCTTCCTCGGCGACCAGCCTCAGAGTCCGGCTAGCTGAGGACCATCTCGGCCGCCTTTTGCCACGCCGGCCGCGCCAGCAGCCGGTCGAGCCATGCGCGCACCCTGGGATACGGCGAAAAGTCGAATCCGCCCTCCCCGATCAACGCGAAATGCGGGGCATACGCTACGTCCGCGAGCGAAAAATCACCCTCCAGCCACTCGCGCCCGGCCAGCGCGTCGTCGAGGACGGGCAGATAACGGGCGAGCTCCTTCCGGCCGTTCTCCGCGGCCTTCGGGTCCGGCGCAGGGTTCCAGAACGCCTGCACCCGCGCGTTGGTCGCGCGAAACACCGGGATGCACGCCGGCGTCACGTGCTGCGCCTGGAAGAAGAGCCACCGCTGCACGCGCGCGCGCCCCTCGATCGAGCCCGGCAACAGCCGCGCCGCCGGAAACTTCTCCGCCGCATACCAGTTGATCGCGTTCGATTCCCACAGCTTGAACGCGCCGTCGACGAGCGCGGGGATCTTGCCCATCGGGTTCACCGCCAGATACGCGGCCGACTTGTTCTCCCCGGCGCGCGTGTCGAGTCGCCGCGGCGTCAAGGGCGCGCCCGCCTCGATCAGCCCGAACGCGGCCCGGGTCGAATTCCCCGACATGCCTCCGAAGTAGAAGTCCATGGCCGCAGCATAATCGAACGGCGCGAAAGTTACGGTGTCGGTCGAAACGTCAGTGCGCGCCGTCGGCGTCCTTCATCTTCCGGATGACGACGGCGATGGTGGCTGCATCGAGGCCTGCCTTCTTCATCAGCGAGGTGGCGCGCTCGACGTCGTCGGAATCGATCGCGTCGAAGAAGTCCTCCACGCGTCCGATCGTGGCCAGCTGCTCGAGCACGAGGGTCCCTTCGAAATCTCGCTCGTCCATCGATGTGGATTGTACAATGATCGTATGCGCGTCGCGCTTTGCTGCCTCGCGATCATCGCCGCGCTGGTGCTCGGCGTGGGCATCGTCAGCCATGGCATCGTGCGGCACATCGTGCAGACCGCACCGTTCTGGCCGGCCGTCGTCCTCGGCCTTCGGCGACGCGAGGCAGCCAGATGGTGTGCATTTCCCGGGTTCGTCTTCTGGCTCGTCCTGATGGTCCTCATCTGGCTCTTCCTGCTCGGCTGGTCGCACGTGGTCAGTGGCACGTTCACCCCGGTGGAGATCGCGATGACCGTCGTGGTCGCCGTCGCATCGATCGCAGGAATCGTCTTCGCATTGCGGCAGAGGACTGCGACGAGTCCCGCCATCGCAGCGGCGCTTCTGGCCCTGTTCGCGCTCCTCCAGTTCGCAGCGTTCCGGATCAGCGTCCTGCCGGGAATCGCGCACGACTGACGGCGGCTGAAATGCGCCTCGTCCGGACGACCTCCTTTCGGATGGACATCTCGTCGGTTTCCGCTGCGTGCGGGGACCGACCCGACCTGCCGACGCGAAATGCCCGCGGCGGTCGCCGGGCAGCTTCTCCTGGCGATGGGAGGCCACGACCGACGAAGGGAAGACCTGGACGCCGCAGATGCTCATCGACTACACGCGCCATCAACCAGCGCACTGAAAGGACGCGACACCTTTTACCCGGCGCGAGCTGCCGGTGCAGATCGTGAAGGCGGGCGAGCTGGTCGAGCTGCCGTAGCCGCGCTCAGGGCGTGCCAAGTATTCATCATCCGGCCCGGAGGCCATCTCGACGCAATCGGGGATGGTCGTGTACGGCAACACGCGAATTCTTCACGACCGGAGGTCCTACCCATGAGATCCGTCCTCGCCCTTCTCTTGCTCGCGCTCCCTGCCGCCGCCGACCCGGCGCACTACGTCGTCGCCTTCAATTCGCCGAACAGCCTGCCCAACAACGTCGACCAGATGGTCGCCAACGCGGGCGGGACCATCGTGGAGCGGATTCCGGAGATCGGCGGCATCGGCGTCCTCTCTTCGAATCCGAACTTCGTCGCCGCCATCTCGGCCAACGCGTCGGTGAAAGCGGCCGACCTGGCCACGGAGGTCAGCCTCGCCCCGACCTGGAGCCAGGCCGACGTCGGCATCGATTCGTCCACCAACAACAGCAACTACTCGCCCACCGGCTCGGACGCGCAGCCGATGCCCGACTCGCTCGGCTTCGAGCAGTGGGACAAGAAGAAGATGAACGCCACGCTGACCGGCTCGTACGCCGTGCAACAGGGGCGCAGGGACGTGCGCGTGTTCGTCATCGACACCGGCGCCGACCAGTTCCACATCGACGTCGCGCCGAACCTCGACGTCGCCGACAGCGTCTCGTTCGTCCCCACCGAGCCCACCATCCAGGACTTCAACGGCCACGGCACCTGGACCATCAGCGCGGTCGGCGCGCCGATCAACGGCGTCGGCATCTCCGGCGTGGCGCCGAACGTGACGCTGGTCGAAGGGAAGGTACTCAGCGGCGCCGGCAGAGGCCGGTTCATCTGGACCGACCAGGCGCTGGTGTACGCCGGCCTCAAGCACTTCGACGTGGTATCGGCGAGCCTGGGCGGCTACATCCCGAAGTGCGGCGCCCTGCAGAAGAACACTCTGACGGTCACCATTTGCGATCATCCCGACTACATCCTGCTCAACCGCGCCACCCAGTTCGCGCGCTCCAACGGCGTGCTCCCGGTGGCCGCGCTCGGCAACGACGGATTCGACGTGAGCGACGGCCACGTCTTCGGGGACTTCGTCGAGGCGCCGGGCGAAATCGCAGGCTGGGTCGGCGTGGCCGCCACCGGCTACCCCGACGACAAGGCCTTCTACAGCAACTACGGCACCGGCAAGACCGACGTGTCCGCGCCGGGAGGAAACACCCGCAACTACACCGGCGTACCCGGCTCGGCGACCTGCCCGCACGGGAGCCTCTGCCGCCTGATCGGCGCCTGGTCGTCGACCGGCTCGAGCGCGCCCGCGGATCCGCGCGAGATCTGCACCGGACCGAGCGGCGCTCCACCGTGCTTCCTCTACGGCTACGTGCAGGGGACCTCGATGGCGACGCCGAACGTCGCCGGGGTGGCGGCGCTGATCATCAGCCAGTTCGGCGACTTCACGCCGAACAACCAGAACAAGCCGCACATGTCGCCGACCGCGGTGGAGTCGATCCTGCAGCAAACCGCCAACAACCAGCCCTGCCCGACGCCGGACACGGTCGTGCAGGGTCCGGGCGAGGCGATTCTCACCGCTACCTGCCAGGGGGACACCGGGTACGACAACTTCTTCGGCAAGGGCATCGTCGACGCGCTGAAGGCGGTCGCGCATTAACTGCGCGTGACACCCAGCGAAAGGCCGCGGGCACGGTCCGCCCGCGGCCCTTTCCGCGCTCAGGACTTCGCTTTCTTCGAACGCTTCGACTTCCCCGAACCGTTGAGGGCGACCGCTTGGCGAACGAGCGCCTTGAAGGCGGATTCGTCGACTTCTTCTCCTTCGTGGATGTCGATCGCGCGGCGCATGTTCCCCTCGAGGCTCGAGTTGAAGAGACGGGCCGAATCCTCGAGGAACGCGCCCTTGGCGAAGGTGAGCTTCACGACGTTCTTGTAGGACTCGCCGGTGCAGATGATCCCGTCGTGCGACCAGACCGGAGTGCCCATCCACTTCCACTCCTCGACGACGTCCGGGTCCGAATCCTTGATCAGCTTGCGCATTCTGGCGAGGGTTTTCCCGCGCCAGTCGCCGAGGTCGGCGATTCTTTTCGAGATCAGCTTCGATGCCGGCTGACCCTGGATCGCGCCCGACTTTTTCATGTTCTCATCGTAAGAAGC
>JAIVGS010000269.1 GCA_020201435.1 Myxococcales bacterium
TGCCGTGATCGTTGAAGGCATGCAGGGTCGCAAGCGGCAGCGTGTTGACGGTGTCCGGGCCGATCAGGGGCTCGACGTAGAGCACGTCGCTGTAGGCCTTGTTCTTGGTGCCGGTCGACGCCCAGAGCGGCCGCTGACGAGTGGCGCCCTTCGCGGCGAGATTCTTCCAGCGCGGCGTATCGATGCTCTTCAGGAACAGTTGATAAGCCTCTTTCGCGTTCGCGACGGCGATCTTTCCCTGCAGGTCCTTTACGCCTTTCGCGTCGAGCAGCTTGTCGACCGCGCTGTCGACGCGGCTGACGAAAAAGCTCGCCACGCTGTGGATTGGCGAGATCGGCAATCCCTTCGCGACGCGATCTTCGAGGCCGGAGAGGTAGGCCTCGATCACCTGGCCGTATACCTTGACGCTGAAGATCAAAGTGATGTTGACGCTGATGCCGGCCGCGGTCGCTTCGCGGATCGCAGGGATGCCTTCCGGATTCGCGGGGATCTTGATGAACAGGTTCGGCCGATCGACCGCCTGCCAGAAGCGCTTCGCCTCCTCGACGGAGGCCCGCGTATCGCGCGCGATCTCGGGGGACACTTCGAGCGAAACGAATCCATCGGCGCCCTTGAGACGGTCGAAGAGCGGCCGAAAAACGTCGCAGGCGGCGCGCACGTCGGCGATCGCGACCGACTCGTAGATCTGCATCGCCGACTTGCCCTGCTCGATCAGCTTGCGCAGCTCGTCGTCGTACTCGTTGGTCTCGAGGATCGCCTTTTCGAAGATCGCCGGATTCGCGGTCACGCCGCGAATGCCGTCGTCCTCGCTCATTCGTTTCAATTCGCCGGACTGGATCAGCTTGCGGCCGATCAGATCGAGCCACGCGCTCTGTCCGAATTCGCCCAACCTCGCTGCTGCTTTCATTTGTTACTCCTTGGTGTTGGCGCGCGCGCCTTCGTTCAGCCATTTGGAAATGCGGCCGGCGACCTTCGGCGGCGTGAGATCGTACGCGTCCGCGAGCGCTTTCTCGGGCGCGCTGGCGCCGAAGCGATCGATGCCGATCACCAGGCCGTCGCCGACGATGCGGTACCAGTCGAGGCCGCCGGCGGCCTCGACCGCGACGAGGCGCGCCTTGCCGTGGGGAACCAGCTTGCGCTGCTCGTCGCCGGACCATTTGAGGAACCGCTCGACGCACGGCATCGAAACGAGGCGCACTTCGTATTTCTTGTCGATCAGCGGCAGCGCGGCCTGCGCGAGCGCAACTTCGCTGCCGGTCGCGATCACGACCACGTCCGGATCGGCGACGTCGTTCAGCGCGTAAGCGCCCTTGAGGCACTCGCGGACGTCGGCTTTGCCGCTTCGCTGCAGCGGCTGCAGCTTCTGCCGCGTGAACGCAAAGGCGCTCGGCCCGTCCTTGCGCTCGAGCGCTGCCGCCCAGGATGCCGCCGTCTCGAGACCGTCCGCCGGCCGCCACAATTCCATGTTCGGCACCGCGCGGATGCAGGCGAGCTGCTCGATCGGCTGGTGCGTCGGACCGTCCTCGCCGAGGAAGATCGAGTCGTGGGTGAAGACGAAGATGCTCTGCAGCCTCGAGATCGCGGCGAGCCGCATCGGCGGCCGCATGTAGTCGCTGAAGAGGAGGAACGTCGCGCTGTAGGGGACGAAGAAGCCGTCGTAGGCGAAGCCGTTGACGATCGATCCCATCCCGTGCTCGCGGACGCCGAAATGGATGTTGCGGCCGCCGTAATTTTCGGGGCCGACGTCGGCGCCGTCCTTGATGTAGGTGAACGTCGACGGATCGAGATCTGCCGAGCCGCCGACGATCGCCGGTACGAGCTGCGCGGCCTTCTGCAAGACGGCTTGACCATGCTTGCGCGTCGCTTCCGGCGCGTCGAGCTTTACGGCGGACGCGAGCTGCTCGGCGAGATCGCCCGGAGTGCGCTTCTCGACCAGCGTGTTCCAGAGCTCAGCTTTCTTCGGGTTGTCGCGCTGCCATTGCGCGAATTTCTTCTGCCACTCGTCGTAGCCCTTCTTCACTTCCTCGATGCGGCCGGCCCAGAATTGCCGGACGTCGTCGGGGACCAGGAAGGCCGGCTCGAGCGGCCACCCGAGGTTCTTCTTGGTCGCGATCGTCTCGTCCTTGCCGAGCGGCGAGCCGTGAGCATCGTGCGTGTTCGCCTTGTGCGGCGAGCCGTAGCCGAGGACGGTGCGCAGACTGATCAACGAAGGGCGCGGATCTCTCTTCGCTTCGATGACCGCCTTGTCGATCGCCTCGACGTCGTTGCCGTCGGCCACGCTCTGCACATGCCAGCCGTACGCCTCGAATCGCTCGTTGCGGTCCTCGGTGAACGTCACGTCGGTGTGGCCGGCGAGCGAAACGAGGTTGTCGTCGTAGATGAAGATCAGGTTGCCGAGCTTCAGGTGTCCCGCGAGGGAGCACGCCTCGCTGGCGACGCCTTCCATCAGATCGCCGTCGGAGCAGATTCCGTAGATGAAGTTGTCGATCGGCGCGCCGGTCTGCGCTTTGAGCATCTTTTGCGAAAGCGCGAAGCCGACCGCATTCGAAATGCCCTGGCCGAGCGGGCCGGTCGTCGCTTCGACCCCCGGTGTGTCGTGGAATTCGGGATGGCCGGGCGTCTTCGACTTGTACTGACGGAACGCCTTCAGATCGTCCATCGTCACGTCGTAGCCGGCGAGATGAAGCATCGCGTAGATCAGCATCGAGCCGTGGCCGGCGCTCAGGATGAACCGGTCGCGGTTGGGCCAGCGCGGCTCGCGCGGGTTGAAGCGGAGATGGCGGCTCCAGAGGACGAAAGCGGCCGGCGCGCATCCCATCGGCATACCAGGGTGGCCGCTGTTCGCCTTCTCGACCGCGTCGATGGCGAGGAATCGGATGGTGTTGATGCACTTCTGCTGCAGCTCCGGGGTCATTCAGGGCCTCTCGGATGGGACGTGGCGGGTCTGGGGCGCGAGCTGTGCCTGGCGCGCGGCCAGGGCGGCGGCGCCGAGCAGGCCGGCGTCGGTGTTGAGCACGACCTGCACGGGGATCTGCTCGAGCAGCGGGCGCATGCGGCCCTTGTCGAAGAATGCCTCGCGGAACCGGCCGTCTTTCAGATGTTCGATGATCCGCGGCGCGATTCCGCCCGCGACGAAGACGCCGCCGGTCGCGAGCGTCTTCAAGGCGAGATTGCCGGCCTCGGCGCCGTACAACTTGCAAAACAATTCCAGAGCGTGTTTGCAAAGTGCGTCGCCGTCGGCGGCGCCCGCGGTCACGGCGGCGGGCGCGTTCGCGCGGTCGTGGAGGATCGTCTCGTGCAGGGCGGGACTCGGGGAAAGGCCGGTCACGTGCGAGATCGCTTCGGCGAGGTTCACCAGTCCGTCGCCGGAGAGGATCCGTTCCCAGCTGACGTGCTCGTAGCGCTGGGAGAGGAAACGGAGGACGCCGATCTCGAGCTCGGTCCGCGGCGCGAAGCTGCAGTGGCCGCCCTCGGTGGCGAGGACCTCGCGCTGCCCTGACGCGCCGAGGGTCGCGATCGCTTCGCCGAGGCCGGTGCCGGCGCCGATCACCGCCCACGGCCCGCGCGGATCGCGGACACCCTCGTTGAGCGTGACCAGCGCTTTCGGCGCGACCGACGGGATCCCGAGCGCGAGGGTGTGGAAGTCGTTCGCCAGCCGCACCGCGGCGATGCCGAGTGTCTGCGCGAGATCTTTCTCGTCGAGGATCCAGGGAAGATTCGTGGTGTGGCTGCGGCCGTTGGCGACCGGGCCGGCGACGCCGAAACCGGCGAAGCGGGGCATCGAGCGCCCGGCGTCGGCGGCGAAGGCGCGGCAGATCGCGCCGAGACCGGGAAACTTTCCGCTCTCGTAGCGCTTGCTCGCGAGCACCTCGATGCCCGGAGCGCCCGACCGCTCGCTCGCCTCGCCGACCTCGCAGATGGCGAGGAGGGTCTTGGTGCCTCCGATGTCGCCGGCGAGGACCTGCATCGTGCAGGGAACCTACCCGACGGGCGGCGAAGATCAAGCGACGGCAGGGCGCTCCGACGCTGCGCCGCCCTTGCGTGCAGGCGGCGGGAAGCAAACGTTACCAGCACGGGGGCGTGCGCGATGCGATTCTTTCTGGTGACGATGGCGGCGGCGTTGCTTGCGACGGGTGCTCGGGCGCAGTTGATCGAGACCACGATCAACGCGACCGGCGACAACAATTGGAGCGCGACGGCCGGGCGCACGGTCGGCAACGGCAACTCCGTGCTGCAGGCGGAAGTGGGCTGGCCCGGTGTCGGCTTCACCTATTTGAAGGGCGCCAACGAGACCACGGACATCGGCTTCCACGTCGGGTTCAACTACGGATTCGAGGGCACCACCAACAGCGTGGCGGGGTTCAATCTCGCGGTTCCCTACCGGCACACTCTCGGAGTCGTCGGCGACACCGCGATCGCCTTCCGCGCCGATCCCGGCCTGACCATCTACGGGAACAAGGGGTCGGCCCTCGTCGGAGTGGGCGGGCCGATCGGCGTCGTCGCCGGCTTCCGTCTCGACCCGCGCTTGACCCTCGACGTCGGCGCCGACATTCCGGTGCTGATCTCGTTTGCCAACCCGACCGGCTTCGTCTTCGGACCGCAACTCGGCGCCGGCGGGGAGTACCTGATCGACAACAACCTGGCGGTGACGCTGCGGGCGCGCGTCGGTCCTGAATTCGCTCTCGACTCGGCCGGCACCGGGCACCAGACCGCGTTCACCACGTTGATCGGTCTCGCTTATAACACACGTTAGGTTTTTAGAACGCGCGTTATTTCGGAGCCGCGTCGGACACCGCTCGACTGCGCGCCGCGTTCGACCGCTCATGCGCCCTGGCACCAATGCGCGCGCCGCCCCTAGGCGAGCTGTACCAGCGAGGCCTGATCGAGCTCGAGCCGCGCTTCGCCCAACGCGGCGGCAGCAGCGTCGTAGACCGAGGCCTCGGCAGCCAGCACCTTTTCGGCGTCGGCTCTCTTCACCTTGCTCTGCGCGAGCCAGCGGCCGACGCGGCGCAGAGCCGCCTCCTTCTCCTGGGCAACCTTGTTGCGAGCGGTCGCGACGAGACCCGCCAGCCGCTCCTGCGCCTCCTGCTCCGCCGTGCGGAGCGCGAGCTCGACGGCCTGAACGAAAGCCGGCGGCGGCCCGCCCTCCGGGGCCGGGACCGGATCGAGCCGCGCGGAATCGATCTGCGGTCCGAGGGCGTCGTCGACGCGCGCGCCGCCGCGGCCGTCCATCCGCACCACGATGCGAACCTGCGACTCCTCGAGATGCCGCGCCGCGCGCCGGGACGGGACGCCGGCGCCCTGCGCGAGATCGGGCGGCTCCGGCAGCGCGACGAGAAAGCGGGCATCGAGCGCGGCGCCAGCCGTCCCGCGGACTCGCGCCCGCGCGACCGTCGCCCGGCCCAACTCGCCGTCGCGGACCCAGCCGAAGAGCGCTTCCACCAGCGGATGGCCGGTGGCGAACGAATCGTGCTCCTCGTGTCGAACGGCGACGTCGCGCTGAAACGAGCCGAGAACGGTGCGGTCCTGCTCGAGGTCGAAACCGGCCAGCGCGTCCACCTTCAGCTCCGGACCGACGTGGAACGAGACTTCACCGGGCAACACGTCGACCTCGACGTCGACCGCGAGCCCGACCCGGCGCGCCGCTTCGATCGTCACCGTCTCCATCCGCTTCTCGAGGTGCGTGGCGACCGCCCCGAGCGCGCCGCCGGCGTCTGCTCCCGCCGGAATCCGCGCGCCGAGGCGCTGCGCGCCCCGCTCCGCCAGCGCGCGCACGGCGGCGAGATCGCAGCTTCGCAGGTCGAGCAGCGGATCGTACGCGCGGGCGACTTCGGCCCGCGCAGCGGAGACGCGCGCAGCGAGCTCGCGAGTCATCTTTTCCCAGCCGGCGTCCGAGCCGCGCGTCGCGAGCGCGAGGAGATCCGCTTCGACGCTCTCCAGCACCGGGTCGAGACCGCCGACGGGTTCGGTGAACACGCCCACGCCGGCGTCGAGCACATCCAGCACGCGCGCGGCGAGCGTGGCCTCGGGACGAAACACGTAGATGCGGACCTCGCGCGACTGGCCGATGCGATCGATCCGCCCGATCCGCTGCTCGATCGCCGCCGGGCTCCACGAAAGATCGTAGTTCACCAGCACATGGCAGTGCTGGAAGTTGCGCCCCTCGCCGCCCAACTCGGTGGACATCAGGATCCGCGGTCCTTCCGGATCGCGAAAGCGCGCCACCAGCTTGTCTCGCTCGGCGGGCGTGAGGTCGCCGACGTATGCGAGCGCCTCGATTCGCTTCTTCGCCAGCGCGCCGCGCAGGTACTCGATCGTCTCGCGCGTCTCGGCGAAGACGAGCACTTTCTGGTTTCCGCCGAGTTGATCGAGGAGCGCCTGGAACGCGGCGAGCTTCGAGTCCTGCGGGAGCGCCGCCGCGCGCGGCGCGAGCTTGCGCAGCCGGGCATCCTCCGCCGCCGCCAGCCCCGCGGCCAGCGCGGCCGGCGAGCTGCCGAGACGGCGCAGGAGGCCCTCCAGGACCGCGCCCGAGGGCAACCTGGCTTCCGCCATCGCAGCGCGGACGTCGTGCTCGAGCGCCTTCTCCGCGGGCGTCAGCTCGACGTCGATGCGCGTCAATTTGCGCGGAGTGAATCCGCCGACGACCGCGCGCCGGTTGCGCAGCAGCCGCGATGAGAGCCCATAGCTGTCGGCGAGATGCGCGAGCAGCGCCTGCTCCGGCAGCGTCTTCAGCTCGGGATCGTCGGGAAACAACCGCGCGATCCGACCTCGTGCGGCCGCGTCGCCGCCGAGCAGCGCGCGCACTTCCGCCGAGAGGTCGCCCTGCCGCGCGAGCCGGGCGCGCAGCTCCTGCTCGGTCGCGGCCGGCGCCGGATCGACGAGGCGCAACAGGGCGTGGTACTCGGCGGGATCGAGCTGCAGCGGCGTCGCCGTCAGCAGCAACAGTCCCCACGTCCTCCGCGCCAGCGCCCTGGCGACCTCGTACGCTCGCGCGCCGCGCAGGTGGTGCGCCTCGTCGATGATCACCAGATCCCACGACGCGTCCGCCGCCGCGGCCGATTCCTCCCGCGACCGCGACAGCCACTCCAGCGAAGTGATCACCAGCGGATGCCGCGACCACGGGGAATCCTCCGGCGCCTCGGCCTCGGCCGCTTCGCGATCGTCGCGAGCGCGATCCGGGTCCATCAGCGTGAAGAGCAGATTGAACTTGTGAAACAGCTCCGCGAGCCACTGCACGGTGAGATGCGAGGGGGCGACGACGAGACATCGCTTCACCAGCCCCGCGTGCAACAGCGCAGAAAGTACGAGACCCGCCTCGATCGTCTTACCCAGACCCACCTCGTCGGCGAGGACGAATCGCGGCTGCGGCGCCGACAGAATCTGGTGGACGACGCTCACCTGGTGCGGCTTCACGTACACTCGCGAAGCGAACAGCGCGCCGAGCGCGTCCGCGCGCCGCTCGAGATCGAGGCGCACCGCTTCCGAGCGGAGCTGAAAATCCTCCGGCGCGCCCCACCGCCCCGACGCGAGCTGCTCGGCAGGGCCCTCGCGCGGCATGGGCGCGCGCAGATCGGCCTCGCTCCGGATCGAGGGTTTCTTGCCCGGCGCTTCGACCGTGTAGCGATGGAGATCGCCTGGCGGCCCGGGAAGCTGCCGCAGCACCCGCACCGCCGATCCGTCCGCGAGCAGCGCCGGCGTCTGCGGCGCGAATCGATACCGCGCCAGCGCCGGATCGCGGGACGAGAGCATCACCGGCCCGCCGGGCCGTCCGGGAAACTGCGCCAACAGCCGCGGCGGGTCCTCGCTCACCCCCGTGACGTGCCCGACGCCCCACGCGCTTTGTGCGCGATGGACGACCTTCATGCCTTTGAGAAACTGCACCATCGGCGGAACCTTCTATACTGGAAGGACATGGACGGCCATGCCATCTCCCTGCCGGCGCAGCCGGTCACGGCTTCGCAGCGGAACCGTCCCAACCTCACCGAGTTCTTTCGCGGCTCGCTCTTCCTCGGCGTGGTCGGGTTCGGCGGCGGCCTGTCGGTGCTGGCCAACATCCATTCACTGGCGGTGAGCCGCCGCCGATGGCTCACCGAGCGCGAGTTCACGAACACCGTGACGGTCTCGCAGATGCTGCCGGGCGGCGCGGCCGCCAACGCGCTCGCCTACATGGGCCTGCGCTTCGGCGGCCTGAAGGGCGCGGTGCTCGGCTACGTCGGGTTCGTCCTGCCCGGATGGATCGCGGTGATGGCGCTCGCGTTCCTCTACGTGCACTACGGGACCAATCCGAACGCGGAGACGCTGCTCGGCGGGTTCAACGCCGCCGTGGTCGGAATCATCGGCGCGATCACCCTCAAGATGGCGAAGTCCGCGGTCGCGCGCCTGTGGCAGATGGGCCTCGCTGCGGGCGCGCTGCTCTTCTCGGTCGTCGGCGACGCGGCGCCCGGCGAAATCGCGCTGCTCAGCATCGGCGTCGGCCTGGCGATCGACCTCGGCACCAAGCGTGCACGACTCTTCGCCATCGAGCGCAGGCGCGTGCCGCGGCCGCCGCCGAAGGAGCCGCCGGTCGTGCTGCCGGAAGAGGGCGCGACGCTGGCGACGACGCCCAAGCCGCCCGAAGGGAAGCCGCCCGCGGAAGTGCGCGTCGCGACCTGGACGGTGCTGGCCGTGCTCGTCGGACTCGTCATCCACGAGACCGGGATCGATCGCGAATTGCTCCGCATCGGGCTCTCTTTTTTCCGCACCGGCCTCGGCGCCTACGGCGGCGGCTTCGCGATCATCCCGCACCTGAAACAGGTGGTCGCGCGGCAGGGCTGGCTCACCGACCGGCAGTTCGCCGACGCGGTAGCGATCGGCAAGCTCACTCCCGGCCCGGTGCTCTTGCTGGGGACGTTCATCGGTTACCTGCAGCACGGCTGGCTCGGCGCCGTGGTCGCGACGATCGGAATCTTCTCCGCGCCGTTCGCGCTGGTCGCGTTCGCCGGCACCTGGCTCGATCGCATCCGCTCGCGGCGGCCGGTGCGCGCGGCGCTTCGAGGCCTGACGCCCGCCGTGCTCGGCCTGATGGCGGCGGCGATGCTCTCGCTCGGCGACACGCTCAACGGACAGGGCGAGATCGCCATCGCCGTCGCGGTCGCGCTCACGCTGAGCCGGTTCGAGATCAACCCGGCGGTGATGCTCGCCATCGGCGGCTTGGCGCGATTCGGCTTCAAATTCATGGGATTGTGAGGCGCGAGTGGACCCCGATTCCCAGCGAAAAGCGGCCGGAGAACGGGCGGCGCAGTTCGTCGATCCCGGGATGACCATCGGGTACGGAACGGGCCGCGCGGCGACCGTGGCTCTAGAGGCGCTCGCGCGCCGCAAGGTCCCGGTGCGAGGAGTGCCGACCTCGGATCGAACGGCGGAAACCTGCCGCAAGCTCGGCCTCGCGCTGACGACGCTCGAGGAATCGCCGCAGCTCGATCTGGTCATCGACGGCGCCGACGAGGTCGATCCGGCGTCGCAACTCCTCAAGGGAGGCGGCGGCGCGCACGTGCGCGAAAAGCTGGTCGCGCTCGCGTCGAGACGGCGCATCATCGTGATCGAGGAGGCGAAGCTGGTGCCGCGCCTCGGCGTCACCCGCGGCGTCCCGATCGAGGTCGTCTCGTTCGGCTGGCTGGCGACCCTCGCGCTGATCGCGCAGCTGCTTCCCGGAGCGCAGCGGCGCGAAGGCCCGCTGTCGGAC
>JAIVGS010000359.1 GCA_020201435.1 Myxococcales bacterium
CCGAACCTGCACCTCGTGCCGGCCGACTACCAGCGCAAGTCGTCGACCGTCGGCGCCGAACGGTTCGTCACGCCCGCGCTCGCCGAGCACGAGTCGCGGGTGCTCTCCGCGGAGGAGCGGCGCGGCGAGCCACCGCGCGAGGAGGCGCCCTCCGGCCGCGGTCAGCGTCTTGTCGACCACCGAGAGCAACGTCGCCGTCCGCCGTCCGTCAGGACCGCGAAAGAGCTCGAGGTTCTGCACCGCGCCGGGGTCGATCCAGAGAAAGCGCGAGAGGTGCTCGACCTGCACGCGCACGACGTGCTGCGCCGCCGACCGCTGCGTTTCCTGAAGGTACGCGAGCGCCTCGGCCGTGGCCTGGATCGAGAGCGGATCGCGCAGGCCGAAGCCGTCCAGCGTCGCCAGCCCGAGATGTTTCTTCAGCAGCAGCTCGGCGGAGGCGGCATCGTGGAAGGGCCGCACTTCGAGCCGCACGGCGCCGCTCGCTCGCCGCACGGCCGGCAAGTCCTCCGCGATCAGCACCTCCCGAGGCCGCACCCGCGTCAACTCGTCGAGGGCCTCGAAAAAGCCCGACGACGGCAACGCGCGTAGCTCGCCTGTGGAAGGGTCGAGGAAAGCGAGCGCGGCGCGATCGCCCTCCTGGGCCAGCGCCGCGAGCCAGAGCGGATCGCGGGCCTCCAGCGCGTCCTCGTCGACCAGCGTCCCGGGCGTGACCAGCCGCACGATCTCGCGCTTGACGAGCTTCACGCCCGGGCCGGGCTGCTCCATCTGATCGCAGATCGCGACCTTGTACCCGGCGCCGACCAGCCGCGCGATGTACCCGCGCGCCGAATGATGCGGGACTCCCGCCATCGGCACCCGGTCGTCGCCCTTCGCGCGGGAAGTCAGAGTGATTCCAAGGACTTGCGCGGCGATCCGGGCGTCGTCGTAGAACAGCTCGTAAAAGTCGCCCAGTCGAAAGAGCAGGAGCGCGTCGCCGGCCTGTGCCTTCGCCTCGTGGTACTGGCGCAACATCGGTGTCGCCGGAACTTCCGAAGGAGGCTGTGAAACCTGCTCCGCCACGGCGTCACTGATACCACGTGAAATGTCGGCGCGCGGTGCGCGTTCTTACGCCAAGGATGCGATCCGCCCTGCTCGCGCTGCTGGCTTTCGCTGCCGCCGCGCCCGCACGCGGTCAGGGTCCACAGCTGCCGCCCGAGGAGTCGTTCGTGCGGACGGCGCACGCGGCCCGTCGCGTCGGCTCGCCGATCGTGGTCGACGGCAAGATGGACGAGCCGG
The DNA here is from genome assembly GCA_020201435.1 of Myxococcales bacterium. GTDB lineage: Bacteria > Myxococcota > Myxococcia > Myxococcales > 40CM-4-68-19 > 40CM-4-68-19. The sequence continues at coordinate 1,276 of JAIVGS010000359.1, forward strand.
CCTGGCAGGCCGCGCCGCTCGAAGACAACTTCACCCAGGTCGCGCCCGACGAGGGCAAGCCGGCGAGCGTCCACACCGCTTTCCGCGTGCTGTGGGACGACGAGTACCTCTACTTCGGCGCCGTCTGCGACGATCCGAATCCGCCGACCATCAGCCTCAGCCGGCGCGACCGGTTCATCGAGGGCGACACGATCCAGTTCGATCTCGACACCACGCTCGACCGGCGCACCGCGTACCACTTTCAGGTGTACGCCGCCGGACAGCAACTCGACGCGATCCATTTCAACGACACCGACATGACCACCGACTGGGACGCGGCGTGGGACTCGGCGGTCGCGAAGACGCCGACGGGCTGGTCGGTCGAAATGCGTATCCCCTTGAGAAGCTTGAGGATTCCGGAAGCCGCCAAGGTCATGGGCTTCAACGTCTACCGGCTCCTCTCGCGCCGCAAGGAAGAGGACCAGTGGCGTTTTCGGCCCAACGGCCGGGCAGGCGACATCAGCCGGCTGGGGCTCATCGACGGCATCGAGGGCATCCACCCGGTGCGCGAGCTGGAGCTGCGGCCGTACCTGGGCGCGAAGTACCTTCGCACGCTGCCGACTTACGCGAAGGGCCACCCCGAACTCGGCAGCTGCGCGACGACCTTTTTCGACGCCGACCGCGGCGGCGGCCTCTGCGCCGGGCTCGACCTTCGCTACAACCTGGCCAGCGACCTCGCGCTGGTCGGGACGCTCAATCCCGACTTCGGACAAGTCGAGGCCGACCAGCGGATCCTCAACCTCTCCACGTTCGAGACCTTCTTTCCCGAGAAGCGGCCATTCTTCCTCGAAGGGCTCGACCTCTTCAAGCTTCCGTACCGCGTCGACATCGGCGGGCCGTACGGCGGCGACGCGTACCAGCTCTTTTACTCGCGCCGGATCGGGCGTGGCTCGCCGACCTCGGACGACCTGAACCTCGGCAGCGACCAGCATCTGGTCTTCGAGCAGCCAAGCGTTCCGGTCGTGAGCGCGATGAAAGTGAGCGGCACCATCGGCGGCGCCAGCGTCGGCCTGCTGTCCGCGGTGGAGCCGCGCGTTTCGGCGCAGGTCCTGACGCCGGACCCCGATCATCCCGCAAACGCCCCGATCATCAAGGATTTCCGCGCGGTGGAGGCGCGCAACGACGCGGTCCTGCGGGTGCGAAAGATGTTCGGCGACAACACGATGGTCGGCTTCTCGGGGACCTCGGTCGACCCCCTGTTCTCCGACGGCGCGCTCGTTCCGCAGCGGCATGCGCACGTCGGCGAGGGCGACCTCACGCTCTACACCAACGACCGCGCGTGGGACTTCACCGTCCAGGGTCTCGGCTCGCATCTCACCGGCAACACTC
>JAIVGS010000270.1 GCA_020201435.1 Myxococcales bacterium
TCGAGACGCCGTCCGCGTCGATCGAAGTCACCGGCCGTCCGAGGAGCACCTGCACGCCCATCTGCTCGAGGCGCCGCTGCGCTTTCGAGGAGAGCTCGGCCGCGAACGCCGGCAGCACGCGCGGTCCGGCTTCGACGAGCACGATGCGCGCCGAGGCCGGATCGATGTTGCGAAAGTCGCGCGCGAGGACGTGGCGCGCGATCTCGGCCAGCGCGCCCGCGAGCTCGACGCCGGTCGGCCCGGCGCCGACGACGACGAACGTCAACAGCGCCGTCCGCCGCGCCGGATCGGACTCGCGCTCGGCGGCCTCGTACGCGAGCAGGACCCGGCGGCGGATCTCGATCGCGTCCGGCAGCGACTTGAGACCGGGCGCGAACGCCGACCACTCGCCGTGGCCGAAGTAGGAGTGCGTCGCACCCGTGGCGACGATCAGGTAGTCGTAATCGATCGAGCCGTCGCGCAAGAGCACTTTGCGCGTTTTGGTGTCGATGCCGACCGCTTCCGCGAGCAGCACCGAGACGTTCTTCTGCCGCCGCAGCACGCGCCGCAGCGCGACCGCGATGTGCGCCGGGCTCAGCGCCGCCGTCGCCACCTGGTACAGGAGCGGCTGAAACAGGTGGTGGTTGCTGCGGTCGACGAGCGTCACGCGCGCGTCGCCCTTCTTCAGCGCGCGGGCCGCGTAGAGGCCGCCGAAGCCGCCCCCGAGGATGACGACGCGCCTACCCGGCATCGACCTGGGTGATGCGGATGTTCGGGTCCTTGCGATCCGGCTTCGCGACCGCGCGACGAAAGTGCGCAGCGGCCGCGCGCGCGACCTCGAATCGCGTGTCGTCGGCGCCGATCTCGATCCGGCCGATCTGCCGCCGGTCGACCGAGCCGCGCCGGCAGAGGATCGGCAGCAGCCACCGCGGGTCGGCGTTGCGCGAGCGACCGACGTTGACGCGGAACCAGACGGAAATGCGGCTCCCGGCGACCGGCTGCCGGCTGCCCGAAGTCTTCTTCTTCGCCAGCTCTCGTGTGAACGGCAGATCTTCCGGAGATGGGAGCGCTTGACGGCGCAATTTCACCAGCGCGGCGGCGAGCAGCTGCGCGTCTTTTTCGCGGAGCAGCAGATGCGCCAGCGCGAGATCGTCCTCGGACGGGTCCTTCACGAGCTGGTCGATCTCGCGGACGAGCTTGTCGCGATCGCGGACGCGGATCACGTCGGCGTCGGGCGGCGGCGTGAACGGCACGTTCATGCCTGCCTTGCGCAGCATCATTTCGACGGCGCGGCGCGCCCCGGGCGGGACGAGCAATACGCTCACGCCTTTCCGGCCCGCCCTGCCGGTGCGGCCGCTGCGGTGCTGCAGGACTTCCGCGTTCTGCGGCGGGTCCGCCTGCACCACGAGGGACACGTCGGGCAGGTCGAGGCCGCGCGCGGCGACGTCGGTCGCGACCAGCACCCGCGCCCGCCCGTCGCGCAGCGCGTGCAGCGCGCGGGTCCGCTCGGCCTGGGTCAGCTCGCCCGAAAGCGGCACCGCCGGAAAGCCACGCTCGATCAGCGACTGCGTCAGGTGAGTCACCGCCTCGCGGGTCGCGCAGAAGACGATCGCCGCCGGCGCGTCGTGAAACCGCAGGGTGTTCACCACCGCGTGCTCCCGCTCGCGCGGCGCGACGAGGTGGGCCTTGATCTCGATGTCCGCGTGCGCCTGTGCCGGCGGGTTGGCCGCGATCCGCAGCGGATCGCGCGCGTAGTGACGCGCCAACTGCTCGATTTCACGAGGGATCGTCGCCGAGAACAGCAGCGTGCGCCGTTCTTCCGGCGCCGCTTTCAGGATCTCTTCCAGCTCGTCGCGGAAGCCGAGGTCGAGCATCTCGTCGGCCTCGTCGAGGACCAGCACTTTCAAGGAGCCGAGCTGCAGCGACCGCCGCTCGAGGTGATCGCAGAGTCGTCCAGGGGTTCCGACGACCACCTGCGCGCCCGCTTTCAGGAAGCGCAGCTCCGCCCCGACGTCGGCGCCGCCGACGCAGGTCGCCACCCGCGCGCCCGCGAGCAGCCAGGTCAGCTCCCGGGCGACCTGGTGCGCGAGCTCCCGGGTGGGCGCGACGACGAGCGCCACCGGTTTGCCCGGCTTGTGCAGCGGCAACAGATCGCGCGCGATCGCCAGGCCGAACGCGACGGTCTTCCCGGAGCCGGTCCGGGCGCTGACCAGCAGATCGCGCCCGATCGCGTCCGGCCGCTGGATCGCTTCCTGCACTGGAGTCGGCGTGTCGTACCCGCGCGCCGCGAGAGCGGCAGCGATCGGTTCTGGCGCGCCAAAAGGGCCCGGCATGCGCCCCTACGTGCGGCACCGCGGGAGGTTCGTCAAGCTCTACAATTCTACGAATCGTAGAGAGGCCTCGAGCCTCAGGCCTCGGACTTCCTCGGACTTCAGGGAAAAAAATGCTTGGTCCGAAGATCGCAAAAGCCCATCCCATGGACACCCGCGACCTCTCGGCAGTGCGCCTGAACAGCGAGAACGAGATCGACAACGCCATCTACGCGCTGTTGTGCGCGGCGTTCGGCGACGACGACGAGGCCGCCGTCCGCCGCGCGGTGCGGATGCGGCTGCCCGATGCGCCGACGCCGCTTCAGGTCCTCGACGCGGTCTGCGACGAGCTGCGCTGGCGCGGGCGGCTTCTGTTCGAAGAGCAACGCCGCCTGCACGCGACGCACGTGCTGGCGGCCTTCCTCGATCTGCCCGCTTCCGAACGCGAGGACGTGTCGCTGATGGCGGTCGGGTAGCCGCTCGCCGGTCCCGTGCACACCGTTGCGCCCGTGCGTTGGGCGGGGACATTTCTGCTCGCAGTCGCGTGTGGGGGCGGCGCCGCCGTGCCGACGGGCGCCGACGCCGGCTCGTCGCAGACGTTGCCGGTCGCCGACGCCGGGCCGCAGGATGCCGGCCCGATCGACGCCGGACCGCCGCCCGATTGCGTCGGCCTCGTGCCGTCGAAGGTCGGACCCGCCTACACCTTCGACGTCCCGTACACCGCCGGCCAGACCTGCACCGCCGCGACCAGCGACGGCAACGGCGTCATGGCGGCCGAGGCCCACGACGCAAACGGCGTGACCTGGAACCTCTTCGGCACCAACGGCGCGAGGCAAGCGAGCTTCCGGGCCGGACCGATCGTCTTCGGCCAGCCGACGGGCTTCGAAGGCTATTCCGCGGGAGTCGACCAGTACTGGACCGAAGGCGGGGCGCCGAACTACTTCGCCGCCGTCGAGAAAAACGCCCTGATCCAGCGCGCTTACGGCAGCGGCACGATCGCGATCGGCGCGACGAGCAGCAACGTCGTCGTCCACAAGGTCGACGCCACCGGCAACGAGATCACGCAAGTCCCCATCGCCCTCGTCGGCACGCCGCTCGCCGGCGCGGAGGACGCGAGCGGCGCCGTGCTCGCCGTCGTCGGCGTCGGCGGGACCGCGAAAGGCGTCTGGTTCGACCTGACCCACGGCAGCGCCGGGACGCCGTTCGACCTCGGCGCGGCCTCGTCGGCGGCCGCGCGCGGGTTGATCGGCGGCGGCGTCGCCGTCGCGCTCGACGGCCACTGGAAAGCGGTCGTCAACCCGAACAGCGCCACGCTCGTGCCCGCTCCCGCGTGGCTGCGCGACGGCGCCGAGCTGGTGATCGTCCGCGGCGCGAAAGCCTACGGCCTCGTCGAGAAGAACGGCGTCGACGTCGTCTCGCCGCAGGGCAGCGCCTGCGGGCCGGTGACGTTCGGCGGGGTCACCTCGGTCAGCGTCGGCTTCGACGGCACCGTCATCGGCTCGACCGGCGCGGGCGGCTGCACCAAGGTTTTCTGGCTCGGCGCGCTCAAGTAGACTCCACGGCGCGATGCGCGCCCTGCTGATCACGCTTCTTGCCCTGCCCGCTCTGGCCTGGGAGCCCACCAGCCCGCCCGCGGTCCAGACCCGCATCGCCGAGCTCGAGAAAGCCTGGTCCGGCAAGTCGCCCGACGAGGTCGCGCAGGACAAGGCCGCCCGCGCCCGCCAACCGAAGCCGGCCTGGGCGGACAAGAGCACCTGGAAGATCGAGCTCGGACCGCTCACCTACTACTTCGCGGTCGGCAAGGCCGGCTTCGGACCCGCCGGCAAACCCGCCGTGGCGAAAGAGACCTCGGGCCGCGCGATCGACTGGTGGTATGACGCCGACGCGGGCGTCCTCTACACGCTCGTCGTCGACGCGCGCTGACCCTGCGGCCACACCGTCCGCAGAACGACCGCGCCGACGACGACGAAGCCGCCGCCGATCGCCCACGGTCCCGGCCGCTCGCCGGTTCCGAGCAGCACCCAGACTGGATTCAGCACCGGCTCGAGCATCGAGATCAGCGACGCCTCCGCCGCCGGCACCTTCCGCACTCCGCGCACGAAGAGCCAATAGGCGACGCCGAGCTGGACGATGCCGAGGTAGAGCAGCACGCCGGCGCCGCGCCCGGTCGCGACCGCCGGCAGCGACTCGAGCGCCCACGGCAGCGTGACCGCGGCGGCGATGAAGTTGCCCAGCGTCGTCGACGGCACCGCGTCGCCGGAGCCCGACTTGGCGTCGCGCCGCAAGAGCACGATCGCGAGCGCGAAGAAGACGCCGGAGACCACCCCGAGGACGTTTCCAAAGGTCTGCCCCGCCTCGACTTTGCCGACGAAAAACAACGACATACCCGCGAGCGAGAGGATCACGCAGGCGACGTCGATCGGCCGCAGCGCCTCGTCCAGGATCCAGGGCGAGAGCAGAAGCACGTACGCAGGCCCGGTGTACTGCAGGAAGATCGCGTTCGCCGCGGTGGTCAGCTTCGTCGCCGAGACGAACGTGACGATGCACCCGGCATACGCCGCGCCGGTGCTCCACCGCGCGAGCCGAAGATTCGGACGCAACAAGGCGAGATAGAACAGGCCGGCGATCAGCGACCGCCCGCACGCGACCGCCAGCGCCGGCATCGGGGCGAGCTTGATGAACAGGCCCCCGGTCGACCACAAGATGGCCGCTGCCGCCACCGCCAGCACCGCATTCCGCATGCGCGGTCTGTACAAATTGTACAAAACTCCCGCAAGCGCTCAGCGCGACCACTCGAGGGTGAGCAGGATCAGCGCCACCACGACGATGCTGCCGGGCGATGCCGGCTGCGAATAGCAGGGAGCGGTGCTGTCGTAATCGGCACCCGTGAATGCCAGCAACCCCGCTTCCGCGCCGAGGCGGTATTCCCTGGCGATGGCGAACCGCACTCCGGCCGATCCGCGCAGGACAGGTCCGAGGCTCGCGACCAGAGCGGGCGGCGAAGAAAACCCGTGGTCCGGAGAGAGATGCAACAGTTGCCCGATGCCGAGTGCTCCGCGCAGGAAACCCTGGCCCGGCGCTGTTTTGGCGTGCAACTCGCCTTCGGCAAGCAGCCCCCAGCCTTGAAAGCCGCCCTCGTACCTTTCAGGGTGATCGCAGTCCCAATATCCCTCGGGGCCCACGATCGCGAGAGCGCGGACACCTGCGGCTGCCGTCGGCCACTGGACGGTGGCACGGAGCGACAGGACAGGCGCCCACGACGGGACGTAGTCCCGCATCGGGTTTGCGGCGCCAACCGATAGTTCCCACGCAAGCGTCGCGATCAGGGAGAGCACGGCCCCGTGACCGCGGTCACCTTGGAGCGGTCACGGCACCTGGCGGAAAGCGGCGAGACCTTCGTCGGTCGGGACGAACAGGATCGGGGGGTCGTGCATCCGGTCCTGCGTCACCCGGCCGATCTGTTCGCCGGGAAGCCCGTCGCGCATCGTCAGCCGGTGACCCTTCGGATCTCCGGGCTGCCACACCAAGAGGCCCGAGTTCGGGAAGCCGAGCACGAGGCGCCCGTCGGGCAGTGCTTGTAGTTCAAGTATATTATACTCGATAGATCCTAGCCGCGTGGGATCGATGTGCGTAAACAGCGTCCCCTTCCCGCCCCATGACGCTAGCCCGTACGTCGGGCCGCGCCAGGCCTCGACTTCGCCGGACGCGAACCACACCGTCCCGTCCTTCGTCACCGCAACCGCGCGGATATTGACGGGATCTCCCTCCCGCGGTGGATCGAACACCGGCTCGCTCCCCGGATACGGATCGCCGAACGCCGGATCGAACGGGTTGTGCGGCTGCCAGCTCTGCACCCACTCGTCGAGCGCCTCCCGGTAATGGATCGCGCCCGCGTTGGTCAGCCCGCCCATCCACAAGCGACCGTCGTCGGCGAGCGTCAAGCCGAACCAGTCGCCGAAGGCCGATGCCCGCGACGGATCGCTGCACGGCCCGCCGTTGCACACCCACGGGTGGACGTGATCCGCGTACCAGACCCGCTCGTCGGCCGTGTTCCACGGATCGTCGATCAAGTGCCGCGGCGGGAAATAGCGGGACGGGATGATGCGCGTGATCCCGTGGTTCGACCCGACGTAGAGGTTCCCCGGGTGCTGGAAGTGGTCGTAGACCATGCTCATGATGGTCCGCGTCTCGTAGTAATGGCCGTCGTTCGAGTTGCGCAGGTCGTAGCGGTTGACGGTGAGCGTGCCGTCGTCCTTGAGCAGGACCTGGTCCATCTTCCCGCAGTGCGCGTACGGATCGACGTTGGTGTGCGCGCCGGGCGTGTTGCCCTCGTTCGTATCGCGGCAGTAGTAGCCGACGAACGCCTCGCCGGGCGCGCCGCCCTCGACCAGCGTGATGTCGGGCGGCTCGGTGTAGCCAGGCCCGACGTGCAGGCCGTCCGCCGCGGTGTAGCGCCGGAACGTCTGCGAGCCCGGCCTCATCAGATACAGCGCCTTCTCGGTGACGACCCAGAGGTTCTCGCCCTCGTCGACCGAGGCGGCCACCACCGGAAACTCGAGGATCCCCTGCGCCGATCCGTAGACCGTCAGCGGCGCGGTCGAAAATGGGCCGGCGCCGAGGCCTCCGGCGCGGTGCGCGTCCCGTACCGGGCCCGCGTCAGGAGAGCCGGCATCCGGGATGTTCGGAGTACCGGCATCCTCGTGCCCCGGCGGCGGCAGCCCCGGCGGCGGCGGAGGCGGCTCGGACGGTCCGGCATCGACGGGCGCCGACGAAGACAGGCTCCGCTGCCCGGGCTCCGACCCCTTGCAGGCGAAAAGACCAAGAAAAGCGAACAGACAGACGCGCCGCATGCCGTCCTCCCGCAGACCGGGGGAGGGTTTGCACGCCCGCTGCGGCAGGCAACGTCAGGAACAACCTTTTGCGCAGGAGGCAACCATGGCGAGGCGCAAGAAGGGCGTGACGCAGGACCCCGAAAATCGCGATCCGATCACCAAGAGTCCCGGAGCGCATCCGGTCGGAGTCGGCGCCGGCGCCGCGGGAGCGGGAGCGGCCGGAGCGGCCATCGGCGGAGCGGTCGGCGGCCCGATCGGCGCCGTCGTCGGCGCGGCGGTAGGCGCGGTCGCGGGCGGCCTCGGCGGCAAGGCCGCGGCGGAGTCGGTCAACCCGACCGTCGAGGACACCTGGTGGCGCGACAACTACGTCGGCCGACATTACGTCCGGCAGAGCGAGCCGTACGAAACCTACCGCCCCGCGTACCAATACGGCTGGCAGGCCCGGATGATGCACGGCGACCGCAAGTGGGAGGACATCGAGCGCGATCTCGAGGCCGGCTGGGTGCAGTCTCGCGGCGACTCGAAGCTCGAATGGCCCGACGCTCGCCACGCCGCGAAAGACGCATGGGATCGCGTCGGCCCGCCGATCGGGTCAACCGACGAGAGCCGGCACTAAGGCACGATGTCGACGCTGTTGTAGAGGCGCGCGAAATCGGCCTGGGAGATCTCGAACAGCGCGTCCGGAACGCCGTCGGTCGGCGGCTCGGTCGGTTCGGCATCGCTCGCGCTGCCCGGGCCCCACGGATTGCGCAGCTGCACGAAGACCTTGGCGCCGACGCGGTGGATGCCGCGCAGCGTGTAGCAGTGGTCGGCGTAGATGCCCACCGGGTACTTGACCCCGCTGTGCTCGCCGTAGGTGCACGCGACCTGCGCGCGGCCTTCCTTGCCGGCCTTCTCGATGGGCGGAATCACTGACGAATCCGACGCGTCGTAGTACCGGGTGGTCTTGCCGGTGAGGGCGTGGATCGCGTCGGCGGCGGTGCCGCCGTTGCCGATCTTCTCGTACGACCCGTGCCACTTCGCGTACGCCTTCTCGATCAGCGACGTGCTCCAGGCCTCGTACCCGGGCCTGGTCTGCGTGTTGCGCATGTACAACACATGCCCGTTGGTGTTGCGGTGCAGCAGGTCGGGATCGACCTCGACGCGCACCTTTCGGCCGGAGGCTTGGTGGAAGGTCGCGTAGTAGCTGACGATTTTGCCGTTCTTCAGCCGCGGCACGATCATGTTCTGGCTCAGCGCCTTGCCGTTGTCCGCGTAGAGTACCGCCGCGAGCGAGGCCGCGAAGTAGCAGTCGCCGAGATGGCCCTGCTCGACGTCGAGCCAGTCGAGCTTGCCGTTCTCCTCGAAGAGATCGCCGGGCTGGCGCGAATAGGTCGCGTCGCCCTTGTCGTCGTGGTGGATGGCCGGGTCGGGCAGCTGCAGGAGCTGGCCAAGCTGGTTCACGGTGTAGAGGAAGTCGCCGGGCTGGGCGAGCGGCTGCCGCATGGCGCCCTCGATGCTCGTCTCCTGGCGAGCGCGGCCGTCCACGCGGACGTCCTTCGGCGGGGTCACGTTCGGCAGCAGCGAAGGGTTCGCGCGGACCATCTCCATCGAGAACGTCGTGCTGGAGAGGTCGTCGGTGTCGCTGTCCAGGCCGTCCTGCTCGACCGCGCCGCAGGCGGCGGTGAGGACCAGCACGCCGATCCATTTCAGGTTTTTCATCGGTTCTCCGGGGGTGGTACCCGCCCGCCGGAGCACGCTCTGTGCCATGCAAAAACGCCCGTGAGCCCCGGCGCTTGCATTCACCCTGCCGATCGATCAAGTGGAGCATCGACGCTCCACTGGAGCGTGGTCAGGCCAGGCTCGCCTGGACCGACATCGGAATCTTCAGCGCCCCGCTGATCGGGCAGCCGTTCTTCGCGTCCTCGGCGGCCTTCTGGAACGCGGCCTGATCGATGCCGGGCACGCTGCCCTTGACCTCGAGCGCGGACGACTTCACTTCGAACCCGCCGCCCTGTTTGGGCCCGAACTCGACCGTGCAGGTGGTCTCGAGCTTCTTCGCCGGATGCCCGCCCTTCGCGAGCCCATTCGAGAGCGCCATGCTGAAGCACGCGGCGTGCGCCGCGGCGAGCAGCTCCTCGGGCGTCGTGTGCGACGCTGCGCCCTCGGTGCGCGCCTTCCAGCTCAGGTTGGCGCTCTTGAACGTCCCGCTCTGGGCGCTGATGTTCCCCTTGCCCGACATCAGATCGCCTTCCCAGACGGCATTCGCGCGGCTCTGCATGTGTGTGCCTCCTCGTTGAGGAGCGGTCTCTTACACCCCGGCGCTTCAAAGGTTGACTGAACGCGCGTTCAGATGCACGCTTTTCCGCCATGGGAGGCCTGCGTCCGATCTCGAATCCGCCGAATCCATGGCTCTCGAGCGAGGTGGAATACCTCGGCGAGATACCGGACGCGAAGCTCGAGGTGTACGAAGATCACACCCGCGAGATCCTCGCTTCCAACGACAGCCCCGATGTCGGCTTCTCGTGGAGCGTCAACCCGTATCGCGGATGCTGGCATGCCTGCGGCTATTGCTACGCTCGGCCCACTCACGAGTACCTCGGGC
>JAIVGS010000093.1 GCA_020201435.1 Myxococcales bacterium
GGCGAACGCGAGGTGCTCGCCGGCGCCCCAGTCGAACGGTTCGGTGGTCGGACTCTCGGACAATTTCCTGCGTGATTCCAATAGCTTGGCGATCTTGTCGTTCGGGGTGAAGCCTTGCGGCACCCGCGAGAGGCAGTCGAGCAGCGACCGCAGCTTCTCCACCGGCACCAGCGTCGGCACTTCCGGCGTCTGCGAATCGGGGCCGCCGCGGTAGTGCGACCACAGGCCGGCCATCGCCGAGACCGACCGATGGGCGCCCTCCTTCCGGGTCCGCTCCAGCTCCTCTTCGAGGCGAGCCATCCGCTTGCGCATGATCGCGTCGGCTTCGCCGTCGGTCGCGACGCCCTCTTCGCCGAGCCGCTGCGCGTACACCTGCCGCGGCGGCTTTTTGTTGCGGATCACTTCGTACATCCTGGGCTGGGTGAAGGCCGGCTCGTCGCCCTCGTTGTGGCCGTACTTGCGGTAGCAATAGAGGTCGATCAGGACGTCCTGCTTGAACGTCTGCCGGTATTCGACGGCGAGCTGGACCGCCCAGACGACGGCCTCGGGATCCTCGCCGTTGACGTGGAAGACGGGCGCGCGCAAGGCGCGGGCGATGTCCGTCGCGTACGGCGTCGAGCGCGCGTCCTCCGGGTTGGTGGTGAAACCGACCTGGTTGTTGATCACGACGTGGATCGTTCCGCCGCTCGTGTAGCCCTCCAGGTTCGCGAGGTTCAAGACCTCCGCGATGATGCCTTGGCCGGCCATCGCGGCGTCGCCGTGGATCAGGACCGGCAGCACTTTCTTTCGTTCCGGATCGCGCACGGCGGGAGCGCCCGCCCAGTTGAGATTGCGATCCTGCTTGGCTCGCACGCGGCCCTCGACGACCGGGTCGACGATCTCGAGATGGCTCGGGTTGAACGCGAGCGAGAGGTGGAGCTTGCCGCGATCGCTCGAGTACCCCATGTGGTACTTGACGTCGCCGCGGCCGAGCATCGTCTCGACTTCCTGATCCTCGAACTCCGCGAACAGCTCGTTGAGGCGCTTGCCGAGGACGTTGACCAGCACGTTCAGGCGGCCGCGGTGGGCCATGCCGATGACGACTTCCTCGCCGGCGAGCTTTTCGAACTCGTCGAGGAGCCAGTCCATCAGCGGGATCAGGCTCTCGCCGCCTTCGAGCGAGAAGCGCTTCTTGCCGATGTACTTGCGGTGGAGGAACGTCTCGAGCGTCTCCGCGTCGGTCAACCTCGCGAGAATACGGAGCTTTTGCTCGCGGGTCAGGTTCGGCTCGTTTCCGGTCGACTCCATCCGCTCCTGGAGCCACTTCTTGATCGCCGGATCCTCGCCGTGCATGTACTCGACGCCGATGGTGCGGCAGTAGGTGTGCCTGAGGCGGGCGATGATCTCGCGCAGGCTCATCTCGCCGCCGTGGGCGAAGTCGCCGGCGACGAACGTCTTGTCCAGATCGGCTTCGCTGAGGCCGAAGTGCTCCGGCTCGAGCTCGGGGGGCGGTGGCTGCAAAAGGCCGAGCGGGTCGAGGTTGGCGAAGAGGTGGCCGCGGATGCGGTACGCGTTGATCAGCTCGGCGACGTGCTCCTGCAGCTCTTCGGCCTTGAGCCGCTCGAGCTCGGGGCCGGCGAAATCGAGCAAAGCGCCGGCGAAATGGCCGTTCCCGTCGGTCGGAAGGGTCGTGACGGGCGCGGCTGGTTGTGACCAGGCGCTCGACTGAAAGGCGGGCGCGCTCGGGAACGGAAGGCCGTGGAGGCGCGCGAAGTACTTCTGCCATTCCTCGTCGACGGCCGCCGGATTCTGGCGCCAGCGCTCGTACTGATCGTCGACGAAGACCTGGTTCACTCCGAAATCGCGGTCGAAGTCCATGGGGCGGGGAAAAATAGCCGATCGGACGGCGCGCGGCCATCGAATGTCTTGGGCGCGCGATGGTTCAACCGATTGTTTCTTGTTAGCATTCTCCGAAAGCGCGCCGGACCCGGGTGGCGGAACAGGTAGACGCGGAGCGCTTAAAACGCTCTGAGCCAAAACTCGTGCCGGTTCGAGTCCGGCCCCGGGTACCAACGAGATGATCGCTGCCTTCTACGAGAGACGCGGTCCAGCCCGGGAGGTCCTCCGGGTCGGAGAGCTGCCGGAGCCGGAGCCGGGTCCGGGTGAAGTCCGGGTGCGCGTACGCGCGTCGGCGGTGAATCCGACCGACACGAAGTCGCGCAAGAGCCCGGCCGCGATGCAATTCCCGCGGGTGGTGCCGCACCAGGACGGCGCAGGCATCATCGATCGGGTCGGCAGCGGCGTTTCCGCCGATCGGATCGGCGAGCGCGTCTGGATCTACGAGGCGCAATGGCAACGCCCGCATGGTACGGCGGCGCAATTCACGGTCGTGCCGCGGGAGCAGGCCGTACCCCTCCCCGACCACGTCTCGTTCGAAGAAGGCGCGTGCCTGGGCATCCCGGCGATGACGGCGCACGCGTGCGTGTTTTCGGACGGAGACATCGCCGGCAAGACGGTGCTGGTGACCGGTGGAACCGGCGCGGTCGGTTGGTACGCGGTGCAGCTCGCGCAGCTCGCCGGAGCGCGCGTGATCGCGACGGTCGGAAACGAGAAACAGGAACGGCAGGTGCGCGATCTCGGCATCGAGCAGGTGATCGATCGCCGCGCGCCCGATCTCGCGCGGCGGATCGGTACCGTCGATCACATCGTCGAGGTCGCGTTCGGCGCGAATCTTCCCGTCAGCGCCGAGGTGATCGCGCCCAGCGGCGTGATCGCGACCTATGCGTCCGACGGAGTCAGCGAGCCGCCGCTGCCGTTTCGGCCGTTCCTGCTCAAGAACGTGACCGTGCGCTTTTTGCTCATCTATCTCGTCTCGGCCGAACGGCACCGCGCGGCCGCCCGCGACATCGGCGCGCACCTGGCGGCGCGGCGGTTGCGCCATTCGATCGTCCGCCGCTTTCCGCTCGCGGAGATCGCTTCCGCACACGAAGCGATGGAAGCCGGCCATCTCGATGGAAAAGTGATCATCGAGATCGCTTGATGCGGTGGCGCCGCCACAGCCAGCCGATCACCGCCAGCGCCACGACCGCCACGATCACCCACTGCACCTTGTGGATGATCCTGCGGACGTCGTCGAGGTGCTCGCCGAAGTAGTAGCCGAGCGTGACGACCACCGGGACGGTGATCGCGGCGCTGACCGCGTCGGCGAGGAGGAACTTCCAGAGCGGCACCTGCGATGCGCCGGAGAGGAAGAAGATCGGCGCCCGCAGCATCGGCGTGTGGCGGCCGACGACGATGGTGAGAAAGCCGTGCTTCGCGAAATGCTTCTGCAGCTTCTGTTGCCGTTCGCGGGAGAGGACTTTCTGGACCCGCTTGTGGTCGTAGGCGGCGGGGCCCATCTTCTTGCCCCAGTGATGGATCAGCACGTCGCCGAGGATCACGCCGAAGTAGCCGGACGCGAGCGTGGGCCAGTACATGGTGATGCCCTGCGCGGCGAGAGCGCCGCCGAGCAGCAGCGTCAGGTCCTCGGAGATCGGCACGCCGAGGCCGGCCGCCGACAGCACCGCCACGATCGCGAGGTATGTGAACTTCGCCAGAAAGCGCGCGAGCAGGTGCTCCACGGGGTCATCTCTATGATAGAACGCGCGCCCCGACGAGAGGTGCGTTCATGCTCGACGCAGTCACCAAGGGCTTCAAGGCCGCCAAGCACAAGCTTACCGGCAAGGCGGAGCTGACCGAAGCCAACATCGACGATGCGCTGCGGGACATCCGTGTCGCGCTGCTGGAGGCGGACGTCGAGTTCAACGTCGCCAAGCGGTTTTTGGCGCGGGTCAAGGAGAAGGCGGTCGGCGAGGTGGTGACGACCACCGCGACCGACAAGAAGGGGCGGAAGCTCCAGGTCGCGCCCGGAGACCACTTCATCAAGATCTGCCACGACGAGCTCGAGGCGCTGATGGGGCCGGTCGATACGTCGTTGACGCTGTCGCAGAAGGGCGAGCGGCCGGCGGGGATCATGATGGTCGGCCTGCAGGGGTCGGGGAAGACGACCACCGTCGCCAAGCTCGCGTATTTGCTGCAGAAACGGGGCAAGAAGCCGCTGATGGTGGCGGCGGACATCTATCGGCCGGCGGCGGTCGAGCAGCTCAAGCAGCTGGGGACGAAGCTCGAGATTCCGGTGTTTCATGAGGATGCCGTCAAGCCGCCGGAGATGGCGCAGCACGCGCTTGCGTTTGCCGGTTCGAAGGGCCGGGACGTGATTCTCTACGACACCGCGGGGCGGCTCGCGATCGACGAAGAGATGATGGCGGAGCTCGAGAACGTGAAGTCGCGCGTCGAGCCGGAGAATATCTTACTCGTCGCCGACGCGATGATCGGCCAGGACGCGGTGAAGACGGCGGCCGAGTTCGATCGGCGGCTGGCGCTTTCCGGCTTCGTCCTGACCAAGCTCGACGGCGATGCGCGCGGCGGCGCGGCGCTTTCGATCAAGGAAGTGACCGGCAAGCCGATCAAGTTCATCGGCATGGGCGAGGCGCTCGACAAGCTCGAGGAGTTCCGGCCCGAGGGGCTCGCGTCCCGCATTCTCGGCTTCGGCGACATCGTCGGGCTGATGAAGGATTTCGAGGGGGTCGTCGACGAGAAGAAGGCCGAGGAGGATGCGGAGAAGATCCTCTCCGGGCAATTCGACCTGCACGACTTCGTCGAGCAGATCAAGCTGGTGAAGAAGATGGGCAGCGTGAACGAGCTGCTCGAGAAGTTTCCGCTCTTCGGCGAGCTGCCGGAGGGGGTCTCGTTCGACGACAAGGAGCTGCATCGGGTGGAGGCGATGATCGGCTCGATGACCGCGACGGAGCGGAAGAATCCGTCGATCATCGGGGACGAGCGGATCGCGCGGATCGCGCGGGGATCGGGGCAGAAGAAGGAGGCGGTGCGGGGGCTGCTCGATCGGTTCTTCGCGATGCAGAAGGTGATGAAGCAGCTCAGCGGGGGGCCGGGGGCGCCGGGGATGAATCTGCTCAATCGCCTGCCGGGCTTCCGGAATCTCGCGCAGTTGAATCAGTTGAAAGGGATGCCGCCCGAGGACCTGGCGGCGCTGTTCGGGCTGCCGAAGGAGATGACGCAGGGGCCGCTGCCGGCAGCGGGCGGGAAGGGGTCGCACTCGGCGGCCGTCGCGAGGCAGCGGCTGATGGGGATGGGCGGGCAGCCGGCGCGGGTGATGTCGGACGAGGAGAAGAAGCGGCTGCGGGAGAAGCGGAAGAAGGAGCGGCAGAACAAGAAGAAGAATCGGCGCCGGTGACCGGGGGGACGGGCCGGACGGGGTGATCTCTGCCCGTATCAAGCCAGTGCATTGATTTGGGGAGAGATCGCTCACGCCCCGGGTCGGTCAGGCGCGCGGGAGGGTGGTTGGGCAGACGCGCTCGGTCGTCAGCTCCGCCAGCGCGGACCGGAAAGCATCGTCGCGCCGGATGTACGGCCTGTCGGATCACTGCTCACCCGAAATCGTTCGGGACTCTTCGCCTCATCGTCGTGCGCGTGCGGCGGCGATCATCACGGACTCCTGGTGTTGGTTCCCGCTTCAGATGTGCAGAACGACGGTGCGCAGGAGCCAGGTCTGCGGCGGCACCGTGAGCGGGCGGCCCGGAGGATGCGGGCCCAGCGATGTGAAGGCCTGCGGGTCCGCCGGGGGCGGTAACCCCTCGCGTCGGGCATGCCCCTCCTCGTTACGCAGGACATACGTGACTGCGTTTCTGACTTCGGTCGGCGTCGGCAGGTAGCGGCCGTAGAAGCGGTCCTCGAAGACCGCTCCGCTGCGCGCGCTCGTGAAGTTGATCCGCTTCGCCATGGAAACGCCGAGGCCCTGCATGCCGCGCGAGAGAGCCTCGAGGTCGTCCGCCTCGGCGATCAGGTGGACGTGGTTGCCGAGCACGGCGAAGTGGACGAGCCGAAAGCCGGGCTTCTCGCAACAGCGGCGGAAGGACTCGCGAATCTGGCGAAACAGCTTGCGGCCGCGCAGGCTGCGGACGTCGTCGCGGGTACGCCAGACGAGGTGGACGACGACGGGACGACCGAACGGCAAGCGGCCGTGATGGGTGACCCGGTCGCCGCGCTTTCGGCCGGCGTTGGGACGCCAGCCGCCGCGGCCTTTGCAGGGAAAGGAGAGTTGTTCCATCTGGCGAGCGTAGCGAAGGGGTCTGACATTTCGTGGGCGGGATCGAAGGCGGCGCGGAGAGGGATCTCTGCCCGAATCAATGAGACCTGATCGATTTGGGCAGAGATCGTCACGGGACGCACCCGCCGTAAGCTACCCCGATGGTCTACCCGCGCACCCTCCTCCGCAGCCCGGGTTTCGCCTCCCTCACCGCCGCCGTCCTCGCTCTCGGCGTCGCAGCCGCTCTCTCGGTCATCGAGATCGCCGACGCCGTCCTGCTGCGGCCGCTTCCGTTCGCCGACCCCGGGCGCGTCGTCACCGCCTGGCAGACGTCGAACGGGACCCGCATCACGGTCGACGGCGCGGATTTTCTCGATTGGAAAGGGCAGACATCGAGCGCGTTCGACCGGATGGCCGCGGTCTCCGCGCGCGGGTTCACCCTGACGGGCGGCGACAACCCCGATCGCGTCGAGGGCGCGATCGCGTCGGCCGATTTCTTCCCGCTGCTCGGCGCGCAGCCGCTGCTCGGGCGGGCGCTGCTCACCGCGCGAGCGCGCACTGCCGTGCTGTCCGAGTCGCTCTGGCGATCGCGCTACGGCTCGGATCCCGCCATCGTCGGCCGGACCCTGACTCTCGACGGCGAGCCGGCCGAAATCGTCGGCGTCATGCCCGCCCGCTTCCGGTACCCTCCGCTGGCCGAGATCTGGCTCTCGCCGCACGCGCAAGTGCCCGAGCATCCGACCTACCCGATCGATCCCGACCATGACCGGGCGCGGCATTTCCTCACCGTGCTTGCTCGGCTGAAGCCGGGCGTCTCGCTCGAACAGGCCACGGCAGCACTGCGGACGGTGCAGGCCCGGCTCGAGGCCGATCATCCCGACGAAGAGAAAGGGATCGGGGCGGAGATCGTCCCGCTCCGGGAGAACCTGTACGGCGCGACGCGGCCGTTGCTCCTCGGCCTGCTCGGCGTGGTCGCGCTCATCCTCGGCGTGGCATGGGCAACCGCGGCCCACCTGTTCCTGGCGCGTGCCGTGTCGCGATCGCACGAGTCGGCGGTGCGGATGGCGCTCGGCGCGACCCGCGGCGCGCTCTGGCGACTCTTCTTTTCCGAGGCGTTCGTCCTCTCGCTCGCTGCGGGCGCGATCGGGCTCGCTGCCGCCGCCTGGGGGGCGCCGCTGCTCGTCCGGCTGAGCCCGCAGGGCGCGACGCTGCCGGCGCCGGAATTGAGCTCCGCCGTCGCGCTCGTCGCGGCGCTCCTGACCGCGGCGTGCGGCGCGTCGCTCGGCCTCTTCGGCGCTCTGCAGCGATTCGATCTCGCCCAGGCGCTGCAGGAAGGCGGACGTGCCGCGACCGGCAGCCGGCGGCAGGCGCGGCTGCGGTCGGCGTTCCTCGCCTTCGAGGTCGCGCTCTCGCTGGTGCTGCTCGTCGCCGCGGGGCTGCTCGTGCGCAGCTTCGCGCGCGTGACGTCGGTCGATCCTGGCTTCGATGCCGACGGCGTCCTCGCCGCCGACCTGCCGCTCGCCAAGGCGCGGTACCCCGACAAACCGGCGCAGTTGCGATTCTCGCAGGAGGCGCTGCGGCGGCTGCGCGCGGGGCCGACCATCGATCACGCTGGTTTCGTCTCGCGCCTGCCGTTCTCGCCCAACAACACCGTCGGCGACCTCGCGCTCCCTGGCCGCGAGAAAGACTCGTTCCCGTGCGATCTCCGCCTCGCTTCCGACGGCTACTTCGAGACGCTGCGCATCCCGCTCCGCCAGGGCCGCACCTTCACCGAGGCCGACCTGCGCGGCGAAGGGCCGCCGGCCGTGGTCCTCAACGAGACCGCCGCGCGCAAGGCGTTCGGCAGCGGCGATCCTCTCGGACGCCGTGTGCTCGTGTGGGGAGAAACCGTACCCAGCGAAGTCGTCGGCGTGGTCGGCGACGTGCACCATCTCGGCCTCGAGAAGCAGCCGCGGCCCGAGGCGTGGCGGCCGCTCGGCGTCGTCGGCTGGCCGAACTTGACGCTGATCGTCCGCGGTAAGGTCCCCGCGGCGCAACTCGCGCCGGCAGTGCGCGAGGTCATCTGGGGCATGGACCGCGACCAGCCGATCGTCCACGCGGAGACGATGCACGACCGCATCGGCGCGTCGCTCTCGCTGCGCCGGTTCACGCTCGGCCTGCTCTCGGTGATGGCGCTGATCACCGCGCTCCTCGCCGCCGCCGGCATCTACGGCGTGACCGCCTACCTCGTCGCACAGCGGACGCGGGAGCTCGGCGTGCGGATGGCGCTCGGCGCGACCGCCATGCGCGTCGTCGGCGAGCTGACGCGCGAGACGATGGTGCGGGTCGCGATCGGCTGCGCCGCCGGCATCGCGGGAGCCGCGGCGCTGGCGCGCGCGCTGCGCGGGTTCCTCTTCGGCGTCGGTCCGCTCGACCCGGCCACGTTCGTGAGCGTCCCGCTGCTGCTCGCCGCCGTCGCTGCTCTCGCGTCCGCGCTCGCCGCATCCCGCGCTGTGCGCGTCGATCCTGCCGAGGCGCTGCGCAACAACTGAGATAGTATCGAAAGCGGGGGAACGCCGGAAATGCCCAACCTCGATCTGACTCCGAAGCACGACGTCTCGAGCTTCCGCAAGATCGCCATCGGCACCTGGTCGGATGCGTACGACCCGTCGGTCTACGGCACGATGGAAGTCAACATGGACGAGGCGATGCGCTACGTCGCCGAATTCCGGGCGCGCACCGGACGCAAGCTCACCGTCAGCCACATGATGGCCAAAGTCGCGGCGATGGCGCTCAAGGAAGTGCCCGACGCGAATGCGGTCCTGCGCTGGAACCGCATCTACCTGCGCAAGCGCATCGGCATCTTCTTCCAGGTGGTGATGACCGACGAGGGCGAGGGAAAAACCGATCTCTCCGGCGCGACGATCTACGACGTCGAGCAGAAATCGCTGGTCGAGATCTACGACGATTTCAACGCCAAGGTGGAGAAGGTCCGCAAGCGGCAGGACCCGGCGCTGGAGAGCACGCGCAAGGCGTTCCTCGACGCGCCGTACTTCCTGCTCAACCGGCTTCTGAAGCTGATCTCGTTCCTCTCCTTCACCTTGAACCTCGATCTCCGGTGGGCGGGGATTCCCTCGGACCCGTTCGGCAGCATGATGATCACCAACGTCGGATCGCTCGGCCTCGACACCGCGTACGTGCCGCTGGTGCCGTACTCGCGGGTGCCGATCCTCCTCGCGCTCGGCAACGTCCGCGACGCGCCGGTCGTCCGCGACGGGAAGCTCGCGGTCGGCAAGATCATGAAGGTGAACGCGACGTTCGACCACCGCTTCATCGACGGGTTCCACGCCAGCGTGCTCTCGCGCGTGGTGCGAGACTGGTTCGAACACCCTTACGAGCGCTTCGACAACCTGGCCCAGATCAGCCCGAAGGCGATAGCCAGCAGCACCGCGGCGGCGACCGGATAGCCCCAGGCGACTCCGAGCCGTTCGTCGCGCGCGGGCCGGTATGACGCGCGACGCTTCGCGGCCTGCTCGTGATAGGGGACGAGGAGCG
>JAIVGS010000012.1 GCA_020201435.1 Myxococcales bacterium
GCTCGACGCAGCTCTCGCCCGCGCTTACGAGCTGGTCTGAGGACGCGCTGACTGGGGACAGTCAATTGGGACACTCGATTGGGACACTCGATTTCGAGTCGGCCGTCTCATTCTGATACTCCCAAAACGCGACGCCTCCCTCTGAAAGCGGCCGGCACGCGGGCTGCAATCACCCCCCGAGCCGCATCCCGCGGCGCTGGGGGAAGACGTGCGCTACGAACGAATCCTGCCGCTGCCCGACGGCTCGGGCGATCCGCTCCGCTACACCGATGCCCGCTTCGAGCCGCGCGATCCGCTGTTCGACGACGACGAGCTCGAGCTTCCGACGCCGCCGCGCCGCCGCCGGAAATCGGCCGCGATCGCCGCGATCGCGGCGACCATCGCCTGCGGCGGCTCCGACAAGCCCGCGATCCACGCCACCGATTCGATCCTCGTCCAGCTCGAGCCCGGAGCGGCCCCGCCCGCGCACGAGGGAGACGCCTCGGCGGGTCCACCTATCGTCGCGCTGGCGTCGGTCGCGCCGCACGAGGAAGCGCCCTTGTTGCGGGTGCCGATCGAGCCCGGCACCGACCCGGTCGCTGCCGCGGAGGAGGCATCGCGGCACGCCGGCGTCGCGTTCGCCGAACCGGTCTACATCTACCAGCCGTCGAAAGCCCCAAACGACCCTCGTTACAAGGACTTGTGGGGTCTGGCCGCAATCGACGCTCCGGGGGCGTGGGCGCGGACGACCGGCGAGCGTGCGGTCGCGGTGGCGGTCGTCGACGACGGCGTGGCGCTCGATCACCCGGACCTCAAGGCGAACATCTGGGTCAACGAGCAGGAGCTCGGCGGCAACGGGCAGGACGACGACCTCGACGGCTATGTCGACGACGTGAACGGGTGGAATTTCGTCGACGACGGCGCCGACCCATCGCCGGCCGCGTCCGGCGCCGAACGCTGGCACGGCTCGCACGTCTCCGGAACCATTGGCGCGACCGGCGACAACCGCGTCGGCGTCGTGGGCGTGAACTGGAAGGTCTCGCTGATGGCGCTGCGCGCGATCGGTCCGCAGGGCGGCCGCAGCGACGAGCTGGCGAAGGCGATCGACTTCGCGGCCGACCACGGCGCGCGGATCGTCAATGCCTCGTGGGGCGGCGGCGGCGCGAGCCAGGTGCTCTCGAAGGCCATCGAGCGTGCCGGAAAGAAGGGCGTACTCTTCGTGGCGGCCGCAGGGAATGACGCCAAGGCGAAGCCCGATTTTCCCGCGAACCTGAAGCTCGACAACGTCCTCTCCGTCGGCGCGACGACGCCGGAGGGCCTGCTCGCGTCGTTCTCCGACAAGGGCGCGCTGGTCGCGGCTCCGGGCGTCGGAATCCTGTCGACGACGGCACCCGGCCAGTACGAGCGCTACGACGGGACCAGCATGGCGAGCCCGCACGTCGCCGGTGTCGCGGCGTTGCTCTGGGCCGCGCATCCCAACGCATCGCTCGCGGACGTCCGCAAGGCGATCCTTTCGTCGGCGATCCCCATGCCCGGTGTCGAACATGGCCGCGTCGATGCGGCGCGTGCCCTCGCGGCGCTCGACGGAACCGGCGGCGGACCCGGTGCGCTCGAGCTGTCCCGCGAATCGCTCTCGTTCACCGCCAAGGCGGGCCGGACGCCGCGCGCGCAGACGATCTCGATCCGAGCCGAGGGCGGCGGGGCGCACAAATGGACGGCCGAGGCCGACCAGAAATGGATCGTGGTCACGCAGACCAGGGGCGAAACGCCTGCCCGCGTGTCGGTCAAGGTCGATCCGGCGCGGCTCGCCGCCGGCAAGCACGACGGCAAGGTGACGTTCAAGGACGAATCCGGCGCTGGCATTTCGCTGGCGGTGGCGTTGCAGATCGGCAATGCGCCGGAGATCGTCCTGTTCGGAGAAGGATGCTCGCTGAGCGAGGACGGCAGCGTGCACGCGAAGGCAGGCGCCGGATGCGTCTTGAGCGCCGCGGACGGCGAGGCCGCCGGGGTCAACTGGCGGCTGCCGGGAGGCGCGGAGGTCGCCGGATCGCGCCTGTACGGCCAGTTCGTGCGGCGCGGGGAGTTCCAGGTGCTCCTCGGCCGGGACGAAGGAGAGACGGACGCGCTTCAGGTCGTGATCGAATGATGACATCCTGCGCCCGATGGCGGCGCGACAGCTGTGGGCGTTTCTGACCGAAAAGGACGTCGAGGAGCTGATCGCGAAGATCGCCGCGCGCGAGCCGGGGCTGGTGGTCTCGCAAGGCCGGTACCTGCGCGGCGATCCACGGATGCTGCTCGAGAACCCCTCCGGGCTCGAGCGCCGTCAGTCGCTGCCCGGAGAGAGACGGATCTACCTGCTGCACAGGAAACACTCGACGGAGATCGTGACCCACGTCCAGCCGGCCGGCCCCTTCGCCGGCTGGGCGCAGATCGACGAGGACCGGAGCGACTGCCTGGTGCTGCGGCTCAAGGAGACGCCGGAGGGAGAGCTGGAACCGGCCCGGCTCTACGCGCAAGTGACGTTCTGGCGGGCGGCGGACAAGGTGCGCAAGCGACCGATGTTCTCGATCTGGGCGAGTCAGACGCTGAAGTGGGTGGAGGCGCACCTGGCGCGGACCGGAGTGAAGTTCATCCACATCGGTCCGGACGCGCTGGCGAGATCGAACGCCGGCGAGCTCCGGTTGACGTATCTCTACAGGTCGATCGTCAGGTAGCCGAGAGGCTTTTCGAGGCGGCGCAGCACCGGGAGCGCGACGTTGAAGACCGGCACGCCGCCGCCGGTCGCGCCGCGCAGGGTGCCGCGGTGGGCATGGCCGTGGACCGCCAGGTTGGGCCGGAGCTGATCGAGCGGCCCCGCCAGCCGGGTCGCGCCGAGAAACGGAAAGATTTCCAGGGGTTCGCCCTCGAGCGTCGGCCGGCAAGGGGAGTAGTGCAGCAGCGCCACGCGGTGCTTCGTCCGCAGCCGGAAGAGCGCCTTTTCCAGCTTCAGCTCCTCGGCGATGCAGGCGTCGACGAACGATTTCAACGCATCCTCGCCGAACCGCTGCAATTGCGCCGCATCGAACCCGCCGGCGAAGCCCTTCACTCCCGCCACGCCGAGGCTGTTTACTTCCCACGGGTCTCCGTCGAGCACGTGGACGCCGGCGTCGGTGAGCGTCTTGCGCACGACCGCGTCCTGGCCCGACTCGTAGTCGTGGTTTCCGAGGACCGCGCAGCGCTCCATCTTCACCTGCGACAGCTCCTCCGCCAGCCACAGCGCCTCGTCGGGCGTGCCGTGATCGGTCAGGTCGCCGGCCAGGAGCAGCACTTCGGCTTCCTGGTCCACTCCGCGGAGCGCGACCGCGATGTTTCGCCGCGTGTCCGCGCGGCAGTGAAGATCACCGACCGCCGCGATGCGCATCGTCCTGCCCTTCGGACCCGTCCGGGTACTTCACCGGGTACACCTGATCGCCGGTCCAGCCATCCGATTCCGTTTCACGTGCGTCGAGATAACCCTCCACGTTGGTCTCGTGGAGATATTGCTGCCTCGAGAGAAGCGTCCCCCGGCAGACCAGATCGGTCCCCGCCGGTTCGTCCTCCCGCTGTTGCAACCGCCCGAGCAGCTCACGCATCACCCAGCGCGGCACCTGATCCTTGTCGCTCGGGAAGGAAAACCGGAACGTGATCAGGTGCACCAGCAGGATCTCCCAGTGCCGCTCGCCGAATCGCCACAGCAGGTGGTTCCAGTCGAGCTTCGCGCCCTTGCAGCGCAGCAGGTGGTGGATGTCCGCGCCGTCGAAGCGTTCCCGCTCCTGGATGAAGGCCTTCGACCAGATCATCTCCTCCGCCGGCACCACCAGCGCCTGGCGGTCGAGGACCTCGCACTTCGCCGCCCGCCGCCGCCAGAGCTCGTCGACGATCGCGATCCCGTTACCCGACGAGAAGATCAGGTCGATGAAATACGGACCGCAGAACGCCTTGGCGATCCAGAGCGGGTCGGTGAATTCCGTGCGGTACCCGTCGCGGGCCAGCGCCTCGAGCGCGCGCTCGATGTGGTCCTTGCGCAGGAACAGGTCGAGGTCCTTGGTGTCGCGCCAGATGCCGGTGTGGGTCTTGAGCGCATAGGCGCCGCCGACCATGGGCTCGAAGCCCTGGTCCTGCAGGATCGCCAGCGCGCGGCGGTGGGCGTCGCGCTCCTCTTTCGCCTGCGACGTCACTCCGGCGAACTTGGGGACGGTACGGAGCGGAGGCAAACGCGTCCGGCAGCAGACCGGACTACCGCCTCCTCGGCTGGCATCGCGGGCAGAAGTACGTACTCCGGCCCCCCTGCACGATGCGCTTGATCGGCGTGCGGCACGTCTTGCACGGCTTTTCCGCCCGATCGTAGACGAGGAAAAAGTTCTCGCCGCCCTCTTCGACGTAGGTGATCGGCTCGTCGCTCTCTTCCTCGGAGAGCGCGTTGCGCAGCGAGTCGCCGATCGCTTCCACCAGCCGGTCGGTCTCCGCGCGCTTGAGGCTCGTCCCCCGCCGCTGCGGATTGAGCTCGGCGCGGTGCAGCGCTTCGCTGACGTAGATGTTGCCGAGCCCGGCCAAGACGCGCTGGTCCATCAGCGCTTCTTTCAAGGACCGCCGCGTCGTCTTGAGGACCGCGTGCAACCGGTCCGCGTCGATCCCGGGCAGCGGATCGGGCCCGAGCGCGCGAAACGACGGAAGTTGTCGTAACTGTTCGATCTTTCCGCGGAGCAACAACCCGAACAGCCGCGGGTCCCGGTAATCCACCGCGTGTCCGTCGGACAGCTCCAGGGTCCCGCGCAGATAGGCCGTCGCGGGCTCGTCCCTGCCGCGCCGCACCCACTTGCCCGTCATCCCGAGGTGCGAGATCAGCCCCTCGCCGCCGTCGAACTTGAGCAGCATCCACTTCCCGACCCGCTCGATCTCCTGCAGCCGCCGCCCCTTCAGCTCCGCGAAGCGCTGCGGCCGCTGGCTGCGCAGCACGCGAGTCTTTGGCGCCCGCGCCGAGACGATGCGCCGCCCCGACAGCCACGACTCGAGCTGCCGCCGCGCGATCTCGACTTCCGGCAGCTCAGGCATCGCCGCGCAACTCCGTATCCAGGCGGCGCAAGAGCGCGCGAGCGGTCTCGGAGGGCAGCGGCGCGCCGCCCCATCGCGCGGCAGCGTAGGCCGAGGCCACGGCGGACGCCGCTTCCAACCGCGACCGTCGCGCCGCCTCGCGAGGGGTCGTCGCCGGCGACAAATCCAGGCCCGCGCGCAACAGCCGCACCCGCGCCTTGCGCCAGAGCTGCAGCGCGCGCCGCTGATCGGGCCCGAGCGCCCGCCGCCCTTCCTTGCCGCCCAACGAAGGCAGCCGGACGCGGCGGAGGGCGAAGCCGAGCAACCCCGCGCCCGCGAGCGCCAGCACCGCGAGCAGCGCCACCCGCAGCCGCGGCGCCGCGCCGGCCTTTCCCGACAGCCGGCGCGCCGCCTCGTCGAGCGCCGCTCCGATCCGCTTCACCGCCTGCGCCTGCGAGACGAGGTCGTAATCGACGACGAACGCCCGCCACTTCTGCTGCAGCGAGTCCCAGAGCAGGACCACCCGCGCCCACATCGAGTCGAGCTGGCTTCCGCGCTCTCCCGCCGGAGTCGGATCGAAGCGGGTGAAGCCGATCTGCGGGAAGTACACCTCGACCCAGCTGTGCGCGTCGCCCGCCCGGACCGCGTAGTATCCGCCGGCGGTCAGCTCCCCCCCGTAATATCCGGTCACGTTCCGGGCCGGAATCCCGAGCGTCCGCAGCATCAGCACCATCGCGCTGGAGAAGAGCTCGCAATGGCCCTTCTTCCTGACGAAGAGGAAGTCGGCGATCGGGTCCTTCACCTCCCCGGGCAACTCGCGCGTGTACCCGAGCTTCGACGAGAGGTACGCCTCGATCGCCATCGCCGCGTCGGCCGGATCCTTCCCACCGCCGAGCTGCCGCGCCAGCGCGGCCACCCGCGGATCGAGGTTCCCCGGCACCTCGAGGTCGACCTGCAGCCACGTCGGATACTTCGTCGGCCGCCGGCGCATCAGGTCGCGCGACGGCTCCTCGTCGTTCACCGTCACGACGTAGTGCAGGTCGCCGACGTCGACCGGCTGGTAGAAGAGGTCGCCCGCGCCCCCGACCAGCAGGTGCGGCTGCGTGCCGGCCGCGTTGAGTGGCCGCTTGAACTCGACGCCCAGCGGCCATCCCTCGGGGGTGATCACGACCCCGTCGCTGAACCCTGCCACGGCCTCGATGTCCGCGACCAGCGGCGGTCCCCTGCGGCCGTACGCGTGGAACAGCCAGGGCGCGGGCGGCAGCCGCCGCATCGGCGCGCCGACGCCGCTGCCATACATCCGCCAACCCCTGCCGGTCCACACTTCCAGGGCCCTCGCCCGCCAGTGCATGTCGAGCGTCTGGCGCCCGGGATCCGGGGCGAGCCGCACGCGAAGGACGACGCGCGGGTCGTCGGGAACGACGCCGTGGGCCGCGAGATCGACGCGGTCGCCGAGGCCGGGCGCCGGCTGGTTCCGCGTCGCGCGCCGAAGCCCGCCGATGGTGACCCGCGGGAAGGTGAAGAAGACGATCGCGCCCCCGACCAGGCCCATCAGCGCCAGTGCCGCGAGGCCGCCGAGCAGGGCCGGGGTCGCGATCCGGCGCGATTGCAGGAGCGCCGCCGATCCCGCGGGACCCCGTCCGGCCTCGATCTCGAAGCGCAGGTGCGTCAGCGCCATCGCCCACGTCGCACAGACCGAATACGCCAGAAACGCGAAGCCAAAGGTCAATTCGGCCGAGAGCGCGGCGCCCGCGCAGAGCAGCAGCAGCGACATCAGCATCAGCAGAAGCTCGTCGCGCTGGGTTCGCCGGTGCCAGAGGCGGTGGATGCAGAGCAGCACCGCGAACTGGCAGGCGGCGAGGACCACGTCGAGCCCCGTCGTGATCACCTGGGCGACCAGCACGAAGAAGGCGCCGACGATGAACACCGTCCAGCCCCACTCCCCCTTCCCGTACACGCGCGGGCCGTAGAGATGCCCGCCGACGAACGCGGCGACGAAGACGAGCACCAGGCCCGGACCGAGCTCGCCCGACACCGCGCAGGCGAGGAACGCGAACACCGCCGCGAGGGCTCCGGCCCAGTACTGCGCCTGGAGCAGCGTGAGGCCGCGCCCGGCGAAGAGACGAGCGTTCACGGCCGCGCCTCGATCACCGAGGCCTGCGGGTCCGGCTCCGGCGGCGGCGACGCCGGGGCGGTCTCGAGCAGCGCCAGCAGCGTCAGGGCCTCGCGCAGGTGCGTGTCGCCGCTTCCGGCCGGCAGCCTCCGGCCGGCGACCGAGACCGAGACCTCGGCGCCTGCGTCGAGCTCGCGCTCGACCAGCGCCGCCGCTCGTTCGACCGCGCGATCGAGCGGAGCCCCGCCCAGCGCCCGGTTGTCGACGACGATGCAGACGCGGCGCCGCCGCTCCTGCTCGCGATCGACGCCGATCAACCGCCCGTGCCGCGCGCTCGACTTCCAATGGATCGTCCGCGCGTCCTCTCCGGCCCGATGATCGCGCAGCGAATGCACCTCGAGGCCGAGGCCGATGCGGTCCTCGGGCCGCTCGCCCTCCCGGGCCAGAGCCTGCGGCTGCGCCGCTGGCGGCGGCACCTTGCGAGGGAAGACGACCATCTCGGCCGGCGCATCGAGCGGGCGCGACTTCTCGAACAGCCCGAACGGCGCGCGCGTCGCCACCTCGAGCTGCTCGAACCGGTGCAGTCCGCGCCGGTGCGGGACGAACCGGTAGGCCACCTCCGCCGTCTGCTGCGCGCCCAAGACGACAAGAAATCCGCGGCCTTGAATGTCGCCGCCCTTCTCGCGCAGCTCGAGGGAGAACGAAGGAGCGCGCTTCTTTCCGTTGCGCGCGACCAGCCCGACCAGCGCCGGCTGCCCCGCCGACGCGCCCGCCGGCAGCCGCCGCTCGATCCGCACCGCCCGCAGGCTCTGTTCGGACAGGATGCCGGAGACGATGATCGAAGCGAGCAGCATCCCGAGGACGAGGAACAGCAGGTTGTTCCCGGTGTTGATCGCGGCTACGCCGATTCCGAAGGTCATGCCGATGAACCACCAGCCGAGCTTCGTCGTCTTGAGCCGCCGTTTCCACGCCGGCGTGCTCATTCCGGCACCGGCACCTGCTCGACCAGATCCCTGACCACCCGCTCCGCCGCGAGCCGTTCGATCTCGCCGCCTCCCGGCCCGCGGCCGGCGAGCGTAATCCGATGCGCGAGGACCGGCACGCACAAGTCCTTCACGTCGTCCGGCTCGACGTACCCGCGTCCGCGAAGCAACGCGCGGGCCCGCGCGACGTTCAAGAGCGCGATGGCGCCGCGCGGCGACGCGCCAAGCGACACCAGCGGCGTGCTCCGCGTCGCCGCAGCGATCGCCAGCACGTAATCCGCGATCTCCGGCGCGACCCGCACGCCGGCCACCGCCGCCTGCAGCCGCCGCACGTCGGAGGCCGACGCGACCGGCCGCAGGTGCGTGAGCTCTTCATGGGTGCCTCCGCCGAGCAACAGATCGCGCTCGACCTCGGGCCCCGGATAACCGATCGACAACCGCAACAGGAACCGATCGAGCTGCGACTCGGGCAAGGGATACGTCCCGGCGTGCTCGTGCGGATTCTGGGTCGCGAGCACCATGAACGGTCCCGGCAGCGGCCGCGCCACGCCGTCGACCGAGACCTGCCCCTCGGCCATCGCCTCCAGCAGGCAGCTCTGGGTGCGCGGCGTGGTGCGGTTGATCTCGTCGGCGAGCACCAGGTTCGCGAACAGCGGCCCCGGCTTGAAGACGAACGTGCCGCGGTTCTGGTCGTAGATCGAGACGCCGGTGATGTCGCCGGGAAGCAGGTCGCTGGTGAACTGCACCCGCGCGAACGACAGGTCGAGCGACCGCGCCAGCGCCTGCGCCAGCGTGGTCTTGCCGACGCCGGGCACGTCCTCGAGCAAGAGGTGCCCCGAAGCCGCCAGCGCCGCGAGGGCAAGCTCGACGATCTCCTGCTTGCCGCGCAGCGCGCGGCCGATGTTCGCCTGCAGCGAGGAAGCGACCTTGCGGGCCTCCTCCGGGCTGAGCGGCGCGCCGAGAGGGGTGACTTTCGCTGCCGAACCGGCGCCGTCGTCTGGCGTCATTCGGACAAGATTAACCCATGCGTGCAAATTGCGCCCGTGACAGACTGCCCACCCTTCCATGCAGATACCCACCATCACGGTGACGCCGAAGGGCGCCGCGCGCGCGAGAGCGGGCCATCCATGGATCTTCCGCTCCGACGTCCACGACGCGCCTGACCTCGCTTCCGGCGCCGAAGTTCGCATCGCCGATGCGCGAGGAAACTTCATCGCCCGCGGCTTCTGGGCTGTGAAAAGCCCGATCGCGCTTCGCGTCCTTTCGCGCGCCGACTCCGAGCTGGACGAGGAATTCCTCGCCACCCGGCTGAGGCGCGCGCTCGAACGGCGGAAGGCCATGTTCCCGCAAGCCGACGCGTTCCGGCTGTTGCACGGCGAGGCCGACCTGCTGCCGGGCTATTTCGTCGACTGGTACAACGGCATCGCCGCGGTCCAGCACCTGGCCGAGTGGGCCGAGGTGCGGCGCGAGCAGCTGGCGCGGCTGGTGGTCGAGCTGACACAGGCGCGGGCGGTGGTGGCCCGCGACGACGGCAGCGCGCGCGATTTCGAGGCCCTTCCCCGCCGCGCCGAGCTGCTCGTCGGGACCGATTCGCGCGCCGAGTACCACGAGGGACACATCGCGCTGGAGGTCGACCTTCTCGCCGACCACAAGACCGGCGGTTATCTCGACCAGGTCGAAAATCACCTGCAAGCAGGCGAACTTGCGCGCGGAGATGCGCTCGATGCCTTCTGCTACCACGGCGGCTTCGCGCTGCAGCTCGCGCGCAAGTCCTCGCACGTCCTCGCCATCGACCAGGACCGGTCGGCGGTCGACCGCACGCTGGCGAACGCGAAAAAAAATGATCTTTCAAATTTCGAGGCCCGAGCCGGCAACGCGGTAGAGGCGCTGCGGACCTTCGACAAGGAGGGCCGCAAGTTCGACACCATCGTCCTCGACCCGCCCGCGTTCGCCAAGCGCAAGGAAGGCCTCGAAGGCGCGCTGCGCGCCTACCGCGAAATCAATTACCGCGCCGTACGGCTCCTGAAACCGGGCGGCCTGCTCGTCACCTGTTCCTGCTCCGGCCGGGTCACGCCGGAGCTGTTCGGCGAGGTCGTCGCCTGGGCCTCGCAAGAAGCGAAGCGGCCGCTGCAGCTCCTCGAACGCCGCGGAGCCGGCCGCGATCACCCGCCTCTGATCGGAGTCCCCGAAACCGAGTACCTCAAGGCGTGGTTCCTGCTCGCCCCCTGAGCTAGGCCTTGGTCTGCGCCGCCGGCGGGTTCGACTTCTGGCGCAGCGCGACCTCGCGGATCTGGTCGAAGACCCGCTTGGGCGGCGTCCAGCCCCACTCCTGTTCCAGCAGCGAGATCTTCTCCACGTCGTGGCGGATGGCCCGCCACTCGCCCTCGGGCAGCGAGCAGAACGCCCGCACGCCGTCGGGGTCGAGCTGCGTCCCGGCCACCCGCTGCATCTCCGCCACCGCCGCGTCGTGCGATTGCGCCTTGCGGTACGGCCGGTCGGAGGTGATCGCGTCGTAGGTGTCGGCCACCGCGAACAGCCGCGCCCCGAGCACGATCTGCTCGCCGGCCAGCCCCGCCGGATACCCCTTCCCGTCGTACCGCTCCTGGTGCTGCAGCACGATGACCGAAGCGTCGCGGAGGAACTCGATGCGCTGCAACAGCGCCCAGCCGAGCCGCGGGTGCTCGCGCATCTCGACCCACTCGTCGGAGTCGAGCGGCCCGGGCTTGAGCAGCACCGCGTCGCGGACGCCGATCTTGCCGATGTCGTGGAGGAGCGCGCCCATCTCGATGGTGCGAAGCGTGTGGGCGTCGGTCACACCCAGCACCTGGGCGATCCGCTTGGTGAACCGCGAGACGCGCCGCGAGTGCCACTGCGTCTCGGTATCGCGGTAGTCGAGGACCGCGACCATGCCGTCGAGCAGGTTGGTGGTGCGCTCCTCGACCAGCGCCTCGAGCCCCTTGTTCAGCGCGGCCAGCTCCGCGTTCTGCGACTGGACGATCGCGGTCAGCTGCCGGTTTCGCTCGCGAAGGGCATACGTGTCGAACGCCTGACGCACGGTGCCGAGCAGCTCGACCCGGTTCCAGGGCTTGGCCAGGATACGGAAGATCTCGCCGTTGTTGATCGCGTCGACGGCCGCCGAGAAGTCGTGGGCGGCCGTCAGGAGGATGCGGATGGTCTCGGGCTGCAGCGCCTTGGCTTGGGCGAGGAATTCGGCGCCGGTCATGCCCGGCATCATGTAGTCCGCGGAGAGGACCTGGTACGGCTTCTCGCGAAGCCGATCGAGCGCCTCGGAAGGATCGGCGCACGCCGTCACCTGGTATCCAGCCGCCTCGAAGGTGCGCTGCAAGGCGTGCAGGATGGGCGCCTCGTCGTCGACAACGAGGAGCCGTTCGACCTCTTCCATTCTCGCGTGACTCCTGTCCCCGGCGGACCACCTTACCAAACTTCGCCGGCTGCGCAGCATGCGTTTCGCGAGTACAAAGTGGGCAGGAGGATGCAAATGTCCGACACGCCGCTGCTGGTCGACGTGAAGTGGCTCTCGCAGCATCCGCACGTGCGGATCGCGGATCTGCGCTGGTCGTTCAAGGGTCCGCCGGCGCGAAAGATGTACGAGGGCGGGCACATTCCGGGGGCGGTCTTCGTCGATCTCGATGTCGATCTCGCCGCCCACCCGGGTCCGGGACGGCATCCGTTTCCGTCGGAGGAACAGTTCGCGCGGCTGCTCTCGCGGCTCGGGATCGCCGAGGAGACGCACGTCGTGGTCTACGACGAGGGCAACAACTCGGTCGCCGCGCGCTTCTGGTTCATGCTCCGCGCACACGGCCACGGCCGCGCCTCGCTTCTCGACGGCGGGCTCAAGGCGTGGACCGACGCCGGATTGCCGTCGAGCCGCGAGGAGCCGCGCATCGAGCCGGCGCCTTTGCGCAAGTTGAAGCTCGACCGCTCCCGCGTCGCCGACATCGAGCAGGTGAAGAGCCGCGGCAGCGCGACGCTGCTCGATGCGCGCGCGCCGGAGCGATATCGGGGCGAGACCGAGCCGATCGACAAGAGGGCCGGCCACATCCCCGGCGCGCTCAACGCGTCCTGGGCGGCGAATCTCATGAACGACCTGCGATTCCGCCCTCCGGCCGAATTGCGAAATTTGTACAAAACGTACAAATCTCCCATCGTCTCCTGCGGCAGCGGCGTCACCGCCTGCCACGACGCGTTCGCGATCGAGCTGGCCGGCCTGCCGCCTGCCCGCCTGTACGTCGGTTCCTGGAGCGACTGGAGCAGCGATCCCTCACGTCCGATTGCGACCGGAGCCGACCCGGGGTAAAGGCGCACACCCATGACGATCCTTGCGTTGCTGCTGGCGTTCAGCGCGGCCGAAAAGGCTGCCGCATCGCACATCACCGCCGCGGAGGTTTCGGCGCACGTCCGCTTCCTCTCCGACGACCAGCTCGAAGGTCGCAAGCCCGGCACGCCAGGCGACGAGCTGGCCATCAAGTACCTCGCCAGCCAGCTCGAGGCGATGGGTTTCCAACCCGCCGGCGACAACGGCACCTTCCTGCAGAAAGTGCCGCTCATCGAGCTCGCCGGCGAAGCGCCGAAAGAGGTGACCTTCCGCGGCGGGCAGAACCAGCTCGTGCTGCACACCGACGGCGGCCTCCAAGCCGACCTGGTGGTGAACCCCTCGGCGCACAAGGACCGCGAGAGCGTGAAGGACGCCCCGATCGTGTTCGCCGGCTACGGGATCACCGCGCCCGAGTACGGCTGGGACGACTACAAGGACGTCGACGTCAAGGGCAAGGTCGTCGTCCTGATGAACTTCAATCCGCCCTTCAAGGGCGAAGGCGTGCGGCTCTGGTACGGCCGCTGGGACTACAAGTACATGAACGCCGCCAGGCACGGAGCGGCCGGCGCGATCATCATCCACACCACCCCGAGCGCGGGCTATCCGTGGCAGGTGGTGGTGACCTCGTGGGGCACGCCGCAGCAGGACTTGCCGCCCGGGCCCGAGCAGAAGTTCATGGAGTTTCGCAGCTGGATGACCGAGAACGCGGCGATGAGGCTCGCGCAGCTCGGCGGGAAGGACCTCGATCAGCTGCGTAAGTCCGCGGAAAGCAAGGATTTCAAGCCGGTCCCGCTGGAGTCGACCGTCTCGCTCGAGATCCCGGTGCACCTCAAGACGATCGAGAGCGCGAACGTGGTCGGCATCCTCCCCGGCAAGGATCCCAGGGTGAAGGGAGAGGCGGTCCTCTACACCGCGCACCACGATCATCTCGGCTCGCGCCCGATGCCGTCGGGCCAGGACGGAATCTTCAACGGCGCGCTCGACAACGCCTCGGGCTGCGCGACGGTGCTGGCGATCGCGCGCGCGGCGACGTTCGCGCCGCCCCGGCGGTCGGTGCTGGTCGCGTTCGTCACCGCCGAGGAGCAGGGTCTGCTCGGCTCGGAGTGGCTGGCCCGCCATCCACCGATCCCGTCGAACAAGATCGCGGCCGACATCAACCTCGACAGCGTCAACGTGTGGGGAAAGACGACCGACCTCGGCGTGCTCGGCCTCGGCAAGTCGAGCACCGACGCGGTGATCCGGAAGGTCGCCGCCGAGCAGGGGCGCACCGTCCAAGGCGATCCGTTCCCCGACCGGGGCGCCTTCTACCGCTCCGACATGTTCTCGATGGCGCGGGTGGGCGTGCCGCCGGTCGCGGTCAAGGGCGGTCCGAACTACGCGGGGAGGCCGAAGGGCTGGGGCGAGGAGCAACACATCGCCTACGAGCGCAAGCACTATCACCAGCCCTCCGACGAGTACCACGGCGACTGGGACCTCTCGGGCGACGTGCAGGACGCGCAGCTCCAGCTGGTCGTCGGCCTGCGGCTCGCGAACGCGCCGTCGCTGCCCTCGTGGACGCCGGGCGACGAGTTCGAAGGCGCGCGAAAGACCGCGTCGAAGTAAGATCGATCCGTGATCTGGAACCGGCTGCGGATCGCGCTGGTGGCCTGCGCCGCGCTCGAGGCGCTGGCGATGCTCTACGTCGGGCTTTTCCAGGTCGGCTGGGTGGACCGGCTCGCCTGTCCGCTGTTCGGGGCGGGCTGCGAGTCGGTGGCGCTCGTGCCCCTGGCCTGGCCGCTCGGGTTCGCCGACGGGCTCCTCGCGGCGGCGCTGGCGGGAGTGCTCTGCGCGCTGGTCCAGGTCGAGCGGCGCGAGGCCGGCGCGGCGCTGGTCGGGCTCGCGTTCCTCAACCTGCTCGCGTACTTGATCGGCCTGTTCGAGATGCAGCGGTTCCACGCCTGGGACTTCTGGCACGTCCTCTCGGCGGTGCTCTCCGCGCCGGTCGCGGCGCTGGCGGTCGTCTCAGAGCGCCGCGGCGGCCCTGCGCCGGTTGCGCCAGGTGATCGCGCCCAGGAGGGCCAGTAGCGGGACCGCGGTCATCAGGGTCACGAGGTTGAAGTCCTGGACCACCGCCGGCTGCTGCGAGAGCGGACGCGCGCGGCCGCTC
Organism: Myxococcales bacterium; assembly: GCA_020201435.1. Taxonomy (GTDB): domain Bacteria; phylum Myxococcota; class Myxococcia; order Myxococcales; family 40CM-4-68-19; genus 40CM-4-68-19. The sequence continues at coordinate 14,607 of JAIVGS010000012.1, forward strand.
CGGAACTCGTCGTACGTACCGACGGCGAGATAGCGCCTGAACGTCAGCGCGAAGAGCAAAAGCCACACCGCGAGCATCGCGACCGCCAGCCAGAGCGCCCGGTTCCTGCGGCCGGCGGCGATGAAGCGGTGGGCGAAGAAGGCGCCGATCGCGCCGCTCGCGACCATCGCGGCGAGGAAAAACGGATACCAGACGGCGGCCGGCAGCGTCCGCGGATCGACGAGGTAGACCAGCATCCAGGCCGGCTGCTTGAACGACTGCACGCCGAAGCAGAGGCCCATCCAACCGCCGACCCCGGCCCCGACGAGGACGCTCCGGCGGAGTGGACTGCCGGCGGCGACCGATCGCGCCGCGAAGAGCGTGAAGATGGCGCCGAGCGCGACCACGCTGGGCGGATCGATGACGACTGTGGCGACCATTACGCACCTTTCCCCACCATCTCGCGCGCGATGCCGGTCGCGAGCGCGAGGATGGTGATCTGCGGGTTCACGCCGAGCGCGGTCGGGAACAGCGAGCCGTCCGCGACGTAGAGATTCTCGACTTCGTGCGTCTCGCCGGTCGGCTTGCACACGCCCTTGCGCGGGTCGGCCGACATCCGGCAGGTGGACTGCGGGTGGCTGCCGTACGGATTCAACCGGCGCGCGGGGAGATCGTCGGGAAGCTGCCTGAGCGCTTCGTCCAGCGAGCGCGCCGGGTCGACGGTGGCGTTGAGCAGCGGGTACGAGGTGTGCGCGCCGGCGGCGAACCAGACCCGCGCCATCGCACGCGCCCCCGCGATGAACAGCGCGCGGTCCGATTCGTCCATCTCATAGGTGATCGCCGGCAGGCTGCCCTCGCCCTGCCAGCGGACGCGGCCCCGGCCCCGGTCGCGGATCATGCATCCGGCGGATGCGACGTGCTTGAGCCGGCGCAGGTTCATCTGGCCGAGCGGGAGCGCGGCCCAGAACAACTCGGGCGTGCCGGTGAAGGTCTCGAGGATGGCGTCCTCCAGGTGCACGTAATAGCCCTGCGTGACGCCGTCCCAGTAACGGATCTCCTCGTCGAACAGCGCGGCCGCGGCCTGGCCGGGATGGACGTGGAGGTTTTCGCCGACCTGGCCGCTGCCGTTGCAGAGGCGGTTGCGCTGCAGCAGCTGCGGCGTTCCGAATGCGCCGCCGCAGAGGAAGACGCGCTCCGCCTCGATTTCGACGAGCCCGGTCGCCTGATCGTCGCGATCGAGGACCTCGGCGGTGACGCCCTTCGCGACGCCGTGCTCGACGCGGACGTCGCGCGCGCGGACCTCGCTGTAGACGTCGGCGCCGTTCTCGATCGCGGCCGGCAACAGGTTCTTGTCGACCGAGCCCTTGCCGCCGATCGGACAGCCGAGCTGGCACACCCCGCAGCCGACGCAGCCGGGCGCATTGCGCGAGATGAAATCTCCGTCGAGGCCGAGCTTCTCCGCCCCCCGCTTGAAGACGAGCGAGTTGTGCCGCGCGATCTCGGGGCCGATCTTCTGCACGTCGAGCGCTCGTTCGACCTCGTCGAAGAGCGGCGCCATCCGATCGGGCGTCCAGGGCGAACCGAAGTCGCGCTCCCACTCGCGCAGCACGCGGTCCGGCGCGCGGAAGCAGATCGCGCTGTTGACGAACGTGCTGCCGCCGACGGCACGGCCGGCCGCGAGCGGGATCAGGACCTCGCCTCTCGCGACCAGCACGCTGCGGCCGGCGTAGAGATGGCGGTACGCCCAACTCGGCCTGGTCACCAGGTCGGACGGGGCGAACGAGCGGCCTTCTTCCAACACCGCGACTTTCAAGCCGTTTTTAGCCAGCTCGGCGGCCACGGCGGCGCCGCCCGCGCCCGAGCCGACCACCGCGACGTCGGCCTTGATCCGCGTCCCGGGCTTCAAGTCGGCGGCGGAGTGCAGGCGGCCGGGGAGCATCAGTTTTCCGCGTGCGACGGAGTGCACCCGAGCGCCCATCCGCAGGCCGCGCGCGCCTCGTCGGACTCGAAATAGGCCACGCCGACCTGGAAGCGCATCGAGAGCAGCGCCGCGGCCCAGAGATACGGCTTTTTCTCCCAGCTCCTCACGCACGCCGCGCGCCGTTGCGGATCGAGCCGTGAAAACCGCGCGAAAAATCGCGGCAACGGCGCGTACTCCAGCGCGCGCAGGCCGGTCTTGAAGAGCCGCCGCGTCTCGGGATGCAGGTCCCCGACCGCCGCATCGAGCCGGCCGAGAACGTCAGCCTGTTCAGGCGTGGGCCCTTCGGCAAACAGCGTCCGCGCCAGCGCGAGCGCGCCCGCCGCCTCGGTCTCCGTCAGCCACCTGCGGCCGCGCATCGGCTCGAATGGCGCCAACAACGCCACCCCGCCGGTCGCCCCGATGGCCGCGACCCCCGCGCCTCCGATGAGAAACGCCCGTCTGCCGATCCGCCCCACCAAACCGTTCTACGCCTTCGCAGGCGGAATCCAGTCGGATCTCCGGCGGATATCTGAAAAGCTCACCACGGAGGCACGGAGGGCACAGAGTTTTTGGAGATCGATCTCCGTGATCTCCGTGCCTCCGTGGTGTGATTTTTCTTTTTAACCGTCGTTCGGCGCTTTCCCGGGGACGTCGGATTCGATGAACACCTTGAGCAGGTCCTTGTCGACCTCGCCGCGCTTGGCCTCGTCGTTCAGGATGTCGTACGCCTTGTCCTTCGGGACCGCCTTCTTGTACGGCCGATCGCTCGCGGTCAGCGCGTCGTAGATGTCGCTGATGGTCATCATCCGCGTCGGCAGCGCGATCTCGGGCTCCTTGAGCGACCGCGGATAGCCGCGGCCGGTCAGCTTCTCGTGGTGCCCGTAGGCGATGTCCGGCACCTTGCGCAGCGTCCGCGTCCACGGGATCTGGGTCAGGAACCGGTAGGTGTGCGTCACGTGCGACTCGATCTCCTTGCGCTCGTCCTCGGTCAGGGAGCCCTTCCGGATCGACAGCTTGACGATCTCGTTCTGCGCCAGAAAAGGCCGCTGCTCGCCGCCCAACGGCCCGACGAAGCTCCCGCGCGCGATCTCGTGCAGCTTGTCGAACGTCCCCTCCGGCAGGATGGTCGGCCGGTTGCAGGCGACGACGAACTCGAACATCTGCGTCAGCTCGCGCCGCCTCCCCGCGAGCTTCTGGTCGATCCCGGCGATCCGCGCGCTCGCCTCGTCAGGCCCGTGCTTCAGGAGGATCTCGACCTTCTGCCGCTCGGCGGCGAGCTCCTCCTGGACGAAGATGGTCTCGAACCGCCCGCGCAGGTTCTCGAGCTCGAGCGGCTCGAGCTTGTTGGCCTTGACCAGCACGTTCTCGCGCACGCCGACCTTGCCGAAATCGTGCAGGAGCGCGGCGTAGCGGAGCTCCTGCCGCTCCTGCGTCGACAGCGACGCGCCCTTCCAGCGTCCCGCCGTGCTGCCCGCCCGCGGCAGCACGTCGCCGAGGCCGACCGACAGCCGCGCCACCCGCCCGGAGTGGCCGGCGGTGGTCGGGTCGCGCGACTCGATCGCGACGACGGAGGCGCGCACGAACCCCTCCATCATCTGCTCGATCTCCTGGTGCAAGAGCGCGTTGTTCACCGCCGAGGCCGCCTGTCCGCCGAGGGCCGAGAGCAACTCCTCGTCTTCCGCGGTGAACGGCTTCCGGTTCTGCTTGTTGAGCGCCTGCAGGACGCCGACCACCTCGCCGGCGACCGAGCGCATCGGCACGCAGAGGATGCTGCGGGTCCGGTAGCCGGTCTCCTTGTCGACGTTCTGGTTGAAGCGCGGATCCTTGTACGCGTCGGGGATGTTGACCGAAGTGTTGGTCTCCGCCACCGCGCCGGCGATCCCGCGTCCCATCGGGAATCGGATCTCCCTCATCCCGACGCCCTGCGCGACCTTGCTCCACAGCTCGCCTTTTTCGTGGTCGACGAGGAAGAGCGTGCAGCGGTCGGCCTCGACCACGCGGGCGGCGGCGCCGACGATGAGCAGGAGCAGGCGGTCGAGATCGCGCTCGGCGACCAGCGCCTTTGCGACCTCGAGGATGCCGCCCAGCTTCTCGACCCGCTGGCGAAGCTTCTGCACGCCCATCGAGTCTACCATCTGGGCGGGAGGGTCAAGAAGTGCGCGGCCTCACAGTCCGAGGAGGCGGCGGGCCTCGTCGGCGCGCTCGGGCTCGACGTAGAGCCGGGCGATGGTGGCGGCCTCCGCGTAGCGCTCGTAGAGCGGGGTGTACTCGCCGATCGGCACTTCTCCCCGCTGCGTCTTCACCCACAACGTCGCGTCCTTTCCGTAGTGCGAGAGCACGCCGCGGGAAACCGTGGTGAAGGCGTCGATGCCGGCCTCGCCCAGCTGGCGCTGCTTCTCTTCCAGCGCGCTCTCGCCCTCGATGAGCATGCGGTAGCCCTGCCGCCTGACGATCCGCATGGCCCACGGGTTCTTCGACGCGCGCAGCGTGGCCATCAGCGCGATGTCGTCGTGCAGCACGTAGGCGTCGGGATCGGAGGGGAGCGAATATTCGCCGCCGCTGGTCTCGCAGTAGCGCTGGAGGAGGACCTCGTAGCCGACGCTGGTCGAATGGAAATAGACGCTGAGGAACATGTGGTAGCGCGAGAGCAGGAAGTCTTCGAAGGCCATCACCGCCCGGCGCTGCAGCGCCAGATGCACGCGCCCTTCCCGCTCCACGGACTCGAGGTTCTGGATGATCCAATCGGCGTCGAACTTGCCGTAGTTCACGCCGGTGAAGAACGAGTCGCGCTGCAGGTAGTCCATCCGGTCGGCGTCGAGCTCGCCGGAGACGACCTGGCGGAGGATCGGGAGCAGATCGCGGCCGTTGCTCCGGAACGGATACGGGCCCGGCGGCGTGCGGCCGCAGATGAGCGCCGCGATGTGCGAGGGCTCGATGCCCTGAGCGGCGTAACGCTTGCGGATTTCAGCCGCGAGGCCGGTGTCCAGCACCAGCTTGAGCGTGTAGTCCTCGTGGTCGGCACGGCGATCTTCCTTCGGCGCGACCCACTCCGGCAGGCGCAACGCCGAGGCGGGCGGCATGATCCGCTCGGTCGCGTGGGAGAGCGGCGCGTGGCCGAGATCGTGGAACAGGACCGCCAGCCGCAGCGTCTGCCGGAAGCGGTCTTCGTCGGTACGTTCGAGGTCGAGCTTCGGCGACAGCGCGTCGAAGACCCTGGTGGCGACGTTCATCGCGCCGAGGCCGTGGGCGTATCGGGTGTGCGTCGCGCCGGGGAAAGCGAGATCGGCGAACCCGAGCTGCTTCACGTTGCGCAGCCGCTGGTACTGCGGGCTGTCGACCAGCGCCCGCTCGTCGGCGGTGATCTCGATCGCGCCGTGGATGGGATCGCGAATATGCATGGACGTCAAACCCGCCGGTTCAAAATCCCATACCCCACGTGAGTGCGAGAGGGGAATGCCTGGGGTCGAGGACGAACCCGTACGCCTCGATGAGGAAGTCGTACCAGAAGTGGATCGCGACCGAGGGGGCGAGGCTGTAGCCGCTCCACCGGTAGGCGAGGCCGAGGTAGCTGCCGAGGACGGTGATGAACGGGACGCCGACGGCGAGGTAGGTGAGACGCTGCGAGGGGTCCATGAACACGATGTTGCTCGCGTGGACCAATCCAAACGTCAGCGAGCCGTAGATCCATCCACGGTCCTCGCCGGAAGAGCGGGCCCAGCCGGACTGGACCAGGCCGCGGAAGGCCGACTCCTCGGCGATGGCGACGTGCTCGAAGAGGCCGATGCCGATCGCGCCGGCGAGCGGGTAGCCGACGGCGCTGTTCAGCTCCTTGCCGAAGAGGACCGGGCGTCTGCCGAAGTTCGTCGTATCGACGGGACCGTCGACGATCCGGGAGACGAGGATACCGGCCGCGAGGGTGCCGGCGATTCCGGCCCAGACCGCGGGTTTCGAGAGGACTTGCGGGGAGAACGGCGCGGCGGCCATCTCGCTGAGCGATTCCTGGGGGACGAAGCGGTAGCGTGCGGCGCGCTGCGATTCGATGACCGCGTCGAGGGCCGAGAGTGTCAAAAGGTCGCCGAACGCGAGCAGCGGGACGCCGGCGGCGGCGCTGCCGAATCCCTGGTCGAATCCGGCGGCGAGACCGGTGCCGAGCTCGGCAGCGCCGAGCCCGAGCATCAGCCCGCCCTCGGTGCTCCGGCCGCGGCAGAGCTGGACGACTCCCGGCCACAAGAGGCTGAGCCGCCGGCTGCAGTCGTCATTGACCACCCGCTCCCGCGCCTCATTTTCCCTCTCGCTGACCGGCTCTTCCCTCGTCACCCGCGCCCGCTGCATCACCGGCGCACACCCGATGGCGAGGCCAACTGCAACTGCACACCACGGAGGCACGGAGAGCACGGAGGGTTCATTTCCAAAACAAATCTCCGTGCCCTCCGCGCCTCCGTGGTGAGATTGTCTCTGCTTCAGGCCCCGGCCTCGAGGCGGGATTCGTCGTCGGGCAAGCCCTGGTACTTGTCGTGCGGGTAGGTGCCGAAGACATGGTCCCAGAGCGGCGTGGTGATCCCGTACCGCACCTCCGGCGTCTGGAAGTGGTGGACGAGGTGATACCGCCGCAGCCACTTGCCGAACGCGGTCTTCGGGGCGGCGTGGTGCAGGTAGTAGTGCGTCAGGTCGTACCAGACGTACCCGCCGACCATGCCGGCCATCCACGCGTGCTCGGCCCGGCCGAGCCAGAAAAAGCCGGTCCAGACGGCCAACGCGATCAGGGCGGTCACCGTCGGCGGCATCACCAGCCGGTCGCGATCCCACGGGTAATCATGGTGGATTCCGTGGATCAAGAACGCGGCTTCCTGCTGCAGCTGCGAGTCGGGCGAGGCCGGGAAATGAAAGACGTACCGGTGCAGCCCGTACTCGAGCAGCGTCCAGGAGAGCACGCCGAGCGCGGCCCAAAGGACGATGGCGGGCGCCGAAAGCTCCGACGTCGACCGCCAGAGCATGTACAACGTGAACGGTACCCACAGCGCGCAGACGTGCCACGGCCGCACCCGCGAGAAATACTTGTCGACCCAGGGAATGGTGAACATCACCGGGCTGCCGCGGCGCGGACGGTCGAGTTTCGGGTGCGGAGCGAGGTAAAACACGGCCTCGGTGTAAGGGATCGGGATGGAACGCGCAAGAGCGAGCGTACGGCCGGCAGCTTCGGTGGTCCTGGTGCGCCCGGACAGGCGGGTCTACTGGGTCCGCCGCGGCGAACAGCTCCGATTTTCGGCGGGGTTTTACGCTTTTCCGGGCGGGGGCGTGGACCTCGACGACGCAGCGGTGGCGCTCGATCACGCCGATGGGCTCGACGCGATCGAGGGGCCCTGCATCGCCGCGGCCGCGCGCGAGTTGTTCGAGGAGACCGGCGTCCTCGCCGTGCCGGGCGCAGACCGGATTCCGCCCGCCGAGCGAAAAGCGGCGCGCGAGGCATTGCTCGTGCAGGGGCTCAAGTTCGGCGACTTCCTCGATCGACACCGCCTGCGCGTCGACGTCAGCCACTTCGCGCCCGCCGGCCGGTGGGTCACCCCTCCGGCGATGCCGATCCGCTTCGACGCCCGGTTCTACCTGGTCGAGCTCCCGCCGGGAGAAGAGCCGGAGATCTGGCCGGGCGAGCTCTCCGAGGGCGAGTGGATCGATCCCGGGAAGGCCCTCCAGCGTTGGGAAGCGGGCCTCGCGCTCCTCCATCCGCCGGCCTGGCATACGCTGAAATCGCTGGCGCATGTCGAAAAGCCCCGCGACGCGCTGCCGCTTCTGGCCGCGCCCGACCAGGCGCCGTGGAAGCTGCCGATCGACGAGCATGTCGTGAAGCGGATCGAGTTCCAGCGCGGCGTGATCCTCGTCCCGCTCCGGACCCCGACCCTGCCGCCGGCGACGCACACCAACTGCCTCCTGCTCGGCGACGACCAGCTCTGGGTGGTCGATCCCGGCTCGCCGTGGCCCGAGGAGCAGCAGATCCTGCGCGAGACCCTCGACCGGCTCGAGAGCGAGGGTCGCAAGCCGGTGGGAGTGCTCCTCACCCACCACCACATCGATCACGTGGCTGGCGCGCAGGTCCTGGGGCTGCCGATCGCGGCCACGCGGCAGACGGCGGAGCTGCTCGATTTTCCCATCCAGCGGGTCGTCGAGGACGGCGAGCGGTTCGAAGTCGGCCCCCGCGGCTGGCGCGCCCTGCACCTGCCGGGACACACCCGCGGGCACCTCTGCCTGATCGAGGAGGGCAGCGGCGCCGTCGTCGCGGGGGATCTCGTCGCCGGTGTCGGCACGGTCATCATCGACCCGCCCGAGGGCGACATGGCCGCGTATCTCGAGTCCCTCGATCGACTGCTGGAACAGAAGCCGGGTGCGATCTACCCCGCCCACGGCCCGGTCGTTCCCGGTGGCGTGGCGAAGCTCGCGCAGTACAAGGCGCACCGCCGCGAGCGCGAAGACCTGGTGGTCGCGGCGCTCTCGAAGACGCCGAGGCCGCCGGCCGATCTGGTGCCGGCGGCCTATCCCGACGTGAGGCCCGAGATGTATCCGTTCGCCGAGCGCAGCTTGCTCGCGCACCTCGTCAAGCTGGTGCGCGAGGGCCGCGCCGTCCAGACCGGCGCTACTTACTCGCTCCCATCTTCCAGGTGATGTTGAGCGCGTAGATGTTGGTGTTGGTGTCGTAGGTGCCGGGGAACGATTCCGGCCCCGTCGCCGTCGACTTCTCGTAGAAGGCGTGGAAGTACCCAGCGTTGATCTCCAGGCCGGGCACCACCGTGTAGCCGGCGCCCAGGCCGACGTCCCACGTGTTCGCCGTCGGCAGCGTCGGGCTGATCGAATACGACGGCTGCGGCGCATGGTCGTACTCGACGCCGGCGCGGACGCGCAGCAGCGGCAGTACCTGGTACTCGCCTCCGAGCCGCAGCGTCCAGTCGTTGGTGTAGTTGCGCGGAACCACGACCGTGACGCCGCGGTCGCCGGTGAACGTGTCGTTCACGTAGACCACCTGCCGCTCGAGGGTCCAGTCGAACGCGAGCAACAGCGGCTGGATCACGTTGTACGCGACGGCGATGTTGAGCTGGTTCGGGTATGTCAGAACGTGCGTGACGGCCTGGTCGAGCAGGCGCGGCTGCAGCGCGAGCGGCACGTTCTCGCCGTGCGCGTGCCCGCTGAGTGTCTGCACGGCCTGGTGCTTGTAGTCGAGCGCCACCGTCAGCGGCAGGTCCTTGACCGGGGTCACCTCCGCCGAGACGTCGTAGCTGACCGCCCCGCCGGCGGTGCCGAGATCGATCTGTCCGGGCGTCGAGCCGAGGAAGTTGAGCCCCTGAAGCAGGTATTCGGTGGTGCGGTAGTAGATGAGGCCGCCGCCGATGCGCAGCTGGGGCAGGACCTGGAGGCCGGCGGTCGCGTAGATGCCGAAGATCTTCCGGTCGACGGTCATGATCTCGTTGCGGCCCGGCCAGTCGCCCGGCCAGAAGACGAAGCCGCCGCCGGGGACGGTGAATCCGACGCCGACGCCGGCCCGCATCGAGTTGGCGGCCTCCGGCAGCCGGAAGCCGTAGGCGGCGTAAATCGCCGGTGGAAACGCGGCCTTGGGCACGGTGTTCACCGGGCTGTTGATGCCGGTCGGGTCGGTCCAGGTGGTGCGCAGGTCGATCAGGCTGACGTCGGCCGAGACGTTGAGCCCCTCGAGCTTCGCCAGCGCGGCGGGGTTCTGGTAGGTCGCGGCGGCGCTGTCCTGTGCGGCCACCGGCGACCCGACCATCGCCACGTCCCTGGCGTTGACGTTGGGAACGACGTACCCGCCGGCGAGGGCCGCGGCGGGAGCGAGGAAGACGGCGAGGATGAGATTTTTCATGGTCGTCGTCCTTTGCATTACGGCGTTTCCGTCGCCGGGGGCAGCGTGCCGTCCTTGAAGAACTTCGTCGCGTCATCCTGCGCAGCCGTCGCTGCCGGCGCGTTGTTCGTCCAGTCGAGGAGGAACCCGTGGTCGATCTCGCCGCCGGCCGGGCAGAAGGCGGGGTCCGCTGCGGCGGTGGTCTTGAACAGCGTGGCGCCGGAGGTAGTGGACGGCGGCAGCCCGAGGATGAGACCAGTCAGATTCGCCTGCGTGTTGAAGGTCGCCGGAGGCGAGGTGGAGATCAACCCCGTCGAGGGCACGTGGTCGTCGCATTGGCTCATCTGGCTGAGCGCGGTCCGTCCGGGAGGCGCCACGCCGCCGGAGAGCGGGCTGGGGATGGTGTTGGTCAGCAGGTTGCCGGCGAAGTTCTCCGGGTCCGCGGGATCGAGGATCCACTTGGCGACGGTGACGAACTGGATGAACCCGCTCGGGTGGGTCTCCTTGTCCGCATTCTGGGTCGCGAGCAGCGCGTCGAGGAAGGGGAAGTACTTCTTCGAGTTGGAGAACACGTCGACGATCGTCGACCCGGCGGCGTTGAGCGTCACCTTCCGGACCCGGGGGTTCGCCGCCGCGTCCGGCACGGTGACGATCCCGCCGAGCGACTGGCCGAGCATGTAGATCCGGGCGGGATCGATCTGCACCCCGGTCAGCGAGGTGATGAACCCGTTCGCGCAGCTTCCACCCGGGGTTCCGCTCGGCGGCGGCGCAGTCGCCGTGTTGCAGGTGGGATCGGGCGAGAGGACGCGGATCAGCTGCGACTGGTCGATGATGTCCTGCCGGAACGTGTCGCGGGCGCGGAACAGGTTGAAGCTGAGCACGAAGTTCGCCGACGCTCCGTGGACCGGATCGGTGAAGTAGCCGAGGACCGGCGCTTTGCTGTTGTCGCAGCCGGGGCACCCCGAAGTGTCCCGCACGTAGCCGCCGGTGCAGATGCCCGGCGTGGCGCCGGTGGGATCGCTTTCCTTCGCCATGTCGGCCGTCGTGGTGCGGTCGCAGGTCCCGCTGGCGCACTGGGTGTCGACGCTGCAGTACGAGCGGTTCCCCTGCTTGTTCATGTCGATGGCCGCCACCACGAAACCGGCCTTGTTCAGCTCGTTCGCGACGTAGAGCATGTCGTTGCGGCTGTCGCCGAGGCCATGGTGATAGATGACCAGCGGCACGCTGCAGACGCTCGGCGTCGTCGGATTGGGCACGCAGGTGGCGCCCTCCTTGGCCAGGACGTAGGGAGGCAGCGGCACCGCGATCAGGACGTCGGCGAGCTCGGTGACCGGCGTCGCGGTCGCGCCGCCCCCGAACGCGCCGGTGTCGACGCACTTGGGTGGATTCGCCGTCGCGTCAGCGGTCGTGCAGCGCAGCTTGTTGAAGACCACCATCTTCGACTCGACGACGTAGCCGACGTCCTGGATGGCGAGCGTGCTTCCCGATCCGGAGATGGTGGGGTCCACGCCGTACTGCGAGAACACGGTCGTCGTCAGGTTCGTACCGGTGCAGGCAGGGTTGCTGGTGGCGGGAATGCCGGGGTTGCACCAAAGCGTCGGCGGCGGCGCTCCCCCGGCGCCACCGTATGGCAGCGCGGTGGTGGCCGGGAACGCCGGGTTGTAGGGCAACGCGGCCAGATTCGCGGCGGTGGTCTGGTAGCTGTTGTCGATCCCGTGCGCGGCGTCGACGGTGCCCTGGGTGCGGAAGGTGTACGCCATCACCACGTGCTCACGGGTGATCCCCTTGCTCGCCGCGACGTCGTCCAGCACCGGCTTGAGCGCCTGCCGCAGCTGCTCCGCGAACGTCGCGGTGGGCGCGTCGAGCCCCGCAACCGTCGGCACGCCGTTGCTGATCAGCGGGTTGTTCAGCGCGAGCAGCCGGCCCAGCGTCGCCTGCACGATCGGCGTCCCGCCCGGCTCGGTGACCTTGTCGGTGATGACCACCGCGTATTCCGTGCCCTGCTTGAGCGGCGGGATCGCGAACACCGTGGTCGCGCTGGTCGGGATCGGGATCGCCGGCTGCAGGCCGATCACGTTGGTCGCCGAGGTGCCCGTGGCGACGAGCTGCGTCGAAACTGCCGCCCACCCCGGCACCACCGTATTGCTCAGCTCACGCGCTTCGGGAACGCGCTTCGGCCCGGTCGCCGTCAATTCGTAGAGGAAAACCGTGTCCTTGTTGACCGTCGTCGGATCGATCAGGCTCGACGTGCTGGCGGTGATCAGGGCGGTGGTGCTGAAGCCGTCCAGGGTGGCGAGGCCCGGTCCGAGCGCCTTGAACGGGCCGGTCGGCGCGGTGAGCTGGTCGAGCAGCGTGTTCGTCCCGGGCTTGAAGAGGAAATCGCTCGGGAACGGCAGCGCGGTCGAGGCGTTCGCCGACGTCGAGGCCGCCTCCGCGGGATCGGCCCGGACCCGCACCCGCGGCGTGACGGTGAACACCGCCATGCTGGCGATCTCGTTGGTCGGAATCCCCGCGCCCTGCAGCGCCGCGAACGGTTGCAAAAAGGCCTTGCGAAGATCCTCGAGCTGGGCCGCGTTCTTCGCCTTTTCCTCGCGCGTATTCCCCGGCAAGAGGCCCTGGTTCTCCGGCCGGCTGAGATCGGCGCCCTGGGTGATCAGGTACATCGCCGGCCGCTGGTTGAGCGTGCCGCCACCCTGGACCTTGACGCCGTTCGCTCCGCCGCGGACCGCGGCGATGTACGTCGCCGGCGGGTAATGACGCAGGCCGTCCTTATCGGCCGTCTTGTGGATGGTGAGCGTGCCGTGATCGCCGTTCACCACGTAGTCAGCGGCTTTCGGCGGATCGTAGGCGACCGGCCCGACCCCTGACGAGCTGGCCGAAAGGATCAGCAGCGTCGACGGATTGATCGTGGACAGGTCGAGCGCCGGCGCCGTCCGGGTTCCCTGTCCGGACTTGGGATCGATGTTGATGCGGACGAAGTCGAACGTCAGCGCGAGGTCCTGGTCGGCCGGCCATCCGCCCTGCGCCGCGAACGATTGCAGCACCTCGAGCTGCGCGCCGCTCTGCGTCGCGAGCGCCTGCGGCTGCAGCGCGACGTCGCTCGGCAGCGGAATGTCGGCCGGGCTGTTGTCGACCGGGTCCGGCGCGGGATCGAACACCGCGTAGTCGACGTAAGCGGGGTTGTGCGCGGTGGCATCGAACGGAACCGAGGGTTCGCAGGCGATCGCGGCGATCGCAACTGCGAGCGGGCTTGCACGGCGGAGCAGCATCGGCTGCCTCCTACGAGGTGTGTGCCTTTGTGATGACGCGAGCGCGCATTTCGTCCGGCTTCGGTGCCTCTGTCAAGCATCAGACGCCGGTCAAATCACCGCGGCACTGGAATTTTTGCTCCCCTAAAAGCCCGGCAGCCGCAGCTGGTGATGCTCGCGGATCGGGAAGGCCGCGATCCGCTTGTCGCGCAGGGCCGCCGCGAGGTCTTCGGCGAAACCGCCGAC
>JAIVGS010000094.1 GCA_020201435.1 Myxococcales bacterium
CAGCGGCCGGTATCCGATGGTCGAGCTGCTGGTCGGGGTTCTGGCGGTCGCGGTCGTCCGCCAGGCCGGCCCGACCCTGGTCGCGCTCGGCTACTTCGCGTTGGCCGCGGCGCTGGTCGCGCTCGCGTACATCGACCTCGATACCTGGCTCCTGCCGCACCAGATCACCTGGCCGCTGCTCGCGGTCGGGCTCGCTTCGCCGCTCTGGAACCATCGGCTGACCTGGCTGTCGAGCGTGATCGGCGCTGCGGCCGGATTCGCATTCTTCGCGGCGATCGCGCTCTTCGGCGAGAAGGTGCTGAAGCGCGAGACGATGGGGTGGGGAGATGTGTGGCTGCTGTCGGGGATCGGGGCGTGGCTCGGGTGGCAGGCGCTGTTTGCGGTGGTGATGCTGTCGGCGCTCCAGGGGTCGATCGTCGGGATCGTGATGCTGCTCGTCTCGCCACGCGAGAACGAAAAGGAAAGCGGGACCGGACAGGAGAACGAGAGCGATTCCGACTGGGTCCCGCCGAAGCACGCGGTCCCCTACGGCCCGTTTCTTTCGCTCGCCGCGCTCGAGCACCTGCTGGCCGGAAACCGGCTGGCCGCGATCTGGGACTTCATTCTGCGAAGGCTCTTCGGATGAGCCTGCGACTGCGCCTCTTCGCGATCGTCCTCGCGGCGACGCTGGTCCCGATCGCGCCGCTGGCGATCGCTCTGTTGCTCCAGGTCCGCGACGCGATCTACGCGCGCCGCATCGCCGACGCCCGGCTCCGCCTCGACGCCGCCATCGCCTCCTGCGGAAACGATCGCGCCTGCCTCGAACGCGCCGGAGCGGCCGTCGCCGCCTGCACGTCGCCGATGCGGCGAAACGGCGAGGTCGCCATCCTCTGCCGCGATGGCGTCGAACTTCGCGAGGATCTCGCGCCGGTCCGCCAGCAGCTCGCCGCGCTCGACGTGCGGCTGCTCGCGACGCTGCTCGTCTTCATGCTGCTCCTGGTCGCGATCGCGGTGTGGCTGCTCGATCGCGGCGTCGTCCGCCGGCTCGGCCGGATCGACGCGGCGCTGGAGCAGGTCGGCGCCGAGCAGGGCGGCCAGCAGCTTCTGCCGGAGGGCGGCGACGCCGTCGGCCGGGTCGGAGCGGCGGTCAACCGGCTCGCCCAGCGGCTGCGCGAAGAGCGTGCCCGCACCCGCGAGCAGATCGACGAGCTGCGCGCGGCGAGGGAAGAAGTCGTGCGCGCCGAGCGCCTCGCCAGCGTCGGCCGGCTCGCTGCCGGCGTGGCGCACGAAGTCGGCAACCCGGTGGCCGCGCTGATCGGCTACGCCAGTTTGATGCGCGAGCGGCTCGCGCAGGGAAAGGACGTCGCCGAGTACGCCGGGCGCGTCGAGCGCGAGGCGACCCGCATCGATCGGATCCTCCGCGACCTGCTCGACCTGGCCCGCCCGCGGCCCGCGCCGCTCGAGACCGCCGACCTGCGGCGCGCCGTCCAGCTCGCGACCGAAACCGCGCCGCTCGCCGTCGAGACGCAGCTGCCGGAGCTGCCGCGCGTCCGCGGCGAGGAGCACTACATCTCCCAGGTGCTGGTCAACCTCTTCACCAACGCGCAGCGTGCCGGCGCAAGGCAGGTCCGCGTCGGTGCGCAGCGCGACGGCAGCTCGGTCCTGGTGCAGGTGGCCGACGACGGCGCCGGGATTCCACCCGAAGTATTGCCGCGACTTTTCGAGCCTTTTTTCACTACCGCCGCTCCCGGCCAGGGAACCGGCCTGGGCCTCGCGCTGTGCCACGCGACGATGGAGCGGCTCGGCGGATCGATCGCCGCCCGGAACCGCGAGGACGCCCGCGGCGCCCTGTTCGAGCTCCGCTTTCCGGTCAGCGAATCTTCTCCACCTTCATCGTCGCGGGGTTGAAGACGTATGCCGGCCGATCGGGAAACTGCCGCAAGAGCTCTTTGTTTCGCACTCCCAGGTCGAGCGCGCGCACCAGCGGCTCGTGGAGGATGTCCGGGTCGTTGTAGGTGAGGTCGTAGTTCATGTCCCAGTCGTCCGGGTAGTGGATGAAGACGATCGCCCGCTCGGCGCGCAGGGTATTGAAAACAGGCTCGAAAAACCGGTAGGGCGATCGCCGCTCGGAGATCCGGGACATCAGCTCGGAAAAGTCGGTGCCGAGCCGGGCAGCGGTCCACAACGCCGGAAGCGAGAGAAGGCAGAGCGACGCGATCGCCACCGGCCGGCTTCGCAGCCGCACCGCCGCGCGCACCGCCATCTCGGCGCCCGCCACGGACAGCAGGATCAGCGACGGCGCCATCTCGATGTAGTACGCCGCGCGGCCGACGTGAAAGGTCAGCGCCGCGAGAAAGAACACGCCGCCGAACACCGAGGCGGGCCAGAGCGGGGCCCAGAACAACGCGACGGCGATGAAGACGAGCGCGGCATCGCTCGGCGCGAGCGCCGCCACCACGCGCAGGCGCTCGACGAACGCCGCCGGCAGGTGCGGCCAGGTGTGAGCGAGCCGGGTGCGCAGGAACCCTTCGAACAGCCCGATCAGATGGTTCGGCAGCCGCCGCTCCGGCCGGATGCGCGCGACGGCTCCGATGCCGGGCCCGTCGAACGGCATGTATTCGCGGGCATATTGCGCCCACGGCGGCGTCGTCCACGAACCGGTCATCGCCCGGCACGTCGCGGCGGTGATCAGCGCGCCCGCGGCAAGGACGACCGCGGCGGCGATCCACGAACGGCGGTCGAGCGACGCTCGGGCACGCACGAAGACGGCCGCGGCCACCACCAGCAGCGCGACGCCGGCGAACGGTCGGACCCATCCCGCGAAGATGGCGAGGGCAACGAGGCCCGCCATCCGCGCCGGCGTCGGGCTGCGCAGGGCAGCGACGGCGAGAGCGATCCCCGCCGTCACTGCCGCGATCGACGTGCTCTGCGAGTTGTACGAAGCGAAGGTCGTCAACAGGTCGGTGTTGACGAGCAACAGGACGCCCGCGCCGATCGCCGCCGCTCGCGAAAGCCCCGCGAGTCGGACAGCGGCGTACGACAGCGCCGCCGCCAGCCCGAAGAGGAGCGTCGGCCCGAGCCACGGCAGCGAGAGCGCCACGAAGGGCGCCAGCAGCGCCGCATGGCCGGGCAGGTACTTCGCCGCATACCGCGGCACGACGAGGATGTGCGCGGCTTCGAAGAACTCCGGCAGCGGCGGCGACGGATAGCTGAGGTGCCCCGCGGCGAGCATCTTCGCCTGCAGCAGGTAGACGTGCTCGTCCTCGATGATCGGAATTCCGTCGGCGGCGGCGAAGATCCGCATCGCCAGCACCACGCCCGCGGCCGCGAGCAGCGCGGCGCAGAGCGCGTCGAGGCGGTCGAGGCGCGACGCGTTTAATCTGGCTCCACGCTGCACGTCGTGCGAATTGTACGGGAGAATGAAAGCGTCGGACGCAAAAACGCTGCGGCTGTCGGGCCGCGTCGGCGTCTACATCGTCGCTGCGGCCTACCTCGCGTTCTGCCTCACCTGGTGGAACCGGTCGCTGAGCCCGGTCCTGTCCGGCGATCTCTTCTACGGCTTCGCCTGGCGGCACGGGCTGATTCCGTACCGCGACTACTACTTCGGCGTCGGCCTCGGCACCGCCGCCGTGATGGGGTGGTCGTTCCTCGCACTCTGGCGGGCACGCGGCGTCCGCGCCGCCGTCCGGTGGGGTGCAACGGCTGTCGGCAGCTGGATCGTCCCCTGGGCGATCGCTTTGGTGTGGCTGAACGGTGAAGGCGTGCTGGGGGCGTTCTTCGATTCGGTGTTTTTCCGCGGGCCGAAGGCGAAAGGTTCCCTCCTCGGCACGTTCCTGCGCCCGATCTCGCTGACCCTCGACAACGGATATCTGCGCCCCGCCGCGGTCCTGTCGCTGGTGATCGTCGCGATCGCGGTGTGCTCGCGCTGGCGCCCGCTGCGGCGCGGCCTCGAGCGCGCGTCGCCGATCCTGCCGCCGTTGCTCGTCGCCGCCGCGGCCATCGCCGGGGTGGCCGAGCTCATCGGCCCCGACAGCCGCCGGCTCGCGCTGACCGCGTCCTACCTGGCGATGATCGCCGATCTCGCCCTCCTCCTCCGCTCGTTTGCGTCGCTGCGATCTCCATCGCGGCGCACGATCCAGATCGGCCTCCTCGCCGCGCTCGGCTTCAGCGCGTCGTACTCGCTCTCGATCTCCTGGGCCGCGTTCGAGGTCATGATGTTCCCGGCGCTTTCGCTCCCCGTCGCGGTGGCGCTGGAGGCGTCCCCGGCGGGTCGCGGCAGGCGCGAGCTCCGGTTGATCGCCGGCGGCGCCTGCGCTGCGCTGGTCATTTCGATCGGCGCGTCGAAGGCGCGGCATCCGCAATCGTTCATGTCGTGGGAGGAGCCGCCGCTCGCGGTCTCGGACACGACCCCGCAGTCGCAAGGCCTCGAGGGATTCGTCCTGAGCGAGCCGACGGCGCGCTTCTACGATTCGATCGCCGCGCTGATCGACGAGCATTCGAAACCCGACGACCGTGTCTTCGTCTACCCGGCGATGACCGCTCTCTACGCGATCGCAAACCGGCTGCCGGCCACGTTCGCGGTGAGCCATCTGCCCGACGTCTGCCCCGACTGGATCGCCGCGGAGGACGCGCAGCGGATCCTCCGCTCGCCGCCGGCGGTGATCGTCTTCGAGGACCTGGGCGAAGGGTTCTACACCAACCAGGAACGCTGGTTCCGCGGCGGCCGGGAAAGCGGAAATCGGCTGATCCTGCGCGCGCTCGAAACGCTGAAGCCGCGCTACAGGATCTTGAACGAGGCGGTCGTCGGCCGCCGCACCCACGCCGCAGTCGAGGTCTGGGTCCTGCAGCGCTGAGCGCTATTGCCTGATCGCGCCCTGCTCGCGCAGGAAGTAGACGTTCGAGGCGAACGGGAGCGTCGGCGCCGCGTCCAGCTTGTCCGCCGGCGCGTACCATTTGTCGATCAGCGCCGTCAGCTCGAAGAACTGGGCCTGCGGTCCGGCCATCGGGAGTTGCCTGGAGACGACCGCAGGTCGCGCGCGCCGCAGGTCGGCGACGAAGTCGCAGGCGGGCAGCTTCACGGCGGCGTCAGGATAACGCGCGCGGTAATCGTCGACGGCCTCGCAGATCTGCCCGGGCGCATCGGTGAGCAGGATGGTGCCCCAGTACGTCGCATCCGCGACCGTGATCGGATGGTGCCGCGGCAGCAGGAAGACGCGCGAGCCCGCCGGGAGCGCGTCGAGGAGGATGCGGCGGCTCGCGGTCACCGCCGTCGCGCTGTAGTAGTTGCTCACCGCGAACCAGAGCATCAGCGTCGCCGCCGGGAGCGAGCCGTAGAGGCTGAGGTCGAGAAAGCGCCGCCGCTGGGCCGCATCGGCGGCCGGCTGCGACTCGAGCCAGGCGACGAAGAGCGGCACCCAGGCCAGGACCGGCGCGAACGCCTGCGGATAGAGGTACTGGCCGGCGGTGGCCCAGCAGATGGCCAGAAGCCCGGCCCCGTAAAGACACCAGAGCAGGGTGGCGCGGCTGCTCCTGAAGAGCGCTCCCGCAACGAAAACGACGAGTAAAATCAAGGCTGAGACGTAGCGCTGGTCGATGAGCACCGCGACGTGCCCCGCGTGCTGCAGCAACCCCGAAAAGCGCACGTCGAACAGCAACTCCTGCCATGGGCAGAGCGCGAGCACGAAAGCGGTGCCGGTCGCGCACGCGGCGGCGGCCGCGACCGCCGTTCGCCGCGGCGAAAAGCCGGTCAAGGCCAGCATCGGCGCGAACAGCACGAAACGCGGGCTCGCGCAGATCGAAAGCCCGATGAGGACCCCCGCCACCGCAGCGAAAACGAGCGATCGCCGCGTCCAGGCGACGAGCGCCGGCCCGAGGAGCGCCAGCGAGAGCGTTTCCGGCCGGACGACGATCAGGTCCTGCGCGAAGGTCGTGATCAGGGCGAAGACGCAGACCGCGAAGAGGCCGGTCTGTGGTTCGCGCGACCCGGGTGGCGCCCAGCGCCGCGCGAGCGACACGAGCGACCAGGTCCATACCCCGGCGCAGGCGAGCATCAGGACGCGGCCGGCGTAGAGCACCTCGGGGCCGTCCCCTCCGGCGCGGAAGATCAAACCGAGGAAGTGCCAGAACAGCGGCGTGTGATGCTCGAAGAAGTCCTGGATCGGCCGCAGTCCGCCGTGCGCGATCAGCCAGGCAGCGTGCAGATGCTCCGCTTCGTCGAGCGTGTTCCCCGGCTGCAAGAGGACGAAGAGGGCGACTGCGCAGCCGAGGCCGATCGCCAGCGCACGACGTCTGCGCCAGGGGTCGTGCACCTACGCGCTCAACCTTTTCGGCACGTCGCGCAGGCCGGTGGTCGACTCGGCGCCGCGGCCGCCGGCCTCGTGGTACTCGGCGTCCTGGTTCACCTGCCACAGGTCGTACAACGGCTTGCCGGCGACGATGTTCTTCGCGCACAACATCGCGGTCATCATCGCATGGTCCTGGTTGTTGTACTTGTGCATCCCATTGCGGCCGACCAGGTGCAGGTTCGGATAACGCGCGGCGAGCTCGCGCCGGACGATCTCGACGTTTTGCGCGTAGCCGTCGTCGTACACCGGGTACGCCTTGTGCTGCCGGACGACGCAGCCGTCGACGACATCCTCCGCCGTGGCGAGCCCGATCTTCGCCAGCTCCTTCTTGCCGAGCGCGATCAGGTCCTCGTCGTTCATCGTCCAGGTCCCGTCGCCCTCGAAGCAGAAGTACTCGAGCCCGAGGCAGGCCATCGCGGGATCCGGCACCATCTCCGGCGACCACGACTTGAAGTTCTGGATCCGGCCGACCAGCACGTCCGGCTCGTGGATGTAGATCCAGTTGTCGTCGAACAGCTGCTTGTCTTTCAGGATCAAGACCACCGTCAAGAAGTCCCGATATTTCAGACGGTTGGCCGCGTCGAGGGCGGCCTGCGGGAGCGGCGGCTGGATCCCGCGCGCCAGCTCGCGGATCGGCGCCGACGAGATCACGTGCTCGGCCACGGTCGTTCCGGAGCCGTGCCTTACGGTCCACAGCTTCGTCGACGGATCGTACGAAAGGCCTGTGACGCGCTCGCCCATCCGCACGATCCCCCCCAGCTCGCGCACGCGCGCCGCGCACGTCTCCCACATCATGCCGGGGCCTTTGCGGGGATAGCGGAACGAGTCGATCAGCGTCTTGATCACCTGCGACTTGTCCTTCGGCTTGCGCTTCGGCAGGACCGCGTTGACGACCGCGGTCACCAGCGAAAGGCCCTTGATCCGCTGCGCCGCCCAGTCGGCCGAGATCTCCCTGCAGCTCATCCCCCATACCTTCTCGGTGTAGGTCTTGAAGAAGATGCCGTAGAGGCGCTTGCCGAACTGGTTGGTGACCCACTCCTCGACGTTCTTCGGGTTCTTGACCGGAAAGAGGCGCGCCTCGAGGTACGACAGAACGCAGAGGACCGACTCGATGAAGCCGAGCTTGAGGAGCGCTTCGACGGCTTTCAGCGGGTACGAGAAGAACTTGCCGCGATAGAAGATGCGAGAGAGCCGCGGGCGGTCGAGCATGTCGTTCGGGAGCAACTCGGTCCAGAGGTCTTCGACTTCCTTCGACTTCGAAAAGAAGCGGTGGCCGCCGATGTCGAAGTTGTATCCTTTATAGGACGCGGTCCGGGCGATGCCGCCGACCAGCCTGGGGTCGGCCTCGATCACCGTCACCGGGACCTTCTCTTTCGACAACAGATACGCCGCGGTCAGGCCGGCCGGGCCCGCGCCGATGATCGCGACTTTCGTGGTCTGCACTCGCGCATCCTCGCTGAAAGATTAGGGATTGTGCAAGACGTTCATCGGCGGGGCGAGCGCCCGCACGGTCCACGCGCCGACGTCGAGCCGCAGCGCGCGGCGGTCGGGATACTGCTTGATGAGGTCGGCGTCGCGGGGGCCCAGGTCGACGGCGACGATCGGCTCCGGGTCGCGGACGCCAAGACCGGGGTTGGTGAGCGGCAGCTCGAGCATCTGCGCGGGCGTGCCGCTGACGAAGAGCAGTGCATGATTCGGCCGCAGGCTGGCGAGCAGGTCGGCGTAACGGCTGCGGATCGCGTCGTACGATGAGCGCGCCGCGCCCACCTCTGCGACGCGGTAGGGCATCTGCACACACGCCGCGATTGCGACCGCGACCGCGGCCCAGCGCAGGAGCTCCGGCGCTCGCCGCCGAGCGACGACCAGCGTGACCAGCAGAGCAAGCAGCGCGATCGCCGGGAGGGCAGAAAAGCTCCAGAAGAACCCGTAGAACGCGAGCTGCAGGCCGACGAGAACGCCGAGCAGCATCGCCGGCCGCGGTGCGCCCCGGAATGCGACGTGCGGCCCGGCGACCGCCAGCAGCACCAGCGGCGCATATTCATCGCCGTGGTACTGAGGCGCCTCGGCCCAGAAGGTTAGGTTCAGCGCGAACAGCGCGAGAACCCAGACCGCTGCGAACGCAACCGCCGGTTCGGCGGCAGCGAGCAGGCCGAGGAGCGCGAGGACCGCCAGCGCGCGCAGCGGGAAATAGTCGAGGAGCTGATCGAGGCGAAAGAGGGCATGGCGCGGCAGCGCGGCTGGCGTATAGCGGCCTCGATCGCGGTCGTATTGCTCCAGCATCGAGGCGAGGTGCGCGGGCCGGCGCGCCGGCGGTGAGACCGCGCCGAAACCGGGTCCGTCGCCGGGCGAGTATTGCCCGGCGTAGAGCTGCCATCCGGTCGTTCGCCAACTCCCGGTCGTCGCGGCGTTGAAGCCGAACAGGAGCAGAACCGACGCGGCAAGCGGTGCGCCGGCGGCGAGCCACGCGCGCAGCGGCTCGCGACGCGTGAGCAGCACCGCGCCGAGCGCGAGTGCACAGGCGAGAGCCGTGTAGGGGCGGGTGAGCAAGACCAACCCGATGCAGGCGGTCGCCGCGAGATAGCGACGGCGGGTGGCGAGAACGAGCGCGCCCAGCCCCGCCAGCGTCGACGTGCAGTGGGACAGAAAGGTCGGGAAGAACAGGAGATTTCGACTCGACAGCGTAAACGCCGCCGCGCCGAAGACCGCCAGTGGCCACGCCGCGCCGAACTGCCGGGCGGCGACGAAGACCAGCGCCGCGCACCCGCCGAATGCGAGCAAAGGCCACAGCCAAGGCGCCCCGAGCGCCGCAAAAGGCGCGATCGCGAAAGCGTTTCCCGGCAGGTATTTCGCCATGTACCGCGGCGTCACCAGGACGTGCGGCGCCTCGAAGAACTCGAACAGCGGCGGCGGCGGGAGCGACAGCCGCCCGTGCGCGAACGTGTCCGCCTGGAGAAGATACGCGTACTCGTCGTTGACGAACGGCAGCGCGCGCCGGGGCAACAGGCTGCCGAATCCAGCGATCGCGGCGGCAGCGCCGAAGACCACGAGAGCGATGGCGGGGTCGCGGCGCGTGCTTCGAGCTTCCCCGCCCGTACCGCGGCCGTCAAGGTTATGCTGCGCGAATGCCGCTGCGCTCGATCCTGATCGCCGACGACGAGGAGTCGATCCGGCACCTGCTGGTGACGCTGCTCCAGGAGCGCGGCTATCAGGTGCGGGCGGTGAACGACGGCGAAGAGGCGCTCCGCGAGCTGTCGGCGCGCGACTACGACGCGCTGGTCACCGACGTGCGGATGCCGAAGATGAACGGGCTCGACCTGGTCCGCGCCGCGCAGGCGGCCTCGCCCGAGACGACGATCATCGTGATGAGCGCCTACGGCTCGCACGACCTCGCCATCGAAGCGATGAAGGCGGGCGCCTACGACTATCTCGGCAAGCCGTTCCGGCCCGACGAGGTGCTGCTGGTTTTGCGCAAGGCCGACGAGCGCGAGCGGCTGCGCATCGACAACCGCCGGCTGCGGCGCGAGATCGCCCGCGCCACGCCGCAGCTCATCGCCGAAGGCCCGGCGATGAAAGAGGTCTTGCGCGTGGTCCAGAAGGTCGCGCCGACCACCACCACCGTCCTGATCGAGGGCGAGAGCGGCACCGGCAAGGAGGTCGTCGCCCGCGCCCTCCACGACCTGTCGCCCCGCGCCGATCGGCCGTTCGTCGCGGTCAACTGCGGCGCGATCCCGGAGCAACTGATCGAAAGCGAGCTCTTCGGCCACGCCCGCGGGGCGTTCACCGACGCGCGCACCGCCAAGCGCGGCCTGTTCGAGGAAGCCGACGGCGGCACCATCCTGCTCGACGAGGTCGGCGAGCTGCCGCTGCCGCTCCAGCCGACGCTGCTGCGCGTGCTCCAGGAAGGCGAGGTCCGGCGGGTAGGAGATACGCGCTCAACCCGGGTGGATGTGCGCGTCCTGGCCGCCACCAACCGCGATCTCGGCGAGCAGGTGAAAGCCGCGAAGTTCCGCGAAGACCTTTATTACCGGCTCAACGTGGTCGGCGTGAAGCTGCCGCCGCTGCGCGAGCGGAACGAGGAAATCCGCGCTCTTTCCGAGCGCTTCCTGCAGCGCCACGCCGAACGGATGGGCCTGCCGCGGCGCCAGCTCTCGCAGCGCGCGCTGGAAGTGATGGCCCGCTACCGCTGGCCGGGCAATGTCCGCGAGCTCGAAAACGCGCTCGAGCGCGCGCTGGTGTTCTCCGAAGAAGACGAGATCCAGCCGGACGCGCTTCCCGAGGCAGTGCGCGCGGCGGGCGGGCCGCAGCCGGTGCCGAGCGCGCTCGACCCCGACGATCTCTCGGTGAAGCGGGCCCAGCAGGTGCTCGAGGCCGACCTGATTCGAAAGGCGCTGAAGCGCACCAACGGCAACCGGACCAGGGCCGCCGAGCTGCTCGAGCTCTCGCCGCGGGCGCTGCTCTACAAGATCCGGGAGTACGGGCTCGAGTGAGCGGTCCGGATTTCGGCAAGGGAACGGAAAAGGAAAGGGAACGAAGAGCGCGAGGGCCAGGTTGAGGGGGAGCGGGAAGCGGCCCTCTCCCCAAACCTCACCCGTTTGCCCTCGCCGTGAACGTTCCCTTTCCCTTTCCGTTCCGTAGATCCTCCCCGATCCGCGCATGAGCACCTACCCACCAAGCCTTGGGCCCATCGCGGCATGACGCCCCAATGCGGGTGAAATGCACCGTCAATGCACCCTCAGTGACGGCGCAGTGCGAGGTCAGTTCCTTGACTGCCTACATCGACCTGATCGATCGATGACGACGCAGCAAGCTCTGGAGGGGCGCCCGTGAATCGAGTGCAGAAGTTCCGCGAGGCGGCCTTGATGGCGAAGGCCGAGCTGGCCCGGAAGGCCGGGGTCTCGGAGTCCACCATCGACCGCGTCGAGGCCGGCCACGACTGCCGGATGGAGACCAAGCGCAAGATCCTCTTCGCGCTCGGCCTGTCGCTCCAGGAAAGCAGCAAGCTGTTCCCCCGGAACGGTTCGCGATCGCGGGCGGAGCGGCGGTGATGGACGTTTTTTTTGGCGGTAGAAATTCCAGTGATAGCGTCGCCGACGGCTACGAGGAAGGCTAGGTCATGGCAAAGGGCAAGCTCGCTCTCGGTCTCGACATCGGCTCCAGCTCGGTCAAGCTGGTGCAGCTCAAGGAAGCGAAGCGGGGGTACATCCTCGAGGCCTTCGGCGTCTCGCCGCTGCCTCCGGAAGCGATCGTCGACGGCGCCTTGATGAACTCGACCGCGATCGTCGAAGCCATCCGCCAGCTGGTCAGCCAGTACAAGCTCAAGAACCGCGAGGTCGCGATCGGGGTCTCCGGGCACTCGGTGATCATCAAGAAGATCTCGATGCCGAAGATGACCCAGGAAGAGCTGGAGGAGTCGATCCAGTGGGAGGCGGAGCAGTACATCCCGTTCGACGTCAAGGACGTGAACATCGACGTCCAGATCCTCACCCCGCCCGACGTCGACACCGGCACCGGCCAGATGGACGTGCTGCTGGTCGCGGCCAAGAAGGACATGATCAACGACTACACCTCGGTCGTGTCCGAGGCAGGCCTCTCCCCGGTGGTGGTCGACGTCGACGCGTTCGCGGTCCAGAACTCCTTCGAGGTCAACTACGAGCTGCCCAAGGCGGAGACGATCGTGCTGGTCAACGCCGGCGCCTCGGTCGTCAACATCAACGTGCTGGCGAACGGGCTGACCACCTTCACCCGCGACGTGACGATGGGCGGCAACCAGTTCACCGAAGAGATCCAGAAGCAGCTCAACGTCAGCTACGACGAGGCCGAGAAGCTGAAAGTCGGCGGTGACGCCGCCCAGGACTCCGACAGCGTCGTCCCCCAGGAGGTCGAGCGAGTGATCCAGGGCGTCGCCGACCAGATGGCGGGCGAAATCCAGCGATCCCTCGACTTCTACACCGCCACCGCTGCCGACTCGCACATCGCCCGGCTCTATTTGTCGGGCGGCACCGCCAAGATCCCCGCGCTCTTCAAGGTGATCGAGCAGCGGGTCGGGGTGCCGGTCGAAATCCTGAATCCTTTCAAGGGCGTCGAGATCGATAACCGCAAATTCGATCCCAACTACGTGATGGACGTCGCGCCGTCGGCGGCGGTCGCCATCGGGCTTGCGCTGCGCAAGTCCAGCGAGCGGTGAGGAGGCACGCCCGATGATCCGGATCAACCTCCTCCCCGTCCGCGCCGCGAAGAAGCGGGAATTCGGCCGACAGCAGATCGTGCTGTTCGCGCTGCTCCTGATCCTCGCCGGGTTCGGAAACTACTTCTGGTACAACAAGGTCGAGTCCGAGCTCGCCGCGCTCGATCAGCGCATCGCCCAGACCCGCACCGAGATCGCCCAGCTGGAGAAGACGATCGGCGAGGTCAAGTCGATCAAGGACGACAAGAAAGCCCTCGAGGACAAGCTCAAGATCCTCGACACCCTCAAGAAAGGGCGCACCGGTCCGGTCAAGGTGATGGACGAGCTCGCCAC
>JAIVGS010000095.1 GCA_020201435.1 Myxococcales bacterium
ACGCGGACCGCGTGGTTCGCCTTCAGCACCCGGCCCGTATAACTTGCTGCTGAAAACTTGACCAGTGTTCACGCGTTCAGTACCGTGTCGGGCATGAACGAGCCGCTGACCGAGCGACAGGAAAAGATCCTCTCCTTCATCAAGAAGAGCATCGTCGACCAGGGTTACCCGCCGACGATCCGCGAGATCGGCGAGCACTTCGGCATCCGCTCCACGAACGGGGTCAACGATCACCTGAAGGCGCTGGAGCGGAAGGGGTACCTGATGCGCGGCGAGCTCAAGAGCCGCGCGCTGAGCGTGATCGAGGGCGGCAAGAGCGGCGGCGGCAAGTTCCCCCGAATCGGCCGGCGCGAGCTCGCGCCGGCGGGCGGCGGCGAGATCCTCGAGATCCCGGTGGTCGGCAAGGTCGCCGCCGGCGCGCCGATCCTGGCCCAGGAAAACATCGTCGATCACGTCCGCATCGACAGCATGCTGGTCAGCGAGTCGGGCAAGAAGGTCTTCGCCCTCCGCGTCGCCGGCGACTCGATGATCGGCGACGGCATCTTCGACGGCGACTACATCTTCGTGCGCAAGCAGCTGCAGGCATCGTCGGGCGAGATCGTGGTGGCGATGATCGAGGAAGAGGCCACCGTGAAACGCTTCTATCCCGAAGGCGAGCGCGTCCGCTTCCAGCCGTCGAACCCGCGGCTCAAACCTATCTACGTGAATAAAGACGACTTTCGGGAGACGCAGATCATCGGCGTGGTGGTCGGGGTGTACCGGAAGGTGCATTAGCCGCAATGGGTCCCGCTCACGCGGACGATATGGAGACCCAGGCTGAAGCCTGGGTCTAGCAAAAAGAAGCCCCGCGTTCGCGGGGCTGATCAGGGTTCGCCCGTAGTTTCGAGCTCCGTCAGGATTGCATTGTGCGCATGATGTTGCCGTTGATTCAGCACGTAGCTTTCGACCGCACGCACGTCATCTGCCGACACGCTGAAGGCGCCGTATCCAGCTTGCCAGCCAAAATCGCAACGGTCGCCGACTACGGCGATCGCGAACGACGACGCCCCCTTCACCTCGCCAACGAGGCGCGCGACTGCAACCGTTGGATGTAACCGCACCAACAGATGCATGTGATCGTCGGTGCCTCCGATTGCCAG
This sequence comes from Myxococcales bacterium, assembly GCA_020201435.1. GTDB lineage: Bacteria > Myxococcota > Myxococcia > Myxococcales > 40CM-4-68-19 > 40CM-4-68-19. Next base: position 1,140 of record JAIVGS010000095.1, read on the forward strand.
GGCTGGCGAGCGCAGCTCGCTGCACTTCGTCGCGACGGCCGCTTTTACGGTGCGTTCGATTTTGCCCACCATCGTTTTCGCGCGCCCCGACGTGCCCCACACGAAATGCACGAACACGTCGATTTTGTTGTGCATTTTCCCTCGGACAGCCCCGCGCACGCGGGGCTTTTTTTTGCTAGCCCCGGGCTTCAGCCCGGGGCTCCTGAAAGACGGACCAACGCGTCCCCACACGCTCCCGCTCCTCCACCTGACCGATTTCTGGCGCTTGTCCCGCGGTGCCCTAATGTGGCGCCGTGGAGCTGTGGAGCGTCTACGACCGCCCGCCTGATCACCCGCGACATTGCGCGGTCCGCAAGATCCTCGTCGAGGACGACGGCCTCTCACTCGCGGAGTGGTCGTTGTTCCAGACCATCCAGGAAGCCCGGTCGGCGCTCGCTCGGCGCGGCCTGATCCGCGTGCCGCGCGCCGCGCACGACGATCCGGCGCTGGTCGAGACCTGGGTATGACGGCTCACTTCTCGCGGGTGACCCAGGGCGCCGAACCGTCTTCCGGCTCGACCCACCGCTCGCCCGTATAGAGCGCGAAGACGCGTCCTTCAAGGTGCTGCTTCTCGACGATCTCGACCAGCTGCTTGCGCGGCAGATCGATCGGCACCGCGGTCGAGTGGTACGCCTCGAAGTGGATCGGGATCATGTACTTCGCGCCCACGTCCCGGAAGATCTGCACCGCCTCGTCGGGATCGGCGTGGTTCACGTTTCCGCCCTTGGCCGGCGCGATCGGGATCATCGCCAGATCGATCCCCGGAAAGCGCTTGCCGATCTCGACGAACGCCGCGCGGTCGTAGCCGGTATCTCCCGCGAAGAACACGCGCTTCCCCGCGCCGTCGATGACGTAGCCGGCGTACCCCTTGTTCCACAGCGCGTCGATCATGAACCGCCCGCCGACGTGCTTGACCGGCACCGCCGTCACCGTGATGCCGCCGCGCTCGATCGGCTCCCAGAACTTCGCCACGTCCTTCCGCGTCTGGTGGATGAGACCCGTGTAGGCCGCGGTCCCGGGAGGAAAGACGACCTCGGTGCTCCGCGGGAGCCGCGCCATCGTCCCGCGATCGAAGTGATCGACGTGCAGGTGGCTGAGCAGCACCAGGTTCAAGGGCGGCAACTGGTCGGGCGTCAGCGACGCGGGCGTGATCCGCGGCACGACGAAGATCGCGCCGCCCAGGTTCGGGTCGGTGAGAACGTACCGGCGCCCGAGCCGGATCAGCACCGTCGCGTGCCCGACCCAGACCACGCTCAATGGCGCCGACGGATCGTCCTGCGGCATCCCGCGCACCGCCGGTTCGCGCCGCGGCCCCGCGCAGGCGGCGATCAGACTCGGAACCACCAGCGCAAACACCACCCTTCCCATCGGTGCAAGTTGCTGCCGCGCCGGCGGGTGCGCACGGTTACGGGGTGACTCGCACGACCGCCCTGCTCCTCTGCGCCAGTCTGCTCGGCTGCTTCGGGAGGAACCCGGCCGGCGAGTTCAAGCTCGACGCGCCGTCGGTCGAAAACGCCGACTTCGGAAACGCGCTCTTCCAGACCGTCGGCATCGCGCTGAAACCGGGCAACAAGCTCGACCTGGTCGACAACGGCCGTGTCTTCGACGCCGCGATCGAGGAGATCGTCAAGGCGCGGCGGAGCATCCACATCGACTCGTTCATCTGGAGCGAGGGCAAGGTCTCCGACCGGCTGATCGACGCGATCGGGCGGCGGACCCGCGCCGGGGTCCAGTGCCGGGTGATCGTCGACGCGGTCGGCAGCCCGAATTTCGGCGGCCTGGAGAAGCGGCTGCAGGGAATCGGCTGTGAAGTCCACAGGTTTCGCCCGATCCCCGGCCAGGACGACGTGGCGCGCGACCATCGCAAGCTGATCCTCGTCGACGGCCGGGTCGGAATCACCGGCGGTTTCGGCATCGACGACAAGTGGGACGGCGACGGCAAGAGCGACGAGCCGCCCGAGTGGCGCGACTCCAACGTCCGAGTGGTGGGGCCCGCCGTGGCCGACATGCAGCAGGCCTTTTCGGAGAACTGGCAGGAAGCGACCGGCGCCCTGCTGCCCGCCGACGCCTTCCCGCGGGCGGCGGACAGCGGCCCGACGTGGGCGGCGTTCATCCCCAGCAGCGAGAACTCGATCGCGACCCGCAACGACCGGCTGACGCAGCTCTTGATCGCGACCGCGAAGAAGCGAATCTGGATCGCCAACGCGTACTTCGTCCCGTCGGCGCCGATCATGACGCTGCTCACGCGCAAGGCGCGCGAGGGGGTCGACGTCCGCGTCCTCGCCGCCGGCGACAAGACCGACACCAAGCCGTACCTGCCGACGCAGCGATCGCGGATGGATGAGCTGGCGCAGTCCGGCGTGCGGACGTTCGAGTACGAGCCGACGATGATGCACGGCAAGACGATGGTGGTGGACGACTCGATCGTGCTGGTCGGATCCTGCAACCTGGAGCCGCTCTCGTTGAACAAGCTCGACGACGGCGCGCTCGTCGCCGTCGACGCTCGCCTCGCGCGCGAGGCGTCGCGGCGATTCCTGGACGACCTCGCTCGCTCGACGGAGCGGGCTCCCGCGTCTAGAAAAACTGCTGGCCGCTGAAGGAGACGTCGAAGCTGCGATTCGGGACCAGGCCGGTGGCGAAGTCGATCCGGCCGACCGCGCGAGCCAGCGGGATCACCACCCCGCGCACGCCGACGCCCGCGCTCGCGATCGGACCGGAGTAGTCGAGCCCGGAAACCGCGCCGCGCCGCGCGCCGACGTAGCCGCCGTCGGCGAACGCGGCGACCTGGCCGATCAGCGGCCCGCGGCGGAAGAGGTCCGCGCGCCACTCGGCGTTGCCGCGGACGAGGATCGCGCCCGCGAAATAGGCGTCGCTGAAGCCGCGGATCTCGCGCAGGCCGCCCGCGTGGAACATGAACGACTCGGAGGCGCCGGTCGTGGTCTGGAGGGTGAGCTGCAGGCACAGGTTGTGGCGCCCTTCGATGAAATACGCCCGCGCCTGCGCCGTCGCGGTGAGCTCGCCGGTGTGCGCGACTTCGCCGGTGATCTTGAGCTCCTTGCCGCGCTGCTGCGAGACGAGGTCCTCGACGTAGCCGAGGGTGAAGCCGGCGAGCGCCGACAGCGTATCGGTGGAGGGAGCGGCGCCGTTTTCGTAGCGGTCCTGGCGGCCTTCGGCGCCGGCCATCACGGTGACGAGGTCGGTCAGCTCGTATCGCAGCTCGCTGCGGACGGCGTACCGCGAGCGCTCGAAGGCAAACGATCGTCCGAAGGCGTCGAAGCCGAGGAACTCGCGCGTCCAGCTCGCATACGGCGTCAGCCGCGTGCCGAAGATGCGCGGGATTTCGGCGTAGACCAGGCTGCCGAGCCGGTCGCCGCCGAGGAACGGGACGTCGGCGTTGCTGGTCAGCTCGGCGTAGAGGGTGAAGAGCTTGCCGAACGCGTTGTGGTCGGTGGCGCCGATCCGCGCGGTAGTCCGGCCGCCGCCGCGCCGCAAGCCGACCACCGGCATCAGCGACCAGCGGTCGCGGGCGTCGATTTCGACGCGCGATCCATCGACCCGCGCCTGCACGTCGTACAGGATGCCCAGCGTCCGCAACCGAGCGAGATCACGGTCTAATTCTTGACGATCGTAGAGCCCGCCGGCGTGCGTGGAAACGAGCCGCAACACCGCGTCGGGCGCGGTCCATCCGTCGCCGGAGAGGACCACGTCGAGCCGGCTGATCAGGGCGACCGCGATAAGGACGGCATGCACGCTCGCTCAGCGTGGCGTGCCGCACCGGGTCGGGTCAAATGCTACTCCTCCGGCAGGATCTCGTTGCCGGTCTGCGACCCCTGCGTCTGGTCGAGCGAGCCGCGATCGTTGCCCGCCTGGTTCAGATTCGGATCGCGACTCAACTTCTCGCGCTCCTTCTCGCTCCGCGTCCGGTGGGGGCGGCCCTGCTCGAGAAGATCGGCGTCCTTGGGCAAGTCCGGCGCCCCGCCCTGCCGGCTGCCGATCGGGGCCCCGCCCGGCTGCTGCTGAAGTGGTTTCTTGATGTCGGCCATGCCGCCAACGTACGCATTCAGCGGACGTCGCGCCCCTCGCCGAAATCGAGGATCCAGAAGCGATCCGAGGCGACCCGCTCGGGATCGTCCTGCGGTTCGTCGGCGAGCTGGAAGGTGCCGAAGTGCATGCCGACCGCGACCGGCGCGCCGAGGTCGTCCTGCGCGTGCATCGCCTGCGACGGGGACATGTGCATCGGCGACATGAACCACTCCGGCTTGTAGGCGCCGACCGGCAGGACCGCGAGCCGCATCGGTCCGAGGCGCTTGCGGATCTCGGCGAAATGCGGCGAATAGCCGGTGTCGCCCGCGAAAAAGACGCTCCCCGCCGGACCGCGCACGACGTAGCCGAGGAACAGGGTCCCGTTCCGATCGCACAGCCCGCGTCCCGAGAAATGCTGCGCCGGCACGCCGACGATGGTGGCGAACCCGTAGCGGACCTCCTGCCACCAGTCGAGGTCGTAGACGTGGCGCAGGCCGGCGGAGCGGAGGAATTCGGCGTTGCCGAGCCCCGCGTAGATGCGCGCCCGCGGAAAGGTTCGTTCGATCCGCCGCAGCGTCGGCACGTCCATGTGGTCGTAGTGGTCGTGCGACAGGAGCACCGCGTCGATGACCGGCAGGTCCTCGAACCGGATTCCGGGCGGCCGAACGCGACGCGGACCGACGGTCTGCAAAGGGCTGCAACGTTCCGACCAGATCGGGTCGGTCAGGATGTTCATCCCGTGGATCTGGAGGAGCACGGTCGCGTGGTTCACGAACGTCACCCTCAAGGAGCCGAGCGGCACGCGCGCCGGAGGCCGAGGTCCGGGCGTCGCTGAAATCTCGTGCCATTCCGGACGGTTACGTTCGCGCTGCCACCGGGCGAAGTCGCCCACGCCGCGCTCGAGCCGCAGCGGCGGAAGAAAGTGGGTGCCGTCGAAGTGGTCCGACGGCGGTCCCTGCCAGGTCGGCCCCGAAAATGCGCAGCACCCGGAAACCAACAGGCAGATCAGGGCCGCGCGCACGGGAAACTTATCCCCCGCGGCAAGTGACCGATGCAAACGCCGCAAACCATCGTGCTACCTGCCGTTCGCCCACGAGCAGGAGACCCCGATGTCGCGCACAGCAGCAATCGTCGCTCTCGCACTGACCGCCTGCGCGCCCGCGCTGACGTTCAACCAGAGCTTTCTCGTGCCCGAGGACCTGAAAGTCGCTCCCAACGGGTACGCCAGCCTCAAGTCGACCGGCGAGAGCTTCGACCTCGGCCCGATCCGCTCGCAGGAAACGAGGACCGACCGGATCTCGATCCTCAAGATCCACGGCACCTACATCCTCGTGGGCGACGGCTACAAGCGCGTCTGGGAGCTGTGGTCGGGCGGCAAGGACGAGATGCACTACAAGGCTCTCAAGCTCGACCCCGGCGCGCAGGGGTTCTCCGGCGCAGTCCTCGAAGCAAGCGGCAACTGCGCGCTGCTCAAGTGGCAGAAGGGCGCCTCGCCCGCGCAGGCCTACGTGAACGCAGACGGAGACGTCAATGACAAGTCTTGTCCTTAGCCTCCTGATCGGCGCGGCCAACGTGGTCAAGCCCGCGCCGGCGGCCCCGGCGAACGAAGTAGAGGTCCTCGTCAAGGCCGCGGCACAACTGGAGAAATTGGACGGCTGCGAGGCGGCCTACGCGAAGTACCAGGAAGCGGGCGGAAAGCTGGTGACGATGAAGGACCGGGCGCGCTCGGCGCAGCTCACGGGCGTCGTCACCAACAAGCTCGACAAGCTGCAGGCTTGCTGGAGCGCCTGCCAGCCGAACGAGAAGCAGCGCGAGCTGTTCGCCACCGCGAAGGAGGCCGCGGACAGCGAGCCGCACCGCGCCGGCAGGATCCTGAAGCAGCTCCTCGTCGGACGCAGCACCGACCGCTGCGTCTTCTGGAGCGACGCCCGCGCCCTGCTGCGGACGCTGCCCGGGCAGGCGGAAGCGCTCGACCGGGACGACGCCGATCCGTGCGCCGTCAGCCCCGACCTGCAGAAGGCGATCGCCGACTCGCGCGAGGCGGTGAAAAAGGAGCGCAGCGTGGTCGCCGACCTGAACTACGACCGCGCCAAGCTGCCGTGGAGGGTCGGCGAGCTCGCCGACGTCTACCGCGCGATGGACCAGACCCGGATGCTGCTGCTCGACCTGCGCGAGTCTTTCCTCGAATGCGACAAGATCGAGAAGGGTCTTGCCGCGGATTCGACGGCGCTCAAGGAGTCGCTCGGCCTGGCGCAGGACCTGGTCCTCGGCACCTACAAGGATCAGCTCGCCGCGATGGGCCGCAAGGTGCGCAACGCCCAGGCCCAGCTGGCGCAAAAAGACGAGCTGCTGACCAGCCAGATCGGGGAGCAGGAGAAGCTCAAGAAGCAGCTCGAAGGGCTCTCCGGCCTGTCCGAGGAGCTCTACGACGATCTCTTCGCGCTGACCCAGGCCGAGTCGGTCTCGTTCTCGGTCGACGTCGAGGGCCGGCGGATCGAGCAGCCGCTCGAGGACGTCCGCGCGCTGATCCAGAGCGAGAAGAAAGTCCTGGAGACGCTGGCTGCCCGCTACCCCGAGTTCTTCAAGGACGGCGTCAACGCCGAGGGCCTCAAGCGCAAGAAGCTGGTCCTCGAGAAGCTGGCGCAGATGATGAAGCGCTATGGATCGCGCTCGGACCAGCGGCTCGGCTACTCGCGCACGATGTCCGAGCTCGACGCGACGATGGCGATGATCGACAAGGCCATCGGCGTCATGCCCGCCAAGCCGGACAAGCTGGCAGCGGTCGAGCCCGAGAAGGACTCCTCGAGCGGTTCCGGGCCGCTGCCGTGGTTCGTCGGCGGCGGGAGCGTGCTCGCCATCGCCGGACTCACGATCCTGCGCATCCGCGCCGCCAGCAAGTCGTAAGCATTTCGCGACCTCCGTTCGTATTGTTTCGCGCACGGAGGTCGACATGAAAAGGAAGCTGCAAGGTCTCTGCGTCGTCGTCACCGGCGCCTCCAGCGGGATCGGGCGGGAAACCGCCCTGCTGCTCGCAGGCAAGGGAGCGAAGCTGGTCATCGCGGCGCGCCGCGAGGACCCGCTCGAGGAAGTGGCGCGGCTGTGCCGCGAGCGCGGCGGCGAGTGCAAGCCGGTCCCGACCGACGTCTCGAACCTCGCCGAGATCGACACGCTTGTGCGCGAGGCGATCGCCGCCTTCGGGCGGATCGACGTGTGGATCAACAACGCCGGCATTTACGTGATGGGCACCGTGGAGCAGACGCCGCTCGACGTCTTCGAGCGGGCGATGAAGGTGAATTTCCTCGCCGCGGTCGCCGCGACGAAAGCGGTCCTGCCCCACTTCCGGCAGAGGAACGCGGGCTTGTTCGTGAACATCAGCTCCGCGCTCGGCAAGGTGACCGCGCCATATCTCGCGGCGTACTCGGCGACCAAGCACGCGCTCAAGGCCTTCTCCGAGGCGCTGCGCGACGAAGTCCGCGACGTCGGCGTCGACGTTTCGGTGGTCTATCCGACCTCGACCGATACCCCCCTCTTCGAGCACACCGCCAACTACACCGGGAAGGAAGTGAAGCCTTCCGAGCCGATCTACCCGGTGCGCGACGTGGCCCAGGCGATCGTCGACTGCATCGAGAGCCCCAAGCGCGACGTCGTCATCGGCGTGACCAAGGGCTTCAGCGCGTTCCATACGCTCGCGCCCTCGCTCTTCGATCGGGTGATGTCGAGCAAGATGGAAAAGAAGCACTTCAAGCCGAAGCCGCAGGGCGCAACCGACGGCAACGTCTGGACCCCGATGTCACGGGGCGCCGGCTCGTCGGGTGGCTGGCCGGCGTCGAATCCGGCTCGCAAGCTCGCCGTGGCGGCGCTGGCGCTGGTGGCGATCCCGCTGGTGATCGGAGCCCTGCGCGCGTAATTTGCGCGGCGCGATGACGTTCGCCGAGCTGGGACTTTCGAAGAAAGCGCTTTCGGCCCTGGAGAAAGCGGGGTTCGAGGCGCCGACGCCGATCCAGGCGCAGGCGATCCCGCATGCGCTGCAGGGCAAGGACGTGATCGGCGCTGCCGCCACCGGGACCGGGAAGACGCTGGCGTTCGTCCTGCCGATCCTCGAGCGCCTCTCGGGTCTGCAGAAGCACGGCACACGGGCGTTGATCCTCGCGCCGACGCGCGAGCTCGCCGTTCAGATCGAGGAGCAGATCGAGAAGTTCCGCCACGGCTACCACCTGCGCAGCGCGGTGGTGATCGGCGGCGTAGGGATGGGCCCGCAGATCCAGGCCTTCCAG
>JAIVGS010000013.1 GCA_020201435.1 Myxococcales bacterium
CCCGCCGCCCGAGAACGCCTCGTCGTTGTGGTCGCCGCCGTTGCCGCCGCCGCCGCCGCCCGACCCGGGCCGGAACGTCGTCGCCATCAGCAGGTCGGCGGCCGCGTCGCATCCGATGCTGCCGCCTCCGCCGCTGCCGGCGATGGTCGTGAATGGCGACGACCCGATCCCTCCGGCCCCCCCTTTGTACGGCGCGTCGCAGCTGAGCAACGGCCGGGTTCCGCCGCCCCCAGCCTGGTTTCCGCAGGTCGTCGCGACGGCGCCGTATGTGCCACCGCCCGCGCCGCCCGCCGCGACGCAGCCGTCGGCTCCCGCGAATCCGCCCGCACCGCCCGCGGGACCGCCGCCGCCGCCGCCACCGCCCGGGTTGCGGTCGAGGATGGTTGCGCCACCGCCTCCACCGCCACCGCCCCAGGAGCCACCGCCGCGGCCGGCCCGGTCGATGCCCCCGTAGGCGACGCCGTTGAATCCGTTCTGCGCGCCGGGCGGGCCCCCTGCGCCGGCGGTGCTCAGGACCGCGTTCGCGCCGTTGAAGGCGTTCCCTCCTCCGCCGCCGCTTCCGCCGCCGTTCATGGCCAGGCTGGCCGCGCTGCCGCCGTTTCCGCCCGACACGTCGATGGTGCCGGCGATGGTCACCGAGCCGGTCGCTCGGAGGTCGAGGACGCCGTCGCCGGTCGAGGTGATGCGCACGTTGGCCGGTATGTTGATGGAGCTGAAGTTCCAGACCCCGGTGCCGAGCGTGATGCTGGAGCCGCAGCAGGTGCCGCCGCCGAGGCTGAAGAATGGCGGCGTGACGTGGAACATGCCGCTCGGCGGCGTCGGAGTCAGGGTCCCGGACGACGCGGTCATCGTCCGGCACGGCTTGTTGGTCCCGTCGCAAAGACCGCCCGAGACGTTGATCACGCTGATGGCGTTGAAGGTGGCGATGCCGGCCGCGGCATTGGTCGAGCCGGTGCCGACGTTGAACAATCCCGGCGTGCCCGCGCTGGAGCCGCCCGGAATCCCGAGCGTCAGCGTCACCAGCGCGGTGGAATCGGTCACCGTGTTCGAGAACTGATCCTCGACCACCACCGTCACCTTCGACATCACGGTGTGGTCGGCGAGGTTGCAGTTCTTGGCCGGGACGGTGCAGTCGTTGACGTCGCCGGGCGGGATGCCGAAGGCGAGCTTGGTTGCCCCGGCGTGCGAGACGGTGATGCCGATCGCCCGGCTCAGGCTCCCGATCGTCGCGGTGATGGCGCGACCGCCCGAGACGAAGCCGCTGAAGGTGGCCTGCGCGACGCCCGCGGTCGCGCTGCCCGCCGCTCCGGTGTTGCAGGAGTTGAGGCAGGTCAACGTGTCGGGCGGGCTGGCGCTGCTGGCGCTCGAGGTGAACGAGACCGGCGTCGAGGAGGAGGTCACCAGGTTGAAGTGCGAATCGAAGACCAGCAGCGAGACCGTCGTCGAGGTCGCGGCGGGGATGTTGTTCGACACCACCGAGATGGTCCCGTTGGCCGGCGCGCCCGCCTTGAAGGCGATGCTCGCCCGGCCGAACGCGGGCGACGGCGTCGTGGTGTCGTTGGCGACGCAGTTGGCGGTGCCGCTCCGCGAGGTGGTGATCGTTCCGGTGACCTGGCCCGAGGCGTCGGTGATTCCCGGCGTCGTGCCGGTGAACGTCGCCGCCGCGCCGTTGCTGCACGAGATGGTGATCGTCTTGCCCGAGATCGCCACGTTCGAGCTGCTCTTCTCGACGACGACGAACGACGCGTTGCCGTCGACCGTGACCGGCTGCGTGGTGCTGACGGTGAAGCTGGAGTTGGCGACGTCGGCGGGCGCGACCACGGTGATGTCCGGCGATTTCACGCTCAGCGCGGAGGGCTGCGCCGGGACGATCGCGGTGACGCTCTCGGTCACGGGCCCGAAGTTCGTGGTGTAGACGACCTGCACCACGCCGGCCTCGTTCGTCTTCCACCCCGAGGCCGGATTCAAGGCGCCATGGACCGGGCTGACCGTCAGGCTGGTCAGCGCCAGGTTTGGAATCACGTTCCTCTGCGCATCTCTCACGGTCAGCGTCAGCGTGGTCCCGTTGGCGTTGTCGTTGGTGATGCTGGATGCCGAAGCGGTGAACGTCGTCGTGCCCGCCGACGGCGTCCCCGGATCGAAGGTGACGGCGACCGGCGCGATCGGGATCGCCGGGCTGGTGACGGTCACGATCTTCTTCTCCGCGACCTTGGAGTTGAAGACGATCGCGCTCTGTCCGGCGGCGTTGGTCGCACCGATCGACACCGTGCCCGAGTCCCCTGCGATCGACACGGCCGGCGTCACGCCCGGGATCGGGTTGCCCTGCCCGTCGCGGAGCGTGAGGGTGAGATTCGCGGTCTGGACCAGATCGGCGACCGGATTGGTCGAGTTGCTCACCGTCAAGGTCGAGTTGGTCGCGTTCGGCGCGCCGGCCACGAACTTCACCGGCGTCTCCTTGTGGAAGGTGGTGTTGTCCGCCCGAGTCACGTCGACGGTGATGGTCTTCGTCTCCGCCACGCTGGAGTAGAGGTTCGCCGAGTACGTCCCTGACCCCGGGGCGTGCGTCGGCAGCGTGAACACGCAGGGCAGGCACGGGCTCCCGTCGGCGTTCGTGGCGTCGAGCACCACTGCCTGGTCGGTCGACTCGTTCCCGAATCGGTCCTTGAGAACGATGGTGATGGCGCCGAAATTGACGGTGTCGGGCGGGTCGGTGCTGATCCCGGTCGGAGGCGCCGGGTCGACGGTGACGCTCGACTTGTCCTCGACCGGGTCGCCGGCGACGAAGACCGCGTCCCGGGTCGCGCCGCTGTAGGGGCCGCCGTTGGCGGTGATGGTGCGCGTGCCGGCCACCGTGCCGTCGAGGAAGACCTGGAAATTGCCCTCCTCGTCGGTGGTCCCGCTGGCGCCCGGCTCTCCGCTCGAGACCACCGCGAACGTGTCGCTCGCCTCGCTGGAGGTGAAGCTGATGGTCACGTCCGGCACCGGGTTGTCCTGCGCGTCGGCGATGTAGACGCCCACGATCGGCGAGTTCACGCCCGCGACCAGCGGCGAGCCGTCGGCGGCGCCGACGACGGCGAAGACCGACATCGACGAATTCGGCGCGCCCGGTTTCACCGTGATCGGCAGATCGATCGGCACCTCGCCGAGGTGAGCGGTGATGGTCTTCGCGCCCGCCTTGACCGAGGTGAAGGTGGCCTTGGTGGTGCCGTCGGCCATGGTCAGCAGCGGGGACTTCTCGATCCCTTCGCAGCTCGCGCCCAGCGAGCTGCAGTAATCGGTCTGCGTCGGCGCCGCGGCGATCGTGTTACCGCCCTCGCCGTCCGGCCAGGTGAACCAGACGGCCGGGATCGGGTTCGAGAACTGGTCCACGGCGACGATGGTGATGTTCACCGGCCCGATCGATCCGTCCGCGGCGATCACGCAGGGCGAGTCGGCAGTCTCCCCGCATTCGGTTCCGTCGACGTCGAGCTTGATCGAGCTCTTGTCCGGAACCGCCGGCCCGGCGTGGAAGACGATGGCGATCTGCCCGTGCACCGAGCCGGCGCTGACGGTCAGCGTCTTGGTCTCGGCCTTGGTCGAGGTCACGGTGGCGTCGAACGATCCGTCCGCGCCCGTCACGCCGGTCGCCGGCGTGATCGTGTTCTGGGTTCCGCTCAAGGTCACCACGACCGGCAGACCCGGGACCGGATTTCCCTTGGCGTCCACGATCTTGAGGTGGACCTTCACCGGCGCCGCCGGGTCGGCGACGACCTGGTCGCCGATCGGGGCGCCGGCGGAGTCGGTGAACGTCAGCGTCGAGGCGCCCGGGCCGGTCCCCACCGGCGCGAGGTTGTTCGCATCGGCGACGAAGGTGACCGCCGCGCTCTTGGACAGCTTGACTCCCGGCGAGGTGTCGTTCCCGATCACCACCCCCGCGACCGCCGAGACGGTCTTCACCTCCGCCTTGGTGCTCGTCAGCTTCGCCACCACCTGTCCGAGCGAGTTCGTCGCCAGGCTGGGCTGGGCGAGGGTGTTGTTGGAGCCGCCCACCGTGAGGCGCACGCCGCGGCTCGGCAGCGGATTGTTCGCCGCGTCCCGGACGGTGACGGTGATGGTGACCTCGTCGCTGTCGTTGGCGACCGCCGTCGGCTGGGTGATGTCGATCGTCGACTTGTCGGCGCTGACCGCTGCCCCGGTGACGCAGGTGCCGCCGGCGTTGCACACCGCCCCGGCGAAGCACTGGGCGTCGGACGCGCATTCCGCCGGCGCAGGCCCCTTGGGCGTGCAAGCGGCAAAAGACAGCACCACTGCGGCGCAAGCGCCGAGTCTCACGAAGGTAGTCACGGATGCCCCCTCCACTCCGTTCTTCCTACCCGATCGGCTAACACGGCTTGTCAGGTCGTGTAAATGCTTCCTCGGGAAAGTCAGCGGGCGAGGTGCTTTTTTGCAGCCTGGACGACCTGGGGGCGGCCTTGACTTCGGGCGATCGCCTTGAGCTCCGCGTGCGCCAGCCGCGGCACGAGTTTGACTGCGACCGGAATCGGCGTCTTCGGATTCCGCACCAGCGCCGCGGCGACCGTCGGGTTTTGACCCCACTCGGGATGATCGGCGATGACCTTGAGCGCCTCGGGGTTGATCGTCGTCAGCTTGGCCGCCCAGACCACCTCTTCGAGGCCGATCCGCGGATTCTTGAGCACCAGCGGGTGGATCTGCTTGTTCGGATCGCGCAGGAGCTGGAAGCGCATCTCGCGATCGCCGGACATCGCGAGCGCCATCTTTTCCTGGAGCGAGAGGGTCTCTTTTCTCGGGCTGGTGAGCCGGGTGGCGAGCGCGTTCAGCGCAGCCGGCTTGTCGGGGAAGATCACCATCACGCCGACCCCGGGCGTGGCCGCCGCCAGCCGCGCCTGGACGTGGGCGGCTTCCGCGCCCGCGATGCGGATCGCCAGCGTGCACTCGCCAAGCGGCGTGCCGGGCGGCAGCTCCGCGCCGCGGACGAGGAGGCCGCCCTGCCCGATCTCCTGCTCGTGGGCGGCGAGGAAATCCTCGGCGCTGGCGAACTCGGCGGTCAGCTTCATCCGGCTACAGGCTACCGGCTACCGGCTACCGGTGAAAGCGGCTTGCGGTGGTCGGTCGCCGTCATCTCTGCGGCAATCCCGGCGGCTGGGGCAGAGATTCGTCGCCGGCGGTGTCGGCGGTCGCGACCGCGAAGAACCAGTCGTCGACGTTGACCGACGGCATCGTCACCTCGCTCACCTTGCCGAGGGAGAACGCTTTCTCCCAGCGGACCTGGTCGGCCGGCCGGCGGTAGAGGATCACGTCGGCCACGCGCGGGTCCTCGGGCAGAGTCCATTTGAGCTTTCCGTCGGGCGTGTTCGAGCTGGCGAGCACCGGGTACTTCGGCGGCGCGGGCGCGAACCCGAGCGACCCGATCGCGCCGGCCAGCGCCCGGCACAGCCGGGCGGCGTAGGGCGCGTCGAAATGTGCGAGATCGTCGCCGTATTGCACACCGTTCTCCACGCGCGGCGTCTGGTGCTGCCGGTGGTAGTTCTCCTTCGCCTCGCTCAGCCGGATGGCGGTAAATCCCTCGTGCGCGAACGACATGTGGTCGCTTCCGCGCGCGATCCGATCGCGCCGGAGCATCACCCTGAGCCTCAAGCCGCTCGAGTAGAGCTCGCCGAAGCGCTGGACGTAGCGGGCCCACTCGCGCGCCGGGCTGTCGTTGTCGCTGCCGAGAGCGAGCCGCAGCTTCTTCTGCGCCTCGTTCTCGACGTCGGGCCCGCCCTCGGAAAAGACCCGGCCGGTGGTGCTGTCGCGGACGCCGTCCTGGCCCTCGCTGTTGCCGGCGATGTCGACGCTGACCATCGCCAGGACGTCGACGCCTTCGGCCTTGAGGCGCTCGGCGAGGTGCTGCGAGCCGACCAGGCCCTGCTCTTCTCCCGCGACCGCGACGAAATAGAGCGTGATCGCGGGCGATTCGGCGGCGAACGCGTTGGCCAGCTCGAGCGTCATCGAAGTGCCGCTGCCGTCGTCGACGGCCCCGGGCGCGTCGGCCTTGGGATCGAGGACGTCGCTCGGCATCGAGTCGTAGTGGCCGGTCATCACCACCGCCTGCTTGCTGCGCGCGGGATCGGTGCCGGGGATGATCACGCCGGTGTTGACGATCTCGACCGGCGCCGGAATCCGGCGTCCGACCGGCGCGACGAAGCGATCCTCGAACGTCTTCGCTCGCGCGCCGCGCTGGCCGGCGATCGCGGCGAACTGTCCCGAAAGCCACTTACGGGCGGCGCCGATGCCGCGGACGGGGTCGTTTGGGTCGGAGATCGTCAGCCGGGTGCCGAAGGAGACCAGCTTCGCGACCGTGTCGTGCATCCGGCCCGCGTCGACGCGCGCGACGATCTTTTCCACCCGCGGGTCCTTTCGCTCCTGGGCGAACGCCGGGGCCGCGACGAGGAGAATCACCAAAGCTCTCATTTCGTTCTCCTTTTCCAGAGCAGGTAGGCAGGGAGGCCGGCGAGCGTCAACGCGAGTCCGGCCGAGCTGTGCACCGGGTCGTGCCGGAACGTGGCCTGCACGACGAACAGGCAGATGGCGATGAAGACGGCGGTGGTCAGCGGGTGGCCGGGCATCGAGCTCGACTCGCCGCGGCGGCGGAAGACGAAGATGCAGGCGGCGGTGAGGGCGAAGAAGATGAAGTCGATCGAGACGACGTAGCGGACGATGATCTCGAAAGTGCCGAGGAGCGCGATGACCGCGGCGAGGGCGCCCTGGAGGACGATGGCGATCACGGGCACGCGGGTCTTCTCGTGGACGCGCGCGACGCTTTTGAAGAACGCGCCGTCCTCGGCCATCTTGAAGTAGACGCGGGGAGCGGTGAGGATCGACTGGGAGAGAAAGCCGAGCGAGGAGATGGCGATCCCGGCGGCGATCAAGGACGCGCCTCTCGCGCCGAGCGTGGCCCTGGCGACGTCCATCGCCGGCGCCGCGCTGTCGGCGAGCCGGTCGAGCCCGAGGACGCGCATGCAGGCGAGCGCGACACCGGTGTAGAGCAGGATCACGCCGAGGACGCCGGCGACGAGCGCGCGCGGCAGGTCGCGGCGGGGGTCGCGCATCTCGCCGGCGACGAAGCACGCGGTCTGCCAGCCGCCGTAGGAGAAGAGGACCGGGATCAGCGCGGTGCCGATCGAGCCGTCGCTCTCGGTGGCGACCGCCGCGCTCGCGTGGCCGAGGAAGAGGCCGCCGCCGATCAGCGCCGCGAGGACGGCGATCTTGGTCACCATCAACGCGCTCTGGACGCGGCTGCCGGCGGCGACGCCGAGGCAGTTGACGATGGTCAGGATCGCCATCGCCGCCGCAGCGAGCACGCCGTCGCCCAGGCCGATGCCGGAAAGCTGGGCGAAATATCGGGCGAAGGTGATCGCGCAGGCCGCCATCCCGCCGGTCTGGATCACGACCAGCAGCGCCCACCCGTAGACGAACCCGAGCGCGGGGTGGAACGCCTCACGCAGATAGACGTACTGGCCCCCGGCCTCGGGCCGCTTGGCCGAGAGGTCGGAATAGACGAACGCGCCGAGCAGCGCCGCCACGCCCCCGAGCAGCCACGCTGCGAACATCTTCCCCGCGCTGCCGGCCGAAGCCGCCACCGTCGCCGGCGTCACGAAGATCCCCGACCCGACGATGCCCCCCATCACCACCATCGTCGCGTCAAACAACCCGATCCTCCGCGCCAGGTCCGACGAAGGCCGGAGTTTCGGGGACACAATACTTATCTCCGACGAATCGCCCATGCGCGCCCGTTCCCGCCCACGAGGAAGATACCCGGCGCGATCGACCGGGGAAACGACTGCGGCGGCTCCCCCGCGAGCGGCGTCCACGCCCCGCTCTCCCGATGCAACAGCTCGTACGCCGCGCCGCCGGTCCACGCGACTCGCCCCGGTCCGAGCGAGATCTCGCCCTCCTCCTGGCTCTCGTCGGCGAGCGCCTTGACCAGCGCATCCCAGTACGGCTGGGTCGCGGCGTACGCCACGTCGTCGGCGACGCCGCTCAGCGGCAGTCCGCCGTTGAAGTGCGCCACCAGCCGAATCGGGTCGACGAACGAAAGCAGCAGCTCCGGCGACAGCGCGCGCGGCGCGGCGCCCTGTCCTTGCTCCGAGGGCGGATGCCTCGGCAACCCTCGGCCGCCGTACCGCGTCTGCGGGAAATTGGGGGACGCTTCACGGTACGGCTGGGTGCGCCGTTCGGTAGCGGGAGGAGGCCTGTAGGTCGGAGATAAGTATTGTGTCCCCGAATCTCCGACGTTCGGCCTGAGGGCGAGGGCGGGGGCGAGGGGGAGGTCGTCCAGCTTGGACCAGGTGGCGCCGCCGTCGGTGGAGCGGAAGGCGAGGGTCGCCGCGAGGGGGCCTTTGAGCAGGTGGTCGCGGCCCGGGAACGGGCAGGCTTCGCGGAGGACCGCGGGGCTGACGCCGCCGCCTTTCATCTGACGGTCGGCGGCGCCGGCCAGATCGGGATAGCGACGGATCAGGGCGGCGGCCTCGAGGATCGGGTCGGCCGCGGCCGCGTAGAGCGCGCCGTCGTGGAACGCGAGCCAGGCGTCGACGGCGAGGCCGGTCCGCTTCCAGAGAGCGCCGCCGTCCTGCGTCGCGTAGACGCCGTCGGCGCCCTTGCCCCACGAGACCGCGCCGGGCGCGGCGTCGTGCGAATCGACCAGCCTCAACGCCGAGACCGCCTCTTCCGAGCTGAAATCGAGCAACGCCTTGAACCGCGCGAGCAGGTCGCCGGGGGGTTCGGAGCGGATCGAGAGGTAGACGATCTGCGCGTGCGACGGGTCGGGCACGATGCTGCGCGCGCGCCAGACGGTGCCGGGCGGGAGCTGCAGCGCGATCGACCGCCACGTCTGCGCGCCGTCGCTCGAGACGTAGAGCTGGCTGCGGCCTGCGACGTAGAGAAAGCCGTTGGAGCCGAGGGCCATCGCGTCGAGCGAGTCGCCCCCGCGGACGACGTCGACCCACGCCCACGTCCGTCCCCCGTCCGGGCTGCGGAAGACGCGCGTCGCGCCGCGCGCCCAGATCCTCTCCTTCGAGAAGATCACCTCGCGGAAGTCGTATCCGCCGGGCGCGAACGTCCAGGTCGCGCCGCCGTCCGCTGACGCGTAGACGCCGGCCTCGGGCTGGACCACGGTCGCGAGGACGATCCGGCCGTCGGAAAAGACGCGGCCGATCGCGCCGTCGTCGCCGGAAGACTTGAAGAAGAGCGCCCGAGTCTTTTCGTACCGGACCGGGATCGGCGCGATCTCGCCCGAGAGCGGCGGCGGCGGCAGGACGCGATAGCTCGCGCACGCGGCAAACCACAGTCCGAAAGCGGCGACGCGGAAATACGTAGGGTGTCCCCGGATTAAGTGCCGAGCCTGGTGTCCGCCGCGGTGGTCTGATCGCCGTGGATGGTCAGCTCGCCGGAGGCGTCGGCGGTGACCACGAGGTGCGGGAGAGGGTCGCGGGCCGGGCCGCGCAGGACGTTTCCCTGCCCGTCGAAGACGCTGCCGTGGCAGAAGCACTGGATGCTCCCGGAAGAGACCGCGCCGTCCTGCGACATGTCGCACCCGGCGTGCGTGCAGATCAAGGACACGGCGTAGATGCCGCGCGCGTCGCGGCCGATCGCCACTCCCTTGCGCGGGACGGCGCGGAGCGTGCCGGTCGCGACGTCCGCCTCGTTGCCGGCGTCGATGACCGGCGAGAGCTGCGGGGAGTCGCCTCCGCAACCGAGCGCGTGGGCGCAGACCGCGCCGGATCCGATCAAGAGCAGCTTTCGCCGGCCGAGAGTCATCGCGGGACAGAATAGCGCGGCCGGGGCGCGAGCACATTTCGAACTATTTCCGGTACTATTGGAATCGTATGGGGGAGCCGCTCAGCGACGATGAGCTCGCCGAGCTCGAGAAAGAGGCCCGCGCGATGGCGCAGTGGGCGCTCGATGAGGCCGACGTCCGCCGGCTGCAGCTCCGCCGCCGCGCGTTCGAGGAGCTGCGGGCGCTGCGCGCCGAGGTCGTCGAGCGCCGCGCGGCCGAGATCTCGATGCGGCAGCATCTCGAGAACATCGAGGCGCAGCTAGCGAAGGTGAAGCGCGGCCGCCGTTGACTTGACCAGCGCGGCGGTCTCCGCGAGCACCTTTTCGGCGGCGGCTGCCGCCTGCGGCGTGGGCGCGGCGTCGCTCGACTGGAGAAGGTCGTAGAGCGCGGCGAGGCGTCCGTTCCACGGCGCAAGCGCCGGTTTTTCCTCGCGTTTTTCGCCGGGACGCCTCGGTTCCGCGGAACCCTCCAGCTCCTCCAGCCGCTTGTCGTCCGGGTGCTGCTTGCGCGCCTCGCGTACCTTCGTCAAGGCGTCGAAGTCCTCGTCGAGCGCCGCCGCCAGACGCTGCGAGAGCGCGAGCTGCTGGGCGAGCGCCGCGGCCGGCGTCTTGACCCGCGGGTCGATCTTGACCAGGAGCGGCTGCGTCAGCGTCTTCCCGGCCGCCGTCAGCCGCACCGCGTACTTTCCCGGCACCGCCCAGGGGCCGCGCGGTTCCTTCGGCGTATTGCCGGGGATCGCGGCGATCGGGTACCCGCCCTCGAGCACGTGCGGGGCGTTGCCCCAGTGCAGGTCCCACACGAACCGGTGCAGGCCCGGCTCGCCGGACAGCTTCGGCGGCGGCCGGATCCACCAGCGCGGGACATTGCCGTCGTCGCGGAGCGGCTCGATCTTGTCGGCGCTCGAATATTTCCGGACGATCTTGCCGGCCGGGTCGACGATCTCGAGCGTCACCTCGCCGCCCGGCGTCTTGACGAGGTAGTCGATCACCGCGCCATCGGGCGGATTCGGGCTCGCCGGCTCGTCTGGCGGCAGCGGCGTGTCGGTGTTCGTGTTCCACCGCACCCGCAGCGCCGTCCGCGGCCGGAACAGGTGCGCCTCTTCCGAGGCGATCGAGTCGGTGATCTCCCGCAGCGGCTCGATGTCGTCGAGGATCCAGAATCCGCGCCCGTGGGTCGCGACGGCCAGGTCGTCGTCCTTCACGATCAGGTCGCGGATCGACGTCGAAGGCATGTTCAGCCGCAGCGGCTGCCACTGGTCGCCGTCGTCGAACGAGACGTAGACCGACTGCTCGGTGCCGCAGAAGAGGAGGCCGGGCCGGCGGGGGTCCTCCCGCACCACGCGCGCGATCCCGCCGGGCGGAAGCCCGTCCGAAATCTCTTTCCACGTCTTGCCGCCGTCGTGCGTGCGCAACAGGTGCGGCCGCATCTCGTCGAGGCGCATGGTGTCGATCGCCGCGTAGGCGGTGCGCGCGTCGGAGTGGCCGGCCTCGAGGATCGAGACCTTCGCCCACGGCACGAGCTGCCTTGGCGTCACCTCGCGCCAGGTCTTCCCCCCGTCGTGGGTGACGTGGATGAGGCCGTCGTCGGTTCCTGCCCAGATCGTCTTCGGGTCGATCGGCGACGGCGCGAGCGCGTAGACCACGCCGCGCTGCGACGGCTTCGCGTCGTCGGTGCCGCGATATTTCCCGACGTTCGGCGGGTCGTCCCACTTCGCCCGCGTCAGGTCGGGACTGATCTTCGTCCACCTGCGCCCGCCGTCGACCGTCTTCCAGACCACGTTGGAGGCGAAGTAGAGCGTGTGTGGATCGGTGGGAGAAAAGAGCACCGGCTGCGTCCGCACCACGCGATAGTCCGGCCGCCGCACCGGAGCCGGCGAGACCTCCTGCTGGTCTCCTGTCCGGCGGTCCCAGCGGGTGATCTTCCCTCCGTAGACGAGGTCCGGGTCGAGCGGGTCCGGCGCCGCGTACCCGTACTCCTCGACTCCGGCCGGGTGCCAGTCGCGAAAGGTGATCGCGCCGTCCGCCCCGCGCGACGAGACGCACGCGGAGCCGCTCTCTTGTTGGCCGCCGCAGAGGCGGTAGGGAAAGGCGTTGTCGGCGGTGACGTGGAACATCTGCGCCGTCGGCTGGTTGTACCAGCTGCTCCACGAGGCGCCGCCGTTGACGGTGACGATCGCGCCCTGGTCCGAGGCGATCAGGATCGTCGAAGGCCGCACCGGGTCGATCCAGATGCGGTGGTAATCGTCGCCCCCGGGTGCCCCTCGGAAGGCGACGAACGTCTTTCCGCCGTCGGTCGATCTCCAGACCACGACGCTGGCGGTGAGCACGACGTCAGGATCTTGCGGGTCGACCTTCACCTCGGCGAAGTCGTCGGCGCGCTCCGCCACGCGGGCGTCGTCGCAGATCCGCGTCCAGCTCTCGCCGCCGTCGTCCGAACGGTAGAGAAATCCTCCCTTTTTCGTCTGGACGGTGGCGAAGACGCGCGAGGTCCGCGACGGCGCGAGGCCGATCCCGATCCGTCCCAGCCCGTCGTGCTCGTGGTCCGGAAGGCCTTTTGCCAACTGTTTCCAGGTGGTTCCGCCGTCGGTCGACTTGAAGAGCCCGCTCCCGGGACCGGAGAATTCGCCGTTTTCCCAAGGCGCCTGGCGCGCTTCCCAGAGCGAGGCGTAGACGACGGCCGGGTTTGCCGGGTCGATGACGACGTCCGCCCCACCCGTATCCGCATCCTTATATAGGACGCGCTGGAACGTCTCTCCGCCGTCGGTCGACCGGAAGATGCCGCGCTCCTCGTTGGGTCCGTAGGGATGGCCGAGGACCGCGACGAAGAGCCGCGACGGGTCGCGGGAATCTACGGCGATCTGCGGAATCTGCTGCCCGTCTCGCAAACCCAGGTGCCGCCACGTCTTTCCCGCGTCGACCGACTTGTAGATCCCGTCTCCGACGGAGAGATCGGGCCGCTGGAGGCCCTCTCCGCTGCCGACGTAGATCACGTCCGGATTCGACGGTGCGACCGCGATCGCGCCGATCGAGCCGGTCGGCTGATCGTCGAAGATCGGGGTCCAGGTCCGGCCGTAGTCGGAGGTGGCGAAGACGCCGCCGTCGACCGCGCCGATGTAGAAGGTGCCCGGCCGCTGCGGCACGCCGCTCGCGGCCTTGGTGCGTCCGCCGCGGATCGGTCCGATCGGTCGCCACTGCAGCTCGGAGAACAGGGACAAAAGCAGGATCGCGATCATTTCCGGCCCTTGTAGTGGTTGATCAAACCGTTCGTCGACGCGTCGTGCGAGCTCACCGCGCCGGCCGCGCGCAGCTCGGGCTCGATCTTCTTCGCCAGCTGCTTGCCGAGCTCCACGCCAAACTGGTCGAAGCTGTCGATGTTCCAGATGATTCCCTGGACGAAGATCTTGTGCTCGTACATCGCCACCAGCCGCCCGAGGGTGAACGGCGTCAGCTCGTCGAGGAGGATGCTGGTCGTCGGCCGGTTTCCCTCGAAGCTCCGATACGGCTCCGGCGCGTCGGGCAGACCGTTCATCAGCGCCTCGGTCTGGGCGAAGAAGTTCGCCAGCAGCACGTCGTGATGCCCGTTCATCGGGTTGTGGCTCTTCACGGTGGCGATGAAGTCGCACGGGATCAGCCGCGTCCCCTGGTGGATCAATTGATAGAACGCGTGCTGGCCGTTGGTGCCCGGCTCGCCCCAGACGATCGGACCGGTGGTGTAGTCGACCCGACGTCCTTCGCGATCGACGCTCTTCCCGTTCGACTCCATGTCGCCCTGCTGGAAGTAAGCCGGGAAACGATGCAGGTACTGGTCGTAGGGCAGGATCGCGTGCGTCCCGGCGCCGAAGAAATTCGCGTACCAGACGCCGAGTAGCGCAAGTATAGTCGGTATACTCTGCTCCAGCGGAGCGGTGCGGAAGTGCTCGTCCATCTCGAACGCGCCGGCGAGCATCTCCTCGAACCGCTCGATCCCGATCGCGCAGGCGATCGAGAGGCCGATCGCGCTCCACATCGAGTACCGGCCGCCGACCCAGTCCCAGAAGCCGAACATGTTTTTGGTGTCGATGCCGAACTTCGCGACCTCCGCCGCGTTGGTCGAGACGGCGACGAAGTGATGACGGACCGCCGCCTCGCCAAGCCGTTCCACCAGCCACGCCCGCGCCGAGCGCGCGTTCATCAGCGTCTCCTGGGTGGTGAACGTCTTCGAGGCGACGATGAACAGCGTCCGCGCCGGATCCAGCCGCTTGACCGTCTCCGCCAGGTGGGTCGAGTCGACGTTGGAGACGAAGTGGGGCGTGACCTCCGACCAGTACGGCCGGAGCGCCTCGGTCGCCATCACCGGCCCGAGGTCGGATCCGCCGATGCCGATGTTGACCACGTCGGCGATCTTCTCGCCGGTGTGGCCGCGCCACACCCCGCTCCGCAGCCGCGAGGTGAAGTCGCGCATCTGCGCGAGCACCGCGCGGACGTCGGGCATCACGTCCTTGCCGTCGACGGCGATCGGCCGCGCCGACCGGTTCCGCAGCGCCACGTGGAGCACGGCGCGCTTCTCGGTCACGTTGATCCGGTCGCCGGCGAACATCCGGTCGCGCCACCGTTCGACCTGCTGCTGTCGCGCCAATGCCAGGAGCAGCGTCACCGTCTCCTCGGTGATGCGATGCTTCGAATAGTCGACGAGCATGTCGCCGAGGCGCAGCGTGAGCTTCTCGAAGCGACCGGGATCGCGTGCGAAGAGATCGCGCATGTGCACGCCGCGCATCTCGTCGCGGTGCGCCTCGAGCGCCTTCCAGGCAGGGCTGTCCTTGAGCATGCCGCGTCTTGTACCGCGTCCATCCGGCGAGCGTGACCGCGATCAACGCGCGGCGGGTGGGACATCCGCGCCTGCGCCGACTGTCGCATGACGCACACGGCTTTGGCAGAGGCCGAGTCGTCCCGCGGCCTTGCGCGCGAAAGGCGGTGCGCGTCAATGGTCGTTTCCGGACATCGAACTCGGTTTTGAGCGAAGCAAGAATTCGCCAGGCAGGTCCATGGCTTCCGTGCCGCGACACCGCTGCCGCCTTGCGGCAGGGCTCCCGCTCCCCGGCACCGCACCTGCCAATTTCTCCTCTGAAAACGGTCGAATCGCTCGATCGGTCGCGCCCCGCCGGATCGCGATCGCCATCGCCGCGCCACTTCCCGTCCTTGACGGTGGTCACATGATCGTGCAGTCTCCGCGCCGTCGTAGGGCAATGACAGGAGAAATCCCGCAGCAACGCACACGTGGCGCCGCGCAGGACCAAAGGTGGAGGGGCGTGGGTTTTTGGGGTGGCGGGCCGCGGTGATTTTCAACCCGGAAGACGCTGGTTCACACCACAGGAGTTGACCATGCAATTGAGGTATCTGAAGTACGTATTCATCGCGTCGCTTGCGGCGTCCGGCGTAGCCGTGGCGCAGACGACGCCTCCTCCGGCACAGAATCCGCCAACCACCGATCAGGCGCAGACCAATCCTGCCGCCACCCCCGATCAGAACCCGGCAGCTCCCGGCGAGGCAGCTCCCGTCGCGGGCGGAACCTCCGCCTCGACCAAGAAGAGCGCCACGGAAGAGATCGTCGTCACCGGCACCCGCGTTCGCCGCAAGGACCTCAACACCCCGGCGCCGGTCACCGTGCTCAGCCGCGACCAGATCACCGCCTCCGGCAAGATCTCGATCGGCGAGTTCCTCCAGTCGCTGCCCGAGCAGGGCAACACCGTGAACGCACAGGTCAACAACGGCAACGACGGCTCGATCCGCGTCGCGCTGCGCAGCCTCGGCTCGCAGCGCACGCTGGTGCTGGTCAACGGGCGGCGCATGGTTCCGGGCGGCACCGGCGCCGACTCGTCCGCCGACCTCGCCACCATCCCGGCCGCCGCCATCGAGCGCATCGAGGTGCTCAAGGACGGCGCCTCGGCGATCTACGGCTCGGACGCGATCTCGGGCGTGGTCAACGTCATCCTCCGCAAGCGGTTCAACGGCACCGAGGTCGGCGGCTACGCCGGCGTCTCGCAGCACGGGGACGGCCAGACGTACGACGTGCACGCGCTCAGCGGCACCGCCGGCGACCGCAGCAGCATCTTGATCTCGCTCGGCTACCAGGAGCAGCGGCCGGTGTACGCCGCCGACCGCGAATTCTCGAACACCACCTACAACTACGACTTCGACGCCGCCCCGACGGGCCAGCCGGTCGACTCCGGCAGCGGCTGCTTCGCCGACCCCAACACCGAGGAGTGCGTGCCGAAGGCGCAGTCGAGCACCGGCAACTCGAGCACCTTCCCGAACGGCCGCTTCTCGATCCCGGCTTCGGCCTGCGGCTCGACCGACGCCACCAGCGGCGTGTTCACGGCGAACCCTGCGGTGGCCAGCCACCCGCAGCTGGCCGCGATCTGCGCGGCGACCAAGAACAAGGGCGGCGGCTTCATGGCCGACGCGCCGCGCGACCAGCCGGGCAGCGGACCGGCGTCGGGGTTCATCGCGTATCCCGGCGACCTGTACAACACCAACGCCGGACCCTCGGCGCTCAACTACCTGATCACCCCGGCCCGCCGCATCCAGGTCTTCTCGACCGGTGACGTAAACCTCGGCAACGCGGCGCGGGCGTTCTTCGAAGCGTCCTACGTCAACCGCACCTCGTCGCAGATTCTGTCGCCGATGCCGCTGGTGAACAGCACCATCCCGACCCAGCCGGTGACGGTCAGCAAGGACAGCATCTACAATCCGTTCGGCGTCAACATCACCTCGTGGCGCATCCGCACCACCGAGTTCGGCTTCCGCTACTGGAGCCAGGACCTCGACACCTTCCGGGTGGTGGCCGGCCTCGACGGCTCGCTGGGCGACTGGTCCGGCCCGCTCTCGGGCTGGGCGTGGGACGTCGACTACAACCACGGTCGCACGGCGGGCAACCAACTCGAGACCGGGCAACTCCGTATGCCCAACGTCGCGAACGCCACCGGCCCGAGCGGCATCAACCCGTCCACCGGCCAGGCCGTCTGCCTGCGGTCGGTCGCCAACCCGGGCGGCGCTCGCGTTGCAGCCGACTTCGCGGCGACGAACATCATCGCCGGCTGCGTGCCGTTCGACGTCTTGCACGGCAGCTACCCGGGCCAGGTCGCAGCCAAGAACTACGTCTCGTACGACGGCACGGACTTCGGCACCGACCAGCAGGACATCTGGTCGGCGAACCTGAGCGGCGACCTGTTCAAGCTCGGTTCCGAGCGCCCGGTCGGCCTCGCCGTCGGCGCGGACTACCGGCGCGAGTCGGCGAGCTTCCAGAACAACCCGATCAACTCGGGCGAAAGCTCGGGCAACAACGCGCTCTCGACCAACGGCGGGTACAACGTGAAGGAAGTCTACGGCGAGCTCGTGATCCCGCTGCTCGGCGGGATGCCGTTCGTCGAGGACCTCGAGCTGCAGGGCGCGGCCCGGTACGTGGATTACTCGACCTTCGGCAACAACACCACGTACAAGCTGGGCGCGCGCTACAGTCCGTTCCGCGACCTGACCGTGCGAGCGACCTACGGCACCGCGTTCCGCGCTCCGACCGTCGCCGAGTTGTACGGCGGCGCCGCCGACAACTACCCGGGCCTGCGCGACCCGTGCCGCAGCCTGGGTGCGTCGACCGACCCGGGGCTCAAGGCTCGCTGCGTCGCCAACGGCGTTCCGGCGACGGGATCAGGCGATCCCTCGACCCAGCTGCTGGAGAAGATCAGCGCCTCCCCGACCCTGGGACCGGAGACCGCGACGACGTTCACCGCCGGCCTCGTCCTCCAGCCGCGGATGGTGCGCAACCTGTCGATCACCCTCGACTACTACAACCTGAGCGTAGCCAAGTCGATCGCCACGCTGGGCGCCAGCTACGTCGTCAGCCAGTGCTACGTCACCGGCAATGATCCGTCGCTGTGCCCGCTCATCATCCGCGACACCAACGGCCTCATCGAGCAGATCAACGACCCGCGGGCGAACACCGGCAACTACCACACCACCGGCATCGACTTCGCGATCCGGTACGCGCAGGCGGTCGAGGACCTGGGGCGCTTCAGCTTCATCCTCGACGGCACCTACCTGAACAGCTACCGGTTCACCGACATCAGCGGCAACATCGAGAACGGCGCCGGCAACTACGACCTGGGCGCGCTGCCGAAGTGGAAGGCCAACGCGGGCGTCTTCTGGACCATGGGCGCGCTCGGCGTCGGCGTCTCCGGCCGCTACGTCGGCGGGTTCACCGAGTGCTTCGCGGGCGGCGACTTCCTCTGCAGCGAGGACAGCACGCAGCAGCATCGCATCTCCGCGTACCTGCCCGTCGACGCGTTCGTCTCGTACACCCTGCGCGACTGGGTGGCGGGCACGACCTCGATGGTGGTCGGCGTCCAGAACATCGCGGACGTCCAGCCTCCGTTCATCGCCGTCGGCTTCGCGGCGAACTCGGATCCGTCCACCTATGACTACATCGGCCGGTTCGTCTACGCCCGGCTGACGCACACGTTCTAGGAAGCGGACGAAGTCACGAAGCGGGCGGGGTGCCTTTGGCCCCGCCCGCTTCATTTTTGAGAGGTTCGGTGTGGATCGAATGGACTTGTCAGACGTTGACATCCGGCAAACGCCGGAATAAGTCTCCTCGGCTTTCGCCGAGCAAAGGGGCACATTTGTTCGACAACATCACCGCCAGCCGCGCCAAGCGTCGGACCGGCACCTCGATGGTCGTCTCGGTCCTGCTCCACGGGGCCGTGGTCGGCCTGGCCATCTTCTTCGCCTACGTCAAGGCGCACCTGCCCAAGCACACCGAGGCGCCCGTCGCGGTGACGTTCCGTCCGCCGCCGCCCCCGCCGCCGCCGCCGCCTCCGCCTCCGGCCGGCCACAAGCCGAAGACGCCGCGGCCGCAGACGCCGAAGAAGGTGATCATCCCACCCACCGCGGTGATCCAGCCGAAAGAAATCCCCAAGGTCGAAGAGAAGCCGCCGGAGCCGGAGGAAGAGGCCGACGAGGACGAGGGCGTGGAAGGCGGCGTCGAGGGCGGCGTGGTCGGCGGAGTCGTCGGCGGCGTGGTCGGCGGGCAGATCGGCGGCGTGGTCGGCAACGCCGGGCCGGTCGAGTTCAACGAGACGATGACGCCTCCGCAGGTCCTCTCCGGCCCCAACCCCGAATACACGCCGCAGGCCCTCGAGAAGGAGGTCGAGGGCATGATGATCGTGAAGTGCGTGGTGTCGACCCAGGGTCAGGTGCGCAACTGCCGGGTCCTGAAGAGCCTGCCGTTCATGGACAAGGCGGTCATCGACGCGCTCGAGCGCAGGCGATACTCGCCGGCGCTGCTCCATGGGCAGCCGATCGAGGTCGACTACACGTTCAAGATCAAGCTGACGCTACCGCAGTAAATGTCGGGGACATGATGGGCGCGAGGGCGCCGTCATCCTGTCCGGTTTTCCTCCCGTGACGAATCCGGAGGCGTGAATATGGCGAAGAGAGTGTCGAGCGTGCTGGCGTGCGCGGCGGTCGTGGCCTGCGCCGCGGCGATGCAGGCGTCGAGGCGGTCGCCGGGAAAGATCGAGAACGGCGAGTTCAAGCCCGAGCACCCGCCCACCGCGAATTACGGCCCCGACAAGGCCCTGACCTGCCCGGAGGCGGGCACCAACGGGGCGCTCACCGAGGAGATCAACCAGAAGGGCGCGAAGGTGAAGCCGGAGGCCGACGGCCGGCTGTGCGCGATGGCTGACACCCTCCTCGGCTGGAAGGAGAAGGAGCTGCCGCCCGAGGCGCTCCGCGCGTTCCTCTCCCGGTACTTCGGCATCCCCGGCACCGTGCAGCGGATGCTGATCAGCGACCTCGAGACCGAGGACGTGCGCAACGTCGCCCAGGCGGTGATCGACGCGGTGATGAGCTTCGCCGCCTCCGCCCAGAAGCCGCTCTACGGGATGATGACGGAGCGGGTGAAGAAGAACCTCACCCATGTGGTGGTGGTCTTCTACGATCAGACGATCGACATCCAGCCGCTGCCGAAGCGGATGGCGCCGAACACGACCGCGACGCTGCAGGGAACGCTCACCGGCGAGCTGACCAAGCCGCGGGTGGAGGTCGTCGACCCGATCGGGACGCTGCAGAAGTCGCCGGAGACATCCGGCAAGGCGTTCAAGGCCGAGCTGAAGTGCGGCGATCACGCCGGCAAGATGCTGGTGCAGCTCGTCGCGGAGAAGGAGGGGGCCGACACGCTGGTCACCAATTTCCCGGTCTGGTGCAACGCCGCGCCGCCTCTGGCGGCGAAGCTGCCGGAGGCCGCCAAGGGGCCGGTCGACCCCGCGCAGGCGGAGAAACAGCTCCTCGACCTCGTCAACAGCGACCGCAAGGAGGCCGGCATCAAGCCGCTCACGCCGCTGCCGGCGCTGTCGGACATCGCCCGCAACATCGCGCAGAAGCGCGCGGAAGGAAAAGGCGTGACCTCGGGCGACCTGAACAGCGCCCTCAAGCAGGCGGAGATCGCGGCGCCGATGCTGCTCGAGAGCATGGCCCAGGGCTTCAGCATCGACGATGTCTACACGCGCTTTTCCGACAGCCCGAGCGACCGGTCGAACACGATGAACCCGGACGTGACCGACGTCGGCGTCGGGGTGGTGAAGGGGCCGGTCGTCGGGGACAAGCCGACCTACATCGCCGCCGAGCTGTTCGTCAAGCAGCGCCCGCCGGTCGACCCGGTCGCGGTGAAGGAGAAACTGTACAAGGCGATCGAGAAGAAGCGGTCGGACGCGCGGGTCGAGCCGGCGGTGAAGGACGGCACGCTCGATCACATCGCCCAGGCGTACGCCGAGGCGGCGGCGGCCAGCGGCGGCAAGCCGTCGAAAGACAAGGAAACCGAGATCATGGCGCCGCTCTACAAGGAGTCGATGACCGTGAACCAGCTCGGCGGGTTCCTGCCCGACGAGTCCAGTGCGCTCGACGTCGCGGAGCAGCCGGCGCTGGTCGGCAACGCGAAGCTGGTCGGGGTCGGGGTCGCGCTCGGGACGTCGCCGCAGTTCGGGAAGGGGGCGCCGTTCGTGATGGTGCTGACCGGGACGCGGCACCAGGCGAAGGCGGTGGCGAAGGGGAAGAACGGCGGCACGAAGACGCCGAAGACGAAGGCGCCTCCGCCGCCTCCACCGCCGCCGAAGCGACACTAGGCCAACGAGAACGAGAACCAGAACGGGAACGAGCCCCCGAAAACGAGCACGAGCACGAGCTCGTTCTCGTTTTCGTTCCAGCGAGGCGTTCTTGTTCTGGTGCTCGTTTTCGCGGTGTCGTTCTCGTTCTTGTTCCCGTTCTTGTTCCCGTTCCCCTTCCCTTGCGTTCGCAACGATCGCCGCTACACTGCGCCGCCCATGCTCAAGCGACTCGTCCCGGTCCTCGCCCTCCTCGCCTGCTCTCACGCCGCGCCCGCGCCGGTCGCGCCGGCTTCGGCCTCGGAAAAGAGCTGGATCGAGCGCAGCAACCAGAACGCGCAGCTGCTCCTCGACGTCACCGCCCGCTTCACGCCCGAGGGCGCGGCGCGGCTCGGCGTACCCGGGATCGACGACAAGGTCTCCGACTTCGCCCCCGGCCACCGCGAGCGGGTGCGCGAGGCCACGAAGCAGGCTCTCGCCGAGCTCGAGCGGCGGCAGGCGGCGGAAAGGGACCCGCTGGTCGGCCAGGACCTCTCGATCCTGATCGACGCCGCGGAGCGCAACGTCAAGGGCTCGGAGCTGCGCGAGCGGCTGGAGGTGCCCTACTACTCGCTGCCGCGGCTCGTCTTCGGCAGCGTCCGGTCGCTGCTCGACGATCAGATCGCTCCGGCGCGGCGGCCCGCGGCCCTGGTCCGCGTCCGCAAGTACGCCGGGATCGAGCCGGGGACGACGTCGATCGTGCAGCTCGCCGAGGCCGAGACCCGCGAAGGTTTCGCCAAGGGTCTGCTCGCGCCCAGCAGGCTCGAGGTGGAGAACGACCTCTCGACCTCGCAGTTCCTCATCGACGGGATCGAGAAGCTGTTCCAGAAGTACGGCATCGCGGGCCACGAGGAGGCCGTCGGGACCCTGCGCAAGCAGCTCACCGACTACCTCGGATTCGTGAAGGGCGAAGTGCTGCCGAAATCGCGCGACGACTTCCGGCTGCCGCCTGAGCTGTACCAGTTCCAGCTCGAGCAGGTGGGCGTCGACATCCCGGCGGCCGACCTCGCGGCGCGGGCGCACGCGGCGTTCACCCGGATCCAGGGCGAGATGCAGACGGTGGCGGCGCGCCTCGGATACTCGGACTACCGGGAGGCGATCAAGGCGCTGAAGAAGGCGCAGATCCCCGACGACCAGGTGCTCGCCTTCTACGAGAAGCGCCTTTCGCAGATCGAGCAGATCATCCGCGACCACAAGCTGGTGTCGCTGCCGTCGCGGCCGGCGCGGATTCGGCTGGGGACGCCGGCCGAGAACGCGCAGCAGCCGGCGCCGCACATGAACCCGCCGCGGCTGCTCGGCAACACCGGCGAGCAGGGCGAGTTCGTCCTCCCGTTGAGCGTCCCCGGCAAGACCGAGCAGAAGTACGACGACTTCAACTACGACGCGGCCGCCTGGACACTCACCGCTCACGAGGCGCGGCCGGGGCACGAGCTGCAATTCTCGCGGATGGTCGAGAGCGGCGTCTCGGTCGCCCGGGCGGTCTTCGCTTTCAACAGCGTGAACGTCGAGGGGTGGGGACTCTACGCAGAGGCGATCACCCTTCCCTACATGCCGGATGACGGCAAGCTGATCTCGCTGCAGCTGCGGCTGCAGCGGGCGGCTCGCGCGTTCCTCGACCCGGAGCTGCAGATGGCCAAGTGGACGCCCGACGCGGCGCGCGAGTTTCTGCAGAAGGAGGTCGGGCTCTCGCCCGCGTTCGCGACCGAGGAGGTCGACCGCTTCACCTTCCGGGCGCCGGCGCAGGCGACGGCGTACTTCTACGGTTACATCCGCCTGCTCGAGCTGCGCGAGGCGGCCGAGAAGACGCCCGGATTCGATCAGCAGACGTTCCACGACAAGATCCTCGCCCAGGGCCTGTTGCCGCCGAACTTGCTGCGGAAGGCAATCCTCGCAGCGCTGTAGCCGGTAGCCGGTAGCCGGTAGCCGGTAGCCGGTAGCCGGTAGCCGGATTACTGGCTCGGCGGCGGAAGGTCGGATAGTCTCGCGGGAGAATGCGCACCCGCGTCTTTACAGCGTTTTTCGCTCTGGCGACGGCCGCGTTCGGACAGGCCGCGGGGAGCCTTACGGGGGTGGTAGTCGACGCTTCGACGCAGGCGCCCCTCGGCGACGTGGCGGTGACGGCGCGGAGCCCGTCGCTGATCGGCGAGCAGACCGCGGTCAGCGACGCCGACGGCAACTTCGAGATGACGCTCTTGCCGGCCGGCACCTACGACCTGCTGGTCAAGCGCGACGGGTTCCAGTCGTTCGCGCCGGGCGGGCTCGTCCTGAAGGGCCACCGCGTGCGCGTCCGGCTCGCGCTGATGCCGAATCCGGTCGTGCAGGCGCCGGCGGATGCGGCGGTCGAATTCAACGACACGATGACGGCGCCGGCGATGATTTCGGGGCCGGCGCCGGAGTACACGCCGGAGGCGCTCGACCGGGGGATCGAGGGGACGATGTCGGTCCGATGCGTCGTCACGGTCAGTGGACAGGTCAGGAACTGCAAGGTGCTGAAGGGGCTGCCGTACATGGATTCGGCGGTGCTGCGGGCGCTGCAGTCGCGCAGGTACAAGCCGGCGCTCGCGGACGGCAAGCCGGTCGACGTGTATTACACGTTCACGATCCGGCTGAAGTTGCCGCAGTAACCGCCGGGACGACGCCCGAGTCAGGGGTCAGTGCTACATCAAAGAAAGGAGCTGCCGGCTGAAGCCGGCAGCTAGAAGAGCCGCCGCCATCCTTCGGATGGCTGGAGGACATGGCTTTGGCGAGGCGCGTCGAGTTGTTCGTTCACGTCGTATGGAGCACGTCAAGGCGTAGGCCCTGGATTCGCGCCGACATCGAGGGCGAGTTGCACAACGTCATCGGCGCGAAATGCGTCGAGCATGGCTGCATCCCACGCGCGATTGGGGGAATGGCGGACCACCTTCACTTGCTGGTTCTCCTGGATCCGGGCATGCCCCTGACCAAACTCGTCGCCGAGGTGAAAGGTTCATCTTCGCACGCGATGACGCACCGACTTGCGCCCGGAACGGAGTTCCAATGGCAACGCGGCTATGCGGCCTTCAGCATCTCGCCCGACGACGTTGCCGCCGTCGAAAGATACGTACTCGATCAGAAACGGCATCACGGCGCGCGCGCTACGGACGCGACGTTCGAACCGTCGGAGGACACGTGACGAATCAGCCTCCCGAAGGGAGGCGGCGGCTCTTGTAGCTGCCGGCTTTAGCCGGCAGCTCCCGATGTCGAGACTCGAGCTGTTCTCTTCGAAGAGTCCTCACCACACCGTGCATCGATTGGCGGGCGCCATCGGGCTCCCCGCCGCGCACGAAAAAGCCTTTGCAAAATCAGGGTTGTCCGAGGCCGGGCCGTTGACGCGCCACTGCGCCGTCGAGTGCGGATTGGTCAGCGCCTGGGTCCGGGCTGCCTCCGGCCGATAGTTCGTGCACCAAACCTGCCCGAACGCGATGAACGCCTGCTGCTCGGGTCCGAGTTCCCAACCAGGGACATGCAGCGTTTTTTGCTGCGTGTCCCTGCCCATGCTCGCTCTGAGCGCCGAGATCATCATCTTGAGCCCGCCGATGTCGCCGATGTTCTCGCCCAGCGTGAGATGGCCGTTCAGGTGGACGTCTTCGACCGCGACGTAGCCGTCGTATTGCTTCGCCACGCACTCGGCCCGCTCGGTGAACGCCTTGGTCACCTCCGGCGACCACCACTCGTGCAGGTTCCCGTCGCCGTCGAACTTGCGGCCCTGATCGTCGAATCCGTGGGTCAGCTCGTGCCCCATCACCATCCCGAGGCCGCCGTAGTTCGAGGGAAGCGGCGCCTCCGGCGAGAAGAACGGCAGCTGCATGATCCCGGCGGGAAAGACCATCTCGTTCAGAGACCCGCTGTAGTACGCGTTCACCGTCGGCGGCGTCATGCGCCACTCGCCCCGGTCGACCGGCTTGCCGATCTTGGCCAGGTCCCGCGCGGTCTCGAACTCGGCCGCCGCCAGCACGTTCGCCAAAAGCGACTCGTGCCCGATCTCCAACTTGCTGTAATCACGCCATTTTTCCGGATAGCCGACCTTGTTGTCGATCTTGTGCAGCTTGTACAACGACGCTTTCTTCGCCGCGTCGTCCATCCAGTCGAGCGTCGCGAGGTTGGCCTCGAAGGCCTTCTCGATGCCCTGGATCATCTCCTTCGCCAACTGCTTCCCCTCGGCGCCGATGGTGGTGGTCACGAACGTCCGCCCGAGCGCCTCGCCGAGGGCGCGGTCGGTCATCACCACGCACCGCTTCCACCGCGGCAGGATCGCCTTCGCGCCGGTCAACGCCTGGTTGAAGCGGAAGCGCTCGCGCACGAAGCGGTCGCCGAGCGCGTCGGCGTCGGCCTCGATCGCCTTCCACTTGAGGTACGTGCGCGCGTCGTCGAGGTCCTGCACGATTCCGTCGAGCGCCTTGAAGAAATCCGGCACCGAGACGTTGATCGCGCGCACGTCCGGCGCCCCGATGGTCGCGAAATAATCGTTCCAGTCGAACCGGGGCGCGGTCTTCATCAAGCCGGGGCGGTCGAGCCGGTGGTAGGTCTTGTTCGGGTCGCGGCGCGAGACCCGGTCCATCGACGCCTTCGCGAGCCGCGTCTCCAGATCCATGATTTTCTTTGCTTTTCCGGCCGAGTCCGGAATGCCCGTCAGCTCCAGCATCTTGCCGATGTGGTCGAGGTAGAGCGCGCGCAGCTCGACCGACTTCTTGTCGTCCTTGAAGTAGTAGTCGCGGTCGGGCAGTCCGAGCCCGGACTGATCGACGGCGCCGATGACCTGCGTCGCGTCCTTGAAGTCCTGGCGCGAGCCGAAGCCGAAGAACGCGCGGGCGCCGGTCTTCTGCAGCTCGGCGGTCTCGCGGGCGAGCGACTTCTGGTCTTTCACCGCGTCGATCTTCCTGAGCTCTTCCTGCAGCGTCGCGAACGACGCGGTCTCCGCCTTCTGCTCGTCCATGCAGGTGGCGTAGAAATCGCCGACTTTCCTGGCGTACGGATCCGAGGGATCGCCCTCGCCGCGCGCGTCCTTCTCGACGATCTCCTTCAGGAGCGCCTGGTTGCGCTCGAGGATCTCGGAAAACGCGCGGCCCCACAGCGGGCGGTCCTCGGGGATCGGCGTCCGCTCGAGCCACTTGCCGCAGGCGAACCGGTAGAAGTCGTCGCACGGCTTGACGCTCGGGTCGATGATCGAGAGGTCGATCCCGGCGGGCGGCGGCGCCGGCGCCCTCGCGGCCGCCGACGGCTGCGGCTGCGGCGCGGGCATATTCGCCGGCTGGCCTGCCGCGTTCGGCACCTGGCCGGGCGCTCCGGTCACGGCCGTCGCCGGCGGATTCGCGGGCGACGGCGGCACCGTCGCTTCCGGCTTGGTGCTCTCCTTCGGCGTGCTGCAGGCCAGGACGATCCCCAGGATTGCAAGCTTGCGCATGGCGGTCGTCTCTAGCCGCTGGCGCCCCGCTTGTCTCGGTGTTACTTGCCCTCTGCAAAGGAGCGAACCATGGCCAACGTCCTGACCGAACGCGAGGGAACGCTTGCCTTCGTCACCCTGAACCGGCCGGAGCGGCGCAACGCGCTCTCGCTCGAGACGCTGCAGGAGTTGATCGAGGTGTTCCGCGGCATCGGCGACGACACTTCGGTGCGGGTGGCGGTCTTGCGGGCGAACGGACCGGCCTTTTCGGCGGGCCACGACATCAGCGAGATGACCGGCCGCGACGACGCCTTCTACCGGCGGCTGTTCGAGGTCTGCACGCAGCTGATGGAGCTCATCCAGTCGATCCCGCAGCCGGTGATCGCCCAGGTGCACGCGATGGCGACCGCGGCCGGCTGCCAGCTGGTGGCCTCCTGCGACGTCGTGGTCGCCTCGTCGGAGGCGCGGTTTGCGACGCCAGGCGTCAAGATCGGCCTCTTCTGCTCGACGCCGATGGTCGCCCTCTCGCGCGCGGTCGGTGCCAAGAAAGCGATGGAGATGTTGCTGACCGGCGAGGCGATCCCGGCCGCCGAGGCGTTGTCGGCCGGCCTGGTTTCGCGAGTGGTTCCGCCTGCGGAGCTCGAATCGGCGGTGCGCGCCGTGGCTTCACGCATCGCGTCGTCGAGCCCGTTCGTGGTCGCGATCGGCAAGCGCGCCTTCTACCGCCAGCTGCAGATGCCTCAACCGCTCGCCTACGACTACGCGCAGGACGTGATGTCGCTCAACGCGTCGGCCGCGGACGCTCAGGAAGGCATGAAGGCCTTCCTCGAAAAGCGGCCCGCCAAATGGTGCGGCCGCTAGGACGTTGGTCGCCTTTTTCTGATAGGTTCCGCGCACCTTCCCGAGGGTGCGCATGCACCGCCTGGAGATCGACAAGGTTTCGATTCGGTTCGGCGGCGTCTACGCGCTGCAGGACGTCAGCATGCACGTCGACCCCGGCGAGCTGGTCGCGATCATCGGTCCCAACGGCGCCGGCAAGACTTCGCTGATCAACTGCATCAGCGGCGTCTACCGGCCGGCTTCCGGCCGGATCCGATTCGACGGCCGCGACGTGACGCGATTGCCGCCGGCGACGCGAACGCGGCTCGGACTGGCGAGGACGTTCCAGAACATCGCGCTCTTCCAGCACATGACGGTGCTGGAGAACATGATGGT
>JAIVGS010000096.1 GCA_020201435.1 Myxococcales bacterium
CTCTAGCGCATGAGAGTCGCGATTGCGGGAGCGAGCGGGCTGATCGGAACCGAGCTGACGGAGGCTCTCGAAGAGCGCGGCGACGAGGTGGTGAAGCTGCCGCGCTTCGGGAGCGCGCCGTGGTCGATCGCGGGCGCGGACGCGGTCGTCAATCTCGCCGGCGCGAGCATCGGCGGAAAGCGGTGGACGCCGGAGTACAAACGCCAGATCCGCGACAGCCGCGTGCTCACCACCCGCGCGCTGGTCGAGCTGAAGCCGCGCGTTCTGATCAACGCCAGCGCCGTCGGCTTCTACGGCGGCCGGGGCGACGAGCTGCTCGACGAGAGCTCAGCGCCCGGCGGCGATTTCCTCGCCGGCGTCGTCGGCGATTGGGAAAGAGAAGCCGCGCGCGCGCCCGGCCGGTCGGTCTTCCTGCGCACCGGGATCGTGTTGTCGGCTCGCGGCGGCGCGCTGCAACAGATGCTCCTGCCGTTCAAGGCGTTCGTCGGCGGGCCGATCGGAAGCGGAAAGCAGTGGTTTCCGTGGATCCACATCGCCGACGAAGTCGCCGCGATCTCGTGGTGCATCGATCATGTGGAGCTCTCGGGTCCCGTGAACCTCGTCGCACCCGGGATCGTCACCATGAAGCAGTTCGCCGCTGGCCTCGGTCGCGCCTTGCATCGGCCGTCGCTCTTTCCGGTGCCTGCGGGGCCCCTGCGGGTCCTGATCGGCGAGTTCGCCGACGCCATGCTCGAAGGCCAGCGCGCCCAGCCGAAAAAGCTCCTCGAATCGGGCTTCAAGTTCCGCTTCCCGGACCTCGACGCCGCCCTCGCGAATCTGCTCTAGGCCAGCTCCCGGACCTTGGGGTGGTCGGGTTCCCACTCGCGCCAGACGCTCGCGGCCCACTCGTTCAACGTCGAGCGTTCGGCAAGCACGTCGGCGACCGTCACGCCGGCGGCGATCTGGCGGAAGAAACGCGGCCACTCCCGCCGCCTGCGGCCGAGGCGCATGTGCTCGAGCTGCACTTCACGGCCGGTGAAACCGCGCTCGCAGGCGAGGTAGAGGCCGATCAGGGCGAAAGTCGTCTTGATCGGCGGCGAGTCCTCGGTCGCGTGCTGCGCGGCATACGCGTCGACCGCGTGCTGATGCGGAAATGCCGGGTCCTGAAGCGTCTGCGTCTGCGACGTCAGCTCGCCGAACAGGCGAAAACACTCGCGCGTGGCCGCGTATCCGGCCGGATCCGGCCAGCTCACTTCCTCGAGCACGAGACCGCATCCGGAACAAGTAGTCTGCATGTCGGGGGGCCATGGTAGATCGCTCGCATGCCTTCGGACTTCACGCATCTTCATCTGCATACGCTCTATTCGCTGCTCGACGGGGCCATCCGCCTGCCCGATCTGATGAAGTCCTGCGCCGACACCGGCATGAGAACGGTGGCGGTCACCGACCACGGCAACATGTTCGGGGTCGTCAACTTCTACCAGGAGGCCAAGAAGCACGGCATCAAGCCGATCATCGGCTTCGAGGCGTACGTCGCCGGCGACAAGGGGATGACCGACAAGAGCCAACGGGTCGGGAACCACCTCGTGCTGCTGGCGCAGAACGACGTCGGTTACCGGAACCTCAGGTACCTCTCGAGCAAGGCGTTCACCGAGGGGTTCTATTACGACCCGCGGGTCGACAAGCCGCTCCTGAAGGCGCACAGCGACGGGATCATCGCGCTGACGGCATGCATGGCGGGGGCCGTGCCGAAGGCCATCCGGCGCGGCGACATGGACGAAGCGCGGCGGGAAGTACGCGATCTCAAAGCGATATTCGGCGACCGCCTGTATCTCGAGATCCAGAGCAACGCCTTGAAAGAGCAGCTGCCGGTGAACCACGGCATCTGCGCGCTCGCCCGCGAGGAGGGGCTGCCGCTGGTTGCCACCGCAGACAGCCACTACGTGAGGCGCGGGGACGCGAAGGCTCACGAGGTGCTGATGGCGATCGCGTCGGGCCGCACCTTCGACGACCCGAAGCGCCTGCGGCACGAGACCGAGGAGCTCTACATCAAGTCGCCCGACGAGATGTACGCGGCGCTCGAAGCCACTACCGGCGTCGGCGCCGAGTGGAAGGAAGCGGTCCACAACACGTGGCAGATCGCGCAGATGTGCAACGTCGAGCTCGAGCTCGGCAAGATGCGGCTGCCGAAGTTCACGCCGCCCGAGGGCGAGACGCTCGACAGTTTCATCCAGCGGCGCGCGCGCGAAGGACTCGATCAGCGATTCGCCGAGCTGGCGAAGGCGGGGCGGCAGATCGACACCGACGTCTACCGCGAGCGGCTCGAGCGCGAACTATCTGTAATCATCAAGATGGGCTTCTCGGGATACTTCCTGATCGTCCAGGATTTCATCAACTGGGCGAAGAGCAACGGGATCCCGGTCGGGCCGGGGCGCGGGTCGGGTGCGGGGTCGCTGGTCGCGTACTCGTTGCGGATCACCGACATCGATCCGCTGCCCTACAACCTGCTCTTCGAGCGCTTCCTCAATCCCGAGCGCATCTCGATGCCGGACTTCGACGTCGACTTCTGCCAGGACCGGCGCGGCGAGGTCATCAATTACGTCACGGAAAAGTACGGGAGGGAGAACGTCGCACAGATCATCACCTATGGCGCGCTCTCGGCGAAGAGCGCGATCAAGGACGTGGCCCGCGTGATGGGGCTGCCGTTCGCCGAGGTGAACGAGCTGACGCGGAACATCCCGGCGCTGATCGACGGCCACCCGCCGACGATCGAGAAGGCGCTGCAGCACGAGCCGAAGCTCAGGCAGATCCAGGAGCAGAAGCCGATCTACGAGACGATCATCAACTTCGCGCGCGCGCTCGAAGGGCTGACCCGGTCGACCGGCATGCACGCCGCGGGCGTGGTCATCGGCGAGAAGCCGCTCTGGGAGTACGTCCCGCTCTGCAAGGGGCAAAACGGCGAGCTCGTCACGCAGTTCGCCAAGGACGAGGTCGAGCTCGCCGGCCTGGTGAAGTTCGACTTCCTCGGCCTGACGACGCTGACGGTGATCGACGAGGCCGTGAAGCTGATCAACCGTCGCGTCAGCGAGAAGGTCGACATCACGCTGCTGCCGCTCGACGACAAGAAGACGTACGAGATCATCTCGCGCGGCGACACCGCCGGCGTGTTCCAGATGGAGTCGAGCGGCTTCACCGAGATGGTGAAGAAGCTCAAGCCGTCGGTCTTCGAGGACATCATCGCCGCGGGCGCCCTCTACCGGCCTGGTCCCCTCGACTCCGGCATGGTCGACGTCTTCATCGATCGCAAGCACGGCCGCCAGCGGGTGACGTTCCCGCACCCGCTGCTCGAGCCGATCCTGCGCGACACGTACGGCGTCATCGTCTACCAGGAACAGGTGATGCAGATCGCGCAGGTGCTGGCCGGGTACTCACTCGGCCGCGCCGACCTGTTACGCCGCGCGATGGGCAAGAAGAAGGCCGACGTGATGGCCAAGGAGCGCGGCGGCTTCGTCGAAGGCTGCGCGAAGAACGGGGTCGAACCGAAGCTCGCGAACGAAATCTTCGACCTGATGGAGAAGTTCGCCGAGTATGGCTTTAATAAGTGTGTGATTTCACAGACGAAAATCTGTGACGCTGTCACCGGCGAACGAACCACGATCGGCGAGCTCCATCGAAACCGGCGCGACTTCGTCATTCACGCGCTCGCCGACGACGCGAAGTTGCACCAGCGTCGCGTGACCGACGTCGTCGCCAACGGGCGCAAGGAAGTGTTCGAGCTCCGAACGGCGCTTGGTCACCGGATCGTGGCTACCGCGAATCACCCGTTCCGGATGCTCGACGGCTGGAAGCAACTCGGCGAGCTCGAAGTGGGCGATCGCGT
The DNA here is from genome assembly GCA_020201435.1 of Myxococcales bacterium. Classification (GTDB taxonomy): domain Bacteria; phylum Myxococcota; class Myxococcia; order Myxococcales; family 40CM-4-68-19; genus 40CM-4-68-19. Next base: position 3,860 of record JAIVGS010000096.1, read on the forward strand.
TGCCGCGCCCCGTTCGCTGCCGGTTGCGGCGACGAAATCGTGGCCTCGCCACGAGGTGGTCGTGCTCGCGGGCCTGCTTTCGGAGGGCAACACCTGCCATCCCTCCAGCCTCTATTTCTTCAACAAGTGCGCCGCGCTGATCGACGATTTCGCCCAGGCCGCCGCGCACTTCCCGAATTCGATCGCGCGCGTCCACACCCGCCCGGACGGCGCGATGGAAGTTTGCGTCAACCAGGGTCCCGGCGGCCGAGTGCGGCTCGAAGGCAACCTCGCGATCCGGCCCGAGATGGCGCGGTCAGGCGCGTTCGAGTGGGCGCGGGCGCTGGGCATCGTCGGCTGCAAGGCAGCGCAAAGGAGCGTTCCGACAGACGTTTTCATGCTCCGCGACGCGGACCTCGAATTGTTTCTCGGCCGGCTCTGGGCTGGCGATGGGTTCATCAACGCAACCGGAAAGAACCATACGCCGTTCTATGCGACTTCGTCCGAGCAGCTCGCGCGCGACGTCCAGTTGCTGCTGCTCAGGCTCGGGATCCTCAGCGGCGTGCACGACAAGATCTTCAAGTACCGCGGGCGCGAAGTGCCGGCGTGGACCGTGCACCTCGTCGGCGACGGCGCGGCCGAGACATTTCTGCAGCGCATCGCGCCTCACTGCCTCGGGCGCGAGCGGCAGGTCGAGGAGTTGCGACGCCACGTCGAAAGGGTTGCTCGCTTCAGCACCAAAGACACGATTCCCCCTGATGTACGCAGCTGGGTCGGCGAGGCCCGCAAGGAACTCGGTTGGACCTGGACCGATCTCGAGAACCGCAGCGGCGTCTGCATGCGAGAGTTCACCGGCCGCGGCAGCAACGTGAAGCGCGGGTTTGGCCGCGGCACGATCGCCAGAGTTGGGCGCACTCTCGGGTCGCAGCGCCTCGCGGATCTCGCGCAATCAGACATCTATTGGGATCGAATCGTCGCGATCGAACCCAAGGGAGTCGAGGAAACGTTCGACCTGACGGTCGAAGGCGACCACAACTTCGTCGCCGACGGGCTCATCGTCCACAACTCGCACTCTGCCGCCTACGGCCTGATCACGTACCAGACCGCCTGGCTCAAAGCGCATTACCCGGTCGAGTTCATGGCCGCGCTGCTTACGTCGGAGAAGGACAACACCGACAAGGTCGTGGCCCACATCGCGGAGTCGCGGGCCGACGGCATCACCGTCCTGCAGCCCGACGTGAACGAGTCGGACCTCGCGTTCGGTGTCGCGCCGGATCCCAAGAAGCCGGGGAAGCAACTGATCCGGTTCGGCCTCGGCGCGATCAAGGGCGTCGGCGAGAACTCGATCGACGCGATCCTCGCCGCACGGAAGAAGCCGTTTGCCGGCCTGTTCGACTTCTGCGCCCGGATCGACACGCACAAGATCACCCGCAAGACGCTCGAGGCCCTGGTCGCGGCCGGCGCGTTCGACTTCACCGGCAAGCCGCGAAAGGCGCTGTTCGAGTGCATCGAGGCCGCGCTGCAGCAGGGGATCAACGCGCAAAAGGACCGTGAATCCGGGCAGTTCGGACTCTTCGGCGGCGGAGCGAAGGCGGTCGACGAGCCGCCCGAGGAGCGCGTCAAAGGCTCGGAGGAGTGGAGCGAACGGGAGCGGCTCGCGCTCGAGAAGCAGGCGATCGGTTTCTACATCACCGGCCACCCGCTCGCGCGGTACGCGGAAGACGTCAAACGATACGCGACGCACACCTGCGCCTCGCTCGCGAATGCCAAGGGCTTCGAAAAGGTCGCGGTCGCCGGCATCGTCCAGGGCTGGCGGGAGCGGCTGACCAAGACCGGCAAGAAGATCGCCTTCGCATCGCTCGAGGACCTGACCGGCGCGCGCGACCTCGTGATGTACGACGACATCGTCCAAAAGTACGAGCAGCTCCTCAAGGGCGACGAGCCGGTCCTGATCAAGGGGATGGTGCGGATGGCGGAGAAATTCGGCGCCGAGGCCCAGCAGGACAACGCGGAGCCGTCGCCGGAGATCAAGGTCGACGAAGTGCACCGCCTCGCCGACGTCCGGGCCGCGAAAGCGACCAGGGTCGAGCTCAAGCTCTCGGCCGATCAGGCGACGGCCGAGAAGCTCAACGAGCTCAAGACGCTGTTCGGCAAGTACCCGGGCTCATGCGCGGCGTCGCTGTCGATCGTCCTGCCGGGAACGGCCGAGACGAGGATCGCGCTGAAAGCGGTCAAGGTCGCGCCCTCGGACGACCTGCTCGCCGCCGTCGACCGCCTGTTCGGAGCGAAAGTCGCGCAGGTCCGTTAAGGACCGAAGTCGTCGGCGCCTTCCTCGAGATCGAGGTCGAGCGACTTCGGGTCGCCCTCGCGCAGCTTGACCTGCTCGTCGAGGCCGACGGTGGTGTAGTCGTCGGCCGAGATGTACTTCCAGCGGACCGGGAAGGGGCTCTCCCGCGCCGACTCGGCGCCGTCGAGCTGCACCTTGAAGAGCGCGAGGTCGAGGACCAGCCCCGGCATCGCCCGGTGGAACCGGTCGATCAACGTCCGCACCCGGCCCGGATCGGCGCCAGCGGCGCGCAAGGCGGCGTCCAAAACCTCAACCCTTACGGGTAGTTGCGTCGCCGCCTCGTCCGCCTGCGCGGCCAGCTCTTTCAGCGCCCGCTGAGCGCGCGAATCAGCGTCCCGCTTGCGGGCGTCGGCCCAGGCCAGCTCGAGATACTTGGGCCACCGTCCGAGCGCGCGGAAGTCGTCCGGCACGAGCCCGAGGCCGAGATGGGCGCGGATCGATCGGAACGTCTTCCCGAGATTGCCGTTCGCATCCTCGGGGACGAGCTCGATGTGGTCCATGTCCTGCGGCACGCCGCGCGGCACCCGCTGCTCCGCCCGCGCCCCGCGCTTCGCGCCGCCGACGCCGCCGTCGAGCGCCTCGACCAGCACCGCCGCCATCATCAAGAGCTTCGCGTCCGCGTAGTGGAAGATGTCGACCTGCCCGCGGATCTCGTCGATCTCGTCGACGTCGTATCCGGCCCATTCGAGCTGCGTCTCGATCAGCGGGCAGCCCAGGTCCACGGCCGCCGTCGCCGCCCTGGCGCGCAAGTCGTCGGCCGCCTCCTCGAACGCCCGGACCCGGATCGCCGGCCGCAGCGCCGTCCAGCAGGGGACGAGCGCCTTCTCGGCCGCAAGTGCCTTGAAGATCAAGGGAACCCGGCCGATCCGCATCTTGCGCGTGACCAGCTCGTAGATCTCGATCGTCTGCCGATCGGCCTGCGTCTCGTCGACCAGCGCGAGCCGCTCACCTGCTTTCCCGTTCGACCTAGGCGCCATCCGCACCCCCAACCGCTCGAAGCTTTGTCCGGTGCCGCAAAGAGACAACCCACGACTGAATTTACGTATGCCCATCGAACAGAACGCCTTGACCCCTGCACCAGGGCGCGTAAGGCTCGCCCCTCCATGGTTTCAGTGAAGGACGTTCTCGCCGCCCGCGACCGCATCCGTGCGAATGTCGCGCTGACGCCCTGTCCGCTTTCGGAGCCATTCAGCGACCTGTGCGGCGCACAGATCCACTTCAAGCTCGAGAACCTGCAGCGGACCGGCTCGTTCAAGGAGCGCGGCGCGGCCAATAAATTTGCGCTTTTGACCCCAGCCGAGCGCAAGCAGGGCGTGGTCGCGGCCAGCGCGGGAAATCACGCCCAGGCGGTCGCCTACAACGCGCAGCGGATGGGCATCCACGCCACCATCGTGATGCCGGAGGTGGCGCCGCTCTCGAAAGTCGTCGCGACCAGGAAGTTCGGCGCCGAGATCGTCCTGCACGGGCTGTCCTACGACGACGCTTACGCCAAGGCGCGCGAGCTGGAGCAGAAGCACGGCTACGTCTTCATCCACGCCTTCGACGACGACGCGATCATCGCCGGGCAGGGCACGGCCGCGCTCGAGATCCTCGAGCAGGTGCCGGACCTCGAGGTGCTGGTCGCCTCGATCGGCGGCGGCGGCTTCCTCGGCGGGATGGCGCTGGTGATGAAGGAGATGAAGCCGTCGGTGCGGGTGATCGGCGTCGAGAGCTCCCTCTTTCCCAAGATGCGCGCGGCCCTCGACGCCGGGGGGCCGGTCCTGATCCCCGCCGCGACGACGTTGGCCGATGGGATCGCGGTCAAGCGCGCCGGCGAAAAGACGCTGCCGCTCTTTCGCAAGTGCGTCGACGAGATCGTCGGCGTCGACGACGAGGAGGTCGCGAACGCGATCCTCTCGTTGATCGAGCGCGAAAAGACCGTGGCCGAAGGGGCCGGCGCCGCGCCCGCCGCTGCGCTCCTGCATCACAAGGTGAAGGGCCTCACCCCTCGGACCAAGGTGGTATGTGCGGTTTCGGGCGGAAACATCGACGTCAACGTCATCGCCCGGATCATCGAGCGCGGCCTGGTGAAAGAGGGACGCCGCGTCATGCTCTCGGTCCGGGTGCCGGACCGGCCGGGCATGCTCGCCGGGGTGCTGGCCGCGGTCGCCGCCGAACGCGCTAACGTCTTGGAAGTAGTACACAATCGGGCATTTCTTTCGGGCGCGGTCGGCGACACCGAGATCGCGCTCACGCTCGAGACCCGGGGGCCCGAGCACATCGAGGAGCTCACCCGCGCCCTGACTGCCAAGGGATATGCGGTGGTACGAAGGTGAGCAATTTCGGCATACCGGAGTCTGCCCGGATGTTGTTGGTCCGGATCCCACTGGCTATTCTCTGATGAGTTCGTCCGTCGCCTGCTGAAAGAGCCGCCGCCCATGCGCAAGCAAGCTCGTCTCGTCCTGTTTCCGGTTGCCCTGATCGCCTCGCTCATCGCGCTCTCCGGGGACAACCGGGCGGCCCAGGCCGCGATCGACCCGAAGACCGACAAGAACTACGACCTCTCCAGTCTCGACGTCTTCCGCAAGACGATCGTCCAGATCAAGGACAACTACGTCGATCCCTCGCGGATCAATCCCAAGGAGATGTTCACCGCCGCGCTCGAGGCGGTCGAGCGGCAGGTGGCGGAGGTGATGGTCGAGGTGGGTGGGTCGCCCTGCGACGACAAGCCGGCCAACAAGGAGCCGGGCACCACGGCGGCGGTGGCGAACAATCCGAACAATCCCGGCAACGCGATCCTCGAGACCAACCGCGCCCAGGCAGCGGGCTGCGCGCACGCGAACTCGAGCATCGCCGAGGGTCACGTGCGGGTGACGGTCGGCAACCAGACCAAGGACTTCGACTACCGCGACATCGACTCCATCTGGCAGATCCCCTTGAAAATGCACGAGGTTTTCGGGTTCATGAAGGAGAACCTCGTGACCCAGAGCGACCAGCGCGAGATCGAGTACTCGGCGATCAACGGGATGCTCTCGACGCTCGATCCGCACTCGTGGCTGCTGAAGCCCGACGTCTACAAGGAAATGAAAGTGCAGACCCGCGGCGAGTTCGGCGGCCTCGGGTTCGTGATCTCGATGATCGACGACCGCCTGACGGTGCGCAAAGTCCTGCGCAACACCCCGGCCTACAAGGCGGGGGTCAAGAAGGGCGACGTGATCACGCAGATCGACAACGACTCGACCGTCAGCATGGAGCTGCAG
>JAIVGS010000097.1 GCA_020201435.1 Myxococcales bacterium
CTGCGCAACCTCTCGCTCACCGTCGACTACTACAACGTCAACGTGAGCCAGGCGATCCGGACCTACGGCGCGGGCTTCATCCTCAGCAACTGCTTCGTCAGCGGCAACATCCCCTCGCTGTGCGGGAACGTGGTCCGCGACGCCAACGGGCTCATCATCCAGATCAACGACCCGCGCGCGAACCTCGGCACCTTCCACACCGCCGGCCTCGACTTCGCGCTCCGGTACGCCCAGCCGGTCCAGGACCTCGGCCGCTTCAGCTTCATCGTCGACGGCACCTACCTCCACGACTACCGGGTCACCGACGTCACCGGCGTCATCACCGACACCACCGGCAACTTCGACCTCGGCGTCTTCCCGAGGTTCAAAGGCACCGCCGGGCTGTTCTGGACGATGGGTCCGATCGGCGCCGGCGCGACGGTGCGCTACGTCGGCGCGTACAAGGAGTGCTTCGCCGGCGGCGACTTCCTCTGCAGCGAGGACGACTCGCAGCAGCGGCGGGTCTCGCCGTACACGCCGGTCGATCTCTTCGTCTCCTACACCCTGCGCGACTGGGTCGCGGGAACGACCTCCGCGGTGGTCGGCGTCAACAACGTCGGCAACATCGAGCCCCCGTTCCTCGCCACCGCGTTCGCGGCCAACGCCGATCCGTCGACGTACGACTACGTCGGCCGGTTCGTCTACGCCCGCTTGACCCACACCTTCTGACGCACCGCGAGCGTGTCGTTGCCCTGCGACTCTTTTCCTTTCACCGTTGGCGAAGGCGGCGCCAGGACGCGGGGGTGCAACCGGTCGCGTCGCGGAACATCCGCGTGAGATGACTCTGGTCGGCGAACCCGAGCGCGAGCGCGATGCCGGCGATCGGCTCGTCGGAGGACTCGAGCAGCGCCGCCGCGCGCTGCACGCGCAGCTTGCGCACGTAGCTGCCGAGCGAGGCGCCGGTGTGCGCGCGAAAGGCGCGGGCGAAGTAGACGGGGTGGACTCCGCAGACCTGCGCGACGCGGCCGAGTCCCACCGCCGACGTCAGATTCGCCTCTACGAACTCGAGGCCGCGGCGCAACCACGGCGGCGCCGCCTGCCCGCACGGCGTCACCGGAAGGCGGGCGGCCCGCGCCAGCAGCTCTCGCGTCACGCCGGCCAGCGACAGCGGGGTGAGGTCGTCCGGTGAGGCGAGCTCGGCGGCCAGCGCCGACGCCAGGCCGGAGGCGCGCAGGTCCAACGAGTGCGGGAAAGAGTCGAACGCGCGCCGGCAGCAGGAGAACTCGCCGGCGGTGTCGTCGACGGAGAGCATCAACAGCCGCGCGCCGGCGGTCCCGAACGCGTTCGCGTGCGCTTCGCCTGCCGGCTTGGCGAGCACCGAGTGGCGAGGGTTGTGGAACCGGCGCGAGTCGAGAGCGGTCTCGAACGAGCCGTCGAGGGTCACGGTGATGGTGGCGAACCGGTGGGCGTGCCTGGGCAGCCGCGCGCCGGCCGCGTACCGCAGGTCGGCGATGGTGATGCCGTCGGCGCTCGCGGTCCGCCCCGCCGAGGTGCCGGTGTCGATGGGAGCGTATTCTTTCAGCGCTGCGCCCATGGCTTCGGCGTAACCCGCAGCCGGGCGGGCGCCCGCCGCATGCAGCGCGCGGAGGGATCGGTGCAGCGAACGGCGTGTCGTGTCAGGTCAGATGCAGCAGGGCGCGGATCGCGTCGCGTCGGCTACGCGACACTCTCAGCACCGTCCCGTCGCGCAACAGCGCCGTAGCGTCGCCGGAAGGGAGCGACTGCAGGCGCCGGATCCGATCCACCTGCACGATGATCGAGCGGTGGATGCGGACGAATCGCTTTGGATCCAGCCGCGCTTCGAGATCGCGCAGCGTCTCGCGGTGCAGGTGGGCGGCGCCGCACGCGTGGATCTCGACGTAGTAGTCCTGGGCCTCGATCCAGTCGATCTCCTCCTCGCGCAGGAACATGGCGCGGGCGCCGTCGCGCAGCGTCACCGTGCGCCCCTCGGGCGGCCGCGGCCCTCCGGTGGCGAGCGAGTCGGCCAGCTGCCGCGCCAGCTTTTGCGCGCCGTGCAGCCGGAGCCGTTCCATCGCGCGGCCCAGCGCCTGCGCGAAGCGCTGGTCGTCGAAGGGCTTGAGCAGGTAGTCGACGGCTTCCACCTCGAAGGCGCGGACCGCGTGTTGATCGAACGCGGTGACGAAGACCACCGCCGGCGGCCGGGCGGCGCCGAGCGCGGCGAGCAGGTCGAACCCGTTGTGGCCGGCGAGCTCGACGTCGAGGAACAGCAGATCGACCGGCTCGCGGCGCAGTGCGCGCAAGGCGTGTTGAAGATCGGAGCACTCGTGCAACAGGACGATCGCCGGCTCGCGGGCCAAAAGGCTCCGCAGGCCGAGCCGGGCGGGCGGCTCGTCCTCGACGATCGCGGCCCGCACCGTCTCAGGCATGGGGCGCCTCGCGCAAGGGAAGCTCGACCACCGCCAGTGCCCCTCCGCCCGGAGCCGCGCGGAGGTCGAGGCGGCCTCCGGCCCCGTAGAGCTGCTCGAGGCGCGCACGGGTGTTGGACAGGCCGATGCCTTCCGGCGCTCCCGGCGCCGGGCCCGAGCCGCCGTCCTGCACTTCCAGATGCAGCCGTTCGCCCGAGCTTCGGGCGCGGATCTCGATCCGCGCGCGTCCGTCCCGTCCGCGGCCGTGCTTGAGCGCGTTTTCCACCAGCGGCTGCAGCAGGAGCGAAGGCACCAGCGCGTCGGAGGCGGCCTCGTCGGCCTCGACGGTGAACGAGACGGCCTCTCCGAAGCGCGCCCGCTCGAGATCGAGATAGCGCCGGGCGAGGGTGAGCTCGTCGCGCAGCGCGACCTCCGGCTCGGTCCGCCTGAGCGAGCCGCGCAGCACGTCACCGAGCGCGGCCACTGCCCGCACCGCGGCGTCGTCCTGCCCGCCGCGCACCAGCGAGGAGATGGTGTTGAGGGCGTTGAAGAGGAAGTGGGGACGCAGCTGCGCCTCGAGCGCGCGCAGCCGGGCCTGGCGCAGGTCGGACTCGAGATTTGCCGCCCGCGCCGCCTGCTCGGCCGACTCGGCGCGAGAGGTGTTCATCCGCTCGAGGGCGACGACGACGACGTAGAAGATGATATCGACCCAGGAATAATCGAGGCACAGCCGCCAGAACGGCGACACCGGCCGGGCCACGACCGGACGGACGATCCAGAACTCGAACGCCGCATCGAGCGGGATGATGGCGAGAGCGGCGGCGGCGTGGATCGCCGCGTCGCGCCCCGGGCGCTCGAAAGGGAAGCGATTCGACATCGACCAGATGGCCGGCGTGAGGAACGCCCACAGCCAGCAGCTCATCAGGTTGCCCGTCGCCAGCGCGAGAAGAAAACCCGACTCGTGCGCCGCCATCCGCGCCGCCGTCCCGCGGACGATGAAGAAGAGCGCGATCGCGGTCCAGGCCGCGAGGCACCAGATCAGCCGCGGAGGCCGCGCACGCTGCACAGGTCCCTCCTACGGCCGATCGCCGGTCAAGGCAAATGCCGCGGCCGCCGTTCGCTGCACCGGTTCAACGGTTCGCCGGCAGGAAATCGTTCGGCTCGACGAGCTCGAATCCGGGCGACTCGGTGACGCACTGCCGCAGCAGGAAGGAGTGGCCGGAGCCGTAGAAGACGGCGATGCGATCGCCCGGCTTCGAGAGCTGGATCAGGTTGGCGCAGATGAGGAAATTGCGCCGGTACCAGGCGGTCAGCAGATCCGCGCCGGGCTGATCGGTTCCGGCGCCCAGCCGCAGCACGGTGCGGTAGAAGGCGTTCCCGTTCCTGATCCGCTCCGGATCGTTCAGATAGCGCAGGACCGCGGCGATGCCGCTCGACTGGAGGACCTGCTCCTGCGTCCGGGTCATCGCCTCGATCTCTCGGCCGGCGTCGTCGAGGAGCTGCGAGCGGCCGTGCGCCCTGGCCCAGGCATCGACCCGCTGGTACGGGAAGTCGCCGTCCACGTCGATGCCGTGGACCCGCGGAAGGCCCGCGCCCTTCGCGAGACGGAAGCCGAGCTGGACGACCTCGTTGCGAGAGGGCGGCAGCGTTCCGGCGAGGTACTTCGGATACCGCTCGGCGACGAGATCGGCCGGCCACTCGACCGCGACCTGCGTGGGCTGGAAGCGCGCGAGGCCGGAAACGATCGACGCGATCTCCGCCTGCCGCTGCGCCGCCAGGACGTCGTCGACCCGCACGTTGTGGAGATCGTGGCCCGGATTCGACATGTGGAACGTGCCGACGATCATCACCTTGACGGCGGCAGCGAGGGGGTTGGGCATGGTTCGCAGTGACGATCCTACGCGAGAAGTCTTCGATCATTTCAGCCGCGAGCCGTTTTCTCCCCTCGTCGGCGCGCAAGCCGTGTTAAAGCGACCGCATGGCAGGCCGGGTCGAGAACCTCCACGTCACCGGAGGCGAAGGCGAGAAGATGCAATCGCGCGATCGGGTTCGCCTGATCGCGGGGATCGGCGTCGAGGGCGATCGCTACGCCGCCGGCCGCGGCCATTTTTCGAAGACGCCCGGGACCGGCCGCGCATTGACGCTGATCGAAGCGGAAATGCTCGAGCAGTCCGGGGTCTCGCTGCAGCCGGGCGAGGCGCGGCGCAACGTGACGACTCGCGGCATCGGTTTGAACGCCCTGGTCGGGCGCCGGTTCCGCATCGGCGGCGTCCTCTGCGAGGGACGGCGTCTGTGCGAGCCCTGCGCGTACCTCGAGGGGTTGACGGGGAAGGCTCTGCTCGAGTCGTTCGCGAACCGCGGCGGGCTCCGCGCCGACGTCCTCGAGGACGGCGAGATCCGCGTCGGCGACGAAGTGCAGCCCCTCTAACGGCCGCCGGCGACGTCGACGAACGAGCCGGTGGTGTACGAGGCTTCCTCCGAGAGCAGCCAGACGATCGCGCGCGCCACTTCGAGGGCGGTGCCGCCGCGGCCCATCGGCTGCTGCGGGCCGAGGCGCGCGACCCGTCCGGGCTCGCCGCCGCTGGCGTGGATTTCGGTCTCGATGATCCCGGCGCGCACGGCGTTGACGCGGATGCCCTCACCGGCGACCTCCTTCGCCAGCCCGATGGTCAGCGTGTCGAGGGCGGCTTTCGACGCCGCGTAATCGACGTATTCGCCGGGCGCGCCGAGGACCGCCGCACGCGAGGAGACGTTGACGATCGCGCCGCCCCGCCCACCGTGCCGGGTCGACATCCGCCGCACCGCCTCGCGCGAGCAGACGAACGCGCCGGTCACGTTGGTGGCGAAGACGCGGCCGACCCGCGCCGCGTCGATCCCTTCGACCCGCGTCTGCCGCTCGAGGATGCCGGCGTTGTTGACCAGCGCCGCGATCGGTCCCAGCCCCGCATCGACGGCCTCGAACAGCCGCACCACGTCGCCTTCGAGGGCGACGTCCGCCTGGACGGCGATCGCCTTGCGGCCGATGCGGCGCACCTCGTCCGCCACACCCTCCGCCGCCGGCTGATCGGCGCGGAAGTTCACGCACACGTCGTACCCGCGCTCCGCGGCCAGCCGTGCCGTGGCAGCGCCGATCCCGCGGCTCGCGCCGGTGACGAGAAGGACGGCCATCGCCGCTTTGTACAGTCATTCTGCGTGCATGGCGACACCGGGGTCGGAGATGCGCGCAGGTGTGATGAACGACGCCTTGAGACGCACACCCAGTGTAGCGGTACGAATACACGCGCAGGGGGCCCCCCGATGACCATCGTCGTACCGGTGCGTTTGGCTACGCAGGATCGCGTCATCCAGACGACCTCGCGCGAGCTGACCGCCTCGAGCGTCCTGGTGGCGACCCAGCAGCGCCTGAGGGACGAAGAGCTTCTCGACGCGCAGCTCTATCTGCCCGACGGCGGGTCGCCGGTGTCGGCGCTCAGCAAGGTGCGCGACGCCCGCGGCGAATTGTGGCTCGATCTCCTCGACGCGGCGGCGAGCGCGAGCGCGCGCATCCGCGACCTGATCGCGAAGTGCGTCACCGCGGCGCAGCGGTCGCCGCATCGGGCCAGCACTCGCTATCCGGCGTCGATCCCGGCTTCGATCGAGGCCGCCAGCAAGCGCTTCGCGGCGAAGGTGACCGACATAAGCTCCGGAGGCGTCTTCGTCCGGTGCCGGGAGAGCCTCGAAGTCGGCTCGCTGGTCTCGATGAAGCTGCTGGTCCGCCCCGACGAGCCGGTGGCGATGACCGCGCGCATCATCCACGTCAGCGACCCGGAACGGCGCCACGCGCCGTGGGTCGAACGCGGCTTCGGCCTGCAGTTCGTCGACGGCGACGACGAGTGCCGCCGGCAGATCGACGCGATCCTCGCGGCGCGGCGGCGGTAGTCGCCTCAGGCAGCGCGCAATTCCAGCTCCGGCGCGAGCGCCTCGGCAGGACGCGGCCGGCGCAAGCGCAGCGCAAGCATCGACGCGCCGAGGCGCGCGACGCCGCCGATCAGGAAGAGCACGTGCGCCGTCATCAGCGGTCGGCCGAAGAGGGCGAGCGGAGCGGGGACCGCGTGGGCGAAAAGGCCGCCGAACGACGAGCCGATCGCCGCCGAGAGGCCGCCGGCCGACGAGATCGCCGCGACGTAGAACGCGCGCGACTTCGGCCGCGACAGCGCGACCGGCAGCGAGAAGCTCGCCAGCGACAGGCCCGCCATGCAGGCGCCGCTCAGCGCCGCGTCGATGGCCAGCGGCCACAGCCGCGACGGAGTCGCGACGAGCCAGAGCGCGGCCGAGAAGCTCGAGGCGAACGAGCAGCCGATCAGGATCGGGACTTCGCCGCGGCGGTCGAGCAGCCGTCCCCACAGGGGCGCGGCGACGAACTTCGCCGCGGCGATCCCGCCGTTGTAGAGCGCGAGCAGCACGAAGGTCATCCGCAGGTTCGCCACCATGTGCACCGGATAGAAGGCGGCGGCGATCCCGCCCGCCGCGCTCCACGCGGCCTGGTACGCGAGCACGCGCCGCAGCAGCGGATCGCGGGCCGGTTCGAGGACGTCGTCGAGCCTGGGAGCGGCGGCCAGCGCGCGGCCCGGATCGTGCTGCGCCCGCATCAGCAGCGTCGTCGCGAGGCCGGCGACGCAGGCGGCGGCCGACAGCGCCGGCAGAGCGATGGCCGCGTTCGACTTGTCGAGCAAGAGGCCGACTCCGAGGGAACCTGCGCACGCGGACAGCGCGCAGACCGCGGAGCGACGGCCGAAGTAGCGGCCGCGGATGCGGCCGGGGACGAGATCGCCCATCCACGAGGTCCAGCCATTGTTCCCGGCGACGCCGAGCGCGGCGCTGGTCAGCACGCACCCGAGGAAGACAGCGCGCGGCCACGGCAGCCAGGGAATGAGCGCCATCGGCAGCACCGCTTGCCGTGAGAGCGAGACCGCCCACAGCGCGTGACGCCGGCTTCCGAGCCGTCGCGACACCCACGCGGCCGGGAGTTGCACGACCTGAGCCGCGCAGGGAAGAGCGCCGACAAGGCCGATCAGCGCCGGCGGCAGCTCGAGCCACAGCGCCCACGCGGTGAGCACGCCGCCACCGGCGCAAGCGCCGATGATCTCAGCGAAAATTCCTTCGACGACGGAGATCCTGAGCGAACGGCGCAGCACGGCAACCCGAACGTGTCACGCGGGCCCGGGTAAGAGACAAGGGGCCGCACCTGCCACCCGGATGCCAGGCAATGTGTCCCAAGCACTGTGTCCCAAGCATCACCGGTTGTACGGAGCGTCGTTGACCCAGTGAAACCCGCGGAGCACGAGCGGGAACGAGGCCCCGTCCAGCTTGCGCATGCGGATCGTGGTGGGCGTGTTCTCGATCGAAACGCGGAAGACGAGGGTGCTAGGATCCGGCTGCTGGTAGTCGCCGTTGATGGTGGGGCCGGCCGGATCGCGCGGCAAAAGGACGATCTCGTGGCTGTCCCAGCCCACCTCGGTGAAGCTCATGCGGGCCGAAGTCTCGTCCTGGTAACGCACGATCGCCGCGCCCCAGTTGCTGATCGCGATCGTTCGCCACGGGCGTGCCCTGGGTGAACCGTCGAACCGGTCGACGGTCCACACTCCCGCGAGCAGCGGCGGGTTCTTCTTCACCCATCGAAGCGTTCCCCGGGCGGACTGCCAGGCGATGTAGAGCGGCACGAACGTGGCGAGAAGGACCGCTCCCTGAGCCAGACGGCTCGTCCATCGCCGCTCGAACGCGGGCGGCTCGACCTCCGGGAGCGAGGCGGGGCGCCGCAGCACGAGACTCTTGGCCAGGAAAGGGAGGTCCGGCAGCAGGACGAACAGCGCGTATACCAGGAGCTCGGTCGAGAAGATCTTGACGGGCACGTCGAAGCTGAAGTTGACCATGACCACGTTGCCGAGGACGGCCGCGGCGATCAGCGCGCCGGCTGACGCGGTCCGGCCCGACAACAGCAAGAGACCTGCGCTGAGCTCGCACCAGCCTGCAAATGCTTGATATGCCCGGGAAAATCCCAACGTCGTCCAGAGGAGGCCCATCGGCGACATCTGGCCGAGCGGTTCGACGAGGCGGTAGGCGTCCAGCGCCGGGAACTGGCCGCCGAGGATCTTGATCACCCCGTAGTTGAGCAGCGCGGTGGCGAGCAGGAGCCGCACGTAGACGCGCAACCAGCGGAACGCGGTGGCGTACTCGTTGCGGTTGCGATCGAGCGCCGACCAGATCGCGGCGACGAGGAGAGCCGCGACGGCCGTCGTGGCGAGGGAGACCCAGTGGAAGAGCGTGTCGCCGCTGCCGTTCTCGATCCGGGCGACGGTCACGCCGAGGACGTGCCGGCCGAACCAGGGCACGAGGACGTCGGCGATGGCGCGAAACGGCGTCCGTACGAAGGCCGACCGGGGCAGGCTCCCGAGGGGCCAGGGAGCGGAATCGAGAACGACGAACGCGGCGAAGATCCGGAACGCGAGCCGTCGCGGCAGGCTCCACATGGGGAACCCATCGTAACATCGAGTGCGAGGCGCCCGGACTTATCGGCGGTGTCCGCCGCTGCCGCGCGAGCCGCCGGACCGGCTGACGGGCGCGGTCGCGTGGACGCTGCCGCCGCGGCTGTACGATCCGCCGCCGTACGAACGGCTGCCGCCGTACGAATGGCCGGCGCCGTAGCTGCGCTGCGGAGCGTAGACGCGGGCGCCGCCGCCGCCGTACGCGTGGCCGCCGCCGCCGTAGACGCGGCCGCCGCGGTAGACTCGCGCGCCTCCGCCGTACACTCCGCCGCCGCGGTAGACGTGGCCGCCGCGGTAGACGTGGCCGCCGTAGAACCGCGCGCCGTAGCCGGAGAAGCGCGGCGTACCGCGGTAGTGACCCCATCCCCACCCGCCCCGGTACAGCCCGCGATACCACGC
>JAIVGS010000360.1 GCA_020201435.1 Myxococcales bacterium
CAACAATGAAGCTGGTAAATACGTCCTCTGGACTTGCGGTCCTGAACCTTGTCGCGAGACTTGAAGGCGGTGCTCTTGAAACCGGTGCTGAGGAGCGTCGGCTGGGCAATTTTATGCCTGGAGGCGCGCGCGACGTTGAGTTTTACATCCCTTTTGATTTCGAGGGGTACGTTGCTGCGGAATACGAACTGGAATCTGGAGTTCGGATACGCGACAGGTTCGAGATCGTTCGTGGGTCGGAAAAGATACCCACGCTTTTCATGACGGCCGAGCGCATCTTCCTTGGCGGACCGGCGTTCAAGATTTCGGCGGCTGACGCGTAATCGCTACCGCAGATCGAGGACGCGGAGCGCCGTGAGTCCGGCGAGCGTCCCGAGCACTTCCGGCTCCGGCTTGCCCGCAGCCCTGACGAGATCGCTGATCGTCTTCGAGCCGTCGCACTTCGGGAGCAAGTGCGCCTCCCACGCCTGCAGCTCGACGTCCGAGAGGTTGAACGACGGCTCCGGGCTCGGGATCGGCCGCGCCGAATCCGGCAAGAGCCGCTTGAGCCGGTCCGGTTTGTACAGCTTCTTGATCCCCCTCATGATCAGGTTCGCCGGGTGGATGTCGAGCTTGATCGCCTCCTTCCGCGCCCGCGCCTGGAACGAGAGCGTGTAGACGCCCTCCTCCCATGCGAACACCGAGTAGAGGATGCTCTTGATCTGCTGCCCGACGTAATAGAGCCGCTCTTCCTCGGTCAGCGCGCCCATCAGGATCAAGACGTCCCCGGTCCGCTGCTTGGTCGTCGCGGCCTCGTCGGCGGCCTGCTTGAGGGTCCCTTCGTCGATCTTTCCGGCGCGGACGAGGAACTGCCCGAGCCGGTCGGCGACCAGATTCGAGAGCGCAAACACCGGCATCCCGCCCTCGAAATAGATGATCTTCTTGACCTGTCCCTTCATCAGCCCGAGCTCGCCGGTCTCCTTGGTGGTGTAGAACGCCGCCAGAAGCTGGGGAAGGTTGTCGCGCACGTCGCCCCGCCGAATGCCGTCCTTCCCCGGGATCGACTGCAGGGCCGCTTCGGCCGACGGCGGAATCGGCCCGGTGGTGACCTTCCCCGAGTGCACCACCGGCTGCATCACCGGCGGCGCGACCGGCGGCCGCGAATCGCGCATCCGCGCGACCTGCTCGCGATCCATCGGCTTGAGCTGCACCGGCGAGGTCCCCTCGAGCGTCGGGTTGCCGAGCAGATCGATGCGCCCGGTCAGCTGCATCGCCTCGGCCGCCTCGGCGACCTGCGGCCCGGCTTCGACGTCGAACGCCTGCTCGGCGCGCGTGCCCGGCTGGATTGGAACCGATTTCGCCACCGCCTCGAGCAGCGCCGTCCGCTCGAACGGCTTCTCGAAGTACGCCAGCGCCCCGTACTTGCCGAGGGCGTTCCCGGACGCCTTCCCGCCCTTGTGCACGCCGGACATGAAAATGAACGGAATCCGGAGCCTTTTCAGCGCCTCGGCGACGTCGAACCCCATCAGATCGGGGAGCAGCACGTCGATCACCGCCAGATCCGGCTTCTCCTTGCGGGCCAGGTCGAGCGCGGTCCGCCCCCGGGCGGCCGTCTGCACCTGGTATCCAGCCTCCTCGAAGGACGAGGAGAGAAGCGTCAGCAGCTCCGGGTTGTCGTCCACCACCAGAATGCGCGGCACGCATCGAGCCTACGATGCGGCCCCAAGGACGGCAAGCTGTTGCTCCCTCTGTGCCGGAATGTTAAGCAGGGCCGCTTTTCCTCCCAGCCGAGGCACCCATGCGCCGCATCTCTGTTCTCTGCGTAGTGTTGGCCGTCGTCGCTTGCAAGAAGTCGGATCAGGGCAGCGGAATGGTGGGTGCGGGTGGGAAAGGGGCCATCGTCATCGGCGAAGTCGGGTCGATGACCGGCACCGAGGCCACCTTCGGCACCTCGAGCGATCGCGGGATCCAACTCGCCGTCACCGAGACCAACGCCGCCGGCGGCATCAAGGGACGGCAGTTGCAGGTGATCGCGCTCGACGACGAGGGCAAGCCCGAAGAAGCCGCCACCGCCGTGACGCGCCTGATCGCCAGCGAGCACGTCACGGCGATCCTCGGCGAAGTCGCCTCCACCCGCTCGCTGTTCATGGCCCCCAAGTGCCAGGCGGCGAAAGTGCCGATGGTTTCGCCCTCCTCGACCAACGAGAAGGTCACCGCGGTCGGCGACTACATCTTCCGCGCCTGCTTCATCGACCCGTTCCAGGGCTACGTGATGGCGAAGTTCGCCGTGCAGAACCTGCACTTCAAGAAGGCGGCCATCCTCCGCGACGTGCGCAACGACTACTCGGTCGGCCTCGCCAAGGTCTTCACCGAGAACTTCACCAAATTGGGCGGGACGATCACCGCCAACGAGAGCTTCTCCTCGGGCGACGTCGACTTCAAGGCGCAGCTGACGAACATCAAGAACACCAATCCGGACGCGCTCTACGTCCCCGGCTACTACACCGACGTCGGCCTGATCGCGCGGCAGGCGCGCGAGGTCGGCTTCA
>JAIVGS010000271.1 GCA_020201435.1 Myxococcales bacterium
CGCCTGCACCCTGCGCCGCGCCTGCAGCGCCCTGGGCCTGGCCCGCGATCCCGCCCGCGTCTGGCGCCTTGGGCGCTCCCGGCGCTCCGCCTGCCGCGGCTTGGGCTTGACCGGCGACCCCTGCTTCCGGCGCCTTTGCTCCACCGGCGGCGCCGGCGGCCTGATCGGCGATTCCGGTATCCGGCGGCTTCGCGCCTCCGGCCTGGTCGGCAGCAGCGCCGGCCTGCGCGGCAGCGCCTGCGTCGGGCGGCTTCGGCGGCTCGGCCTGCTTCTCGCCCGCGGCTTTCTGCTCGCCCGCGGCCTGCTGATCCGATGGTTTCTGCTCGCCCGCGGCCTGCTGATCCGATGGTTTCTGCTCGCCCGCGGCCTGTTGATCAGCCGGCTTCTGTTCGCCCGCGGCCTGTTGATCGGCCGGCTTCTTCTCGCCCTGCGCCGCGCCGCCCTGTTGCGCGCCGCCCTGCTGGGCCGCGCCGCCCTGCTGCGCGGCCTGATCAGGCTTCTTCGGCGGCGCCTCTTCCTTCGGCGGCTCCTTTTTTCCAGCGGCCTGCGCCGACTGCTGCTGCGATTGCTTCGCGGTGGCCTGCGCATCCCCCGATGCGCTCGCGGTGGCAGCTTGAGCCGCCTGCGCCTGGCCGGCGCTCTTCTGCGCGCCCGCCGTGTCGCCCGAGGCCGCGCTGTCGACCGCGTTCTGCGCCTTGTCGGCCGTCTCGGCCGCCTTCTGCGCCGCCTTCTCGAGCGCGTCGAGCGCGCTCATCGCGTTTTCCTTGGCCTTTTCGTCGTCCGGCACCTTGGCCGCGCCGGTCGCCGCGCCCTTCGCTTCCTTCGAGCCCTGGGTCGCCGACTCGGCAGCGCCGGTCGCGCTCTGCGCCGCCGCGCTCGCCGCGTTGATGTTGTCCGAGACGCCCTTGCGCATCGGCAGCTTCGAGAAGATGGCCTTGTTCTTCTCGACCTGCTCCTTCGCCTTCGCCAGCGCCGACTCCGCCTTCTTGATCGCTTCCTGCGCCTCGGCGGTGATCTTCTCCGCCTCGACCTCGATCTCCTTCTCGTGCTCCTTGACCGTGGCCTTGGCCTGCTCGAAGGCCTTGTTCCCCTCGTCGTACGCCGACTTGAGGTGGTCGAACGCCTCGTCGACGTGCGCGCGCATCTCGGGGATGCGCGCCGTCAATTCCTTCAGGCTCGAGCTGTGCGACTTGGCCTCGTCGTACGCCTTCTTCGCGCTCTCGTAAGCCGCCGAGACCTGGTCGATCGCGCCGCGCGCCTGCGACATCAGGATGCTCGAGCTCTTGTCGATCGACGTCCCGCTCTTCTCCAGCGTCTGCTGGAGCGGGCCCTGCATCTGCTTCCCCATGTCGTGGACCTTGGCGTACTGGTCCTTGAGCTGGCCGAGGAACTTCTTGCTCTGCTCCTCGTGCTTGTCCTTCTCGGCGTCGTGCGACTTCGACAGCTCGTCGTGCTTGGCCTCGGCCTGCTGGGTGTGCTCGTCCGACTGCTTGACCGGGTTGTTCTGCACTTCCCCGGCAGCCTCGACGCTCTGGTCCGCCGCTCCCCCCGCCGCGTCGGTGCCCATCACGAGGTGGGTGAGCATCTCGGTGCCGGCCTTCTCGGCGACGCCCTTGAAGTCCTCGTAGAGCTTCTTCAGCTCTTCCTTGGCGTCTTCGAGCGCCTTCTTCATGATCTCCTTGACCTCTTTGGTCGCCTCGGCCTCGGTCGCCGATTCGGTCTCCTTCAGGTCCCAGGATTGCGTCGCGGTCTCGAGCGCCTTCGCGAGCACCTTCTCGGCGCCCTTCATCACTTCGTCTTCGATCTTCTTGAGGAGCCGATCGATCGCCTCGGTGATCTTCTTCTTCATCTCCTTGGCGATGTTCTCGAGCTGCGCCTTGGCCTCGGTCCAGAGCTTGGCGAAGAACTCCTCGACCTGCTTCTGGGTCGACTTGGCGTCGGCGAGGCCGTCCTTGCCGACCTCGTCCAGCGCCTGCTTGGCGTGATCGAGCAGGGACTTGGCCGTATCCAGCGCCTGCCTGGCCTGATCGACCAGCGGCTGCCCGACGACGTTCGCCTTCTGCGGGACCTTTTCGGTCAATTCCTTCAGCTTGGCGACCGCTTCGTCGTAGGCGTCCTGGCACTGCTTGACGACCGCCTCGGCCTCGTCGACCGACTTCTGGACCGCGTCCTTGTCGCGCTTGAGCGCGCTCTCCGCGGCTTCCTTGCCGTGCTTGACCAGCTCCTCGAGCGCCTTCATCGCCCCTTCGACCTTGGCCTTGGTCTTGTCGACGATGTCGGAGATGACCTTCTCGGCCGCCCCGCCCTTCTCGTCGAAGTCCTTCTTCGCCTGGTCGAGCCCGGTCTGCGCCTGCTGCGCGGCTTCTTCGGCGTGCTTCTTCGCCTCTTCGAGCATCGACTGGCCGACTTCGCCGGCGGCCGCGACGGCCTTGTCGAGGAGCTGCTTCGCCATGTCGTAGGCGGTCTTCGCCTGATCGACTACCGCCTGGCCCGCTTGTAAAGCCTTCTCGCCGACCTCGGCCTTGAGCTTCTCGAGGGTGTCCTGCGCAGCCTTGTAGGCCTTCTCGCACTCGGCGAAGACGTCCTGCGCCTGCGCGATCGCGGCCTGCGTCTCGTCCTTTGCC
This sequence comes from Myxococcales bacterium, assembly GCA_020201435.1. GTDB lineage: Bacteria > Myxococcota > Myxococcia > Myxococcales > 40CM-4-68-19 > 40CM-4-68-19. The sequence goes on from JAIVGS010000271.1 coordinate 2,625, forward strand.
CACGCGTACGCCTTGTCCGCGGCTTCCTTGCCGTGCTGCTGGAGCTGCTGCGCCTTGGCGATCGCCGCCTCGACCTGCTTCTTGGTCTCGTCGACGAGGCCCTCGATGGTGCCCTTCGCCTTGTTCCCGGCGTCTTCGAGCCCCTTCTTGGCCTGGTCGTACTCGGTCTTGATCTGGTCGCCGATCTCGGCGGCGTGCTTCTGCGCTTCCTCGAGATAGCTCTGGCCCAGCTCCCCTGCGGCCTTGACCGCCTTGTCGAGCAGCTCTTTCGCCTTCTCGTAGGCTTCCTTCGCCTTGTCGACCAGCGGCTTGCCGGCGTCCTCGCCCTTCTGGCCGAGTTTCTCCTTGAGTTCCGCGAGCTTGGCGACCGCGGCGTTGTACGCGTCCTCGCACTGCTTGAAGACGTCCTGCGCCTTGGCGACGGCCGCTTCGGCCTCGTTCTTGACCCAGGCGTAGGCCTTGTCCGCGGCCTCCTTGCCCGCGGTGTACAGCTCGTTCGCTTTCGCGATCGCGGCTTCGACCTGTGCCTTCGTCGCGTCGACGATCTTCGCGACTTCGTCTTTCGCGGCCGCCGCGGTGTCCTCGACCGTCTTCTTGGCAGCGTCGTATTCGGTCGCGATCTTGCTGCCGACGTCCTGCGCGGCCTTCTGCGCCTCTTCCAGCGCGCTCTTGCCGACTTCGCCGGCGGCGTTGCCGACTTTTTCCAAAAGATCGCGCGCCTGGTCATACGCGGCCTTGGCCTGATCGAGGATCGGCTTGGCCAGCTTCTCGGCGTTGGCGGCGACGTCCTTCCTGAGCGCTTCGTACTGCTGCTGCGCGGCCTCGTACGCGGCCTTGCACTGGTCGAAGACGCCCTTCGCCTCGTCGACGGCCTTCTGGGCTTCGTCCTTCGCCCACTGGTACGCCTTGTCCGCGGAATCCTTGCACTTCGCGTACAGGTCCTGCGCCTTCTGCATCGCGTCCGAGACCTGCTTCGACACCTGGTCGGCGATCTCGCCGACGCGCTTCTTCGCCGAATCCGCCGCGCTCTGGAAGTCGGCCTTGGCTGCGTCGTACTCGCCCTTGAGCTTGTCGGTGACCGTGCCCGCCGCCCCCTTCACTTCCTCGATCGCGCTCTGCGCGACCTCGCCGACCGCCTTCTCCGCCTGCTCGACGAGCTCCTTCGCGTGCTCGAAGGCCTCGCGAGCCTTCGAGACGATGTCGTTGAGCATCGACTCGGCCGACTTCTGCACCTGCGCGCGCAGCTTGTCGGCCCAGTCCTTGGCCTGGTCGTAGAGACTTGCCAGCTCGTCGCGGGCGGCCTTGGCGACGTCGAGGGCTTTCTTCGCCTCGTCCTTCGCGAAATCCCACGCTTTTTCGGCCGCGGCCTTGGCCTGCTCGAACGCGCTCTTGGCCTTCTCCAGCGCCTTCTCGACGAACTCCTTGAGCTTCGCGACGCCCTCTTCGATCGCGCCCTTGACCTTGTCGGCCACGCTCTCGACCGTCGACTTGGCCGACTCGTACGCCGAGATCGCCGTGTTCTCCACAGACTTGAGCGCGCTCTCGATTCTGGCTGCGATCGCCGAGACCAGCGACTGGTGGTTCGACTGGCCTGACGACATCATCGCCTTGACCTTCTCGACCAGGTCGCGCAGGGCGTTCTTCACGTCTTCGGGGATGTCGTTGTAGGCGCGCTCGGCAGCGTCGCCTGTCGCCTTGCCCTCGGTCTCGATCTGCTCGACCAGCGGCTTCGCGTCGTCCGCGACCTTCTTCGCGCCGTCCCAGTCCTTCGCCTTGGCCTTGTCGTACGCGTCCTTGAGCTTGCCCTCGAGCTGCTTCGAGAGATCGAACGTCTTCTGGCCGTGCTCCTTCGCGTCCTTCACGGCCGCGACGAAGTCCTTCAGCTTCTCGATGTCGCCCTTGTGCTTCTCGTAGAAGTCCTTGGCCTGGTCGACTTTCTGCTGCACCTGGCCCGCGAACTCCTTGGCCTTCTTGGCAAATTCGCCGACCTTCTTCTCGATCTCGGCGATCGTCTTCGAGAGCACTCCGTCGTGCTCGTCGCTGCCGCTCGACTTGAGCATGCCGCGCACGCGCTCGACGATCACTTCGATGACGTGCTTCACGTCCTCGGGGATTTCCTTGTAAGCCGCCTCGGCGGCCGCGAAGCACGCGTCAGCCTCGGTCTTGGCCTCGGTGAAGCTCTTCTTCGCGTCCTCGACGCCGGCCTTCGCGCCATCCCAGTCATGCGCCTTGGCCTTGTCGAGCGCGCCCTTGCACTTGTCGAGGACTTCCTTGCCCTTGTTGTAGGCCTTCTCGCCGTGGTCCTTGGCGGCCTGGGCGTCCTTGATGAATTCCTTGATCTTCTCGATGTCGCCCTTGTGGTCGTCGTAGAACTTCTTGGCCTCGTCGAACTTCTTCTTGGCTTCCTCGGCGAGCTTCTTCGCTTCGTCGATCGCCTTGCCGATCTTCTTCTCGATCTCGGCGATCGCCTGCGCCAGCGGGCTCTGCTTGTCGTCCGGCGAGGCCTGCGGAAGCATCGAGCGGACCTTCTCGACCACCGCCTGCAGCGCGTCCTTCACGTCCTGCGGGACGTCGTTGATCGCCTTTTCGGCGGCTGCGTAGCAGGCCTCGGCTTCGGTCTTCGCGGTGTCGAACTGGGCCTTGGCCTCGTCGACCTTCTTCTGCGCGCCGTCGTAGTCGTGCTTGTCTTTGAGGAGCGCGAGGGCTTCCTTCGCGGTGTCGATGATCTTCTTCGCCGCGTCGTACGCCTTCTGGCCGTGCTCCTTGGCGGCCATCGCGTCGCCGACGAACTCCTTGATCTTGTCGATGTCGCCCTTGTGCTCGTCGTAGAACTTCTTGGCCTCGTCGAACTTCTTCTTGGCCTCCTCGGCGAGCTTCCTGGCTTCGTCGGCGAGCTTGCCGATCTGCTTCTCGACTTCGGCGATGGCGCGGCCGAGCGCCGATTCCTTCGAGGGCTCCTTGGCCTTCGAGTCGCCGGCGACGGCGGTCATCATCGCCTTGACCTTGTCGATGATGAACTGGACCGCGTCCTTGACCGACTGCGGGACGTCGTCCTTCGCCTTCTCGGCGGCCGCGAAGCAGGCCTCGGCCTCTTTCTTCGCGTCCTCGAAGATCTTCTTGGCTTCCTCGACGTCCGCCTTGGCGCCGTCGAAGTCGTGCTTGTCCTTGATCTTCGCGAACGCCGACTTGCATTTCTCCAGTAATTCCTTGCCCTTGGCGTACGCCTTCTCGCCGTGGTCGCGGGCTTCGTTGGCGTCGACGAGGAACTGCTTGATCTTGTCGAAGTCGGCCTTGACCGCGTCGTACTTCTTCTTCGCTTCTTCGAACGTCTTCTTCGCTTCCTCGGCGAGCTTCTGGGCTTCCGCGGCGACCTTGCCGATGCCCTTCTCGATCTCGTCGATCAGCTTCTGGACCGGGTTCGGCCCGCCGCCGTCGGAACCCTTGGGCAAGAGCGATTTGACCTTGTCGACGATCTCCTGGACGACCTTCTTCACGTCCTCGGGAACGTCGTTGATCGCCTGCTGCGCCTTCTGGTAGCAATCCTCGGCGGCGGCCTCGGCCTCGTCGAAGAGCTTCTTCGCGTCTTCCGCGTCCTTCTTCGCGCCCTCGACGTCGTGCTTGGTGACCTTGTCGAGGCCCTGCTTGACCTTCTCGAAGCACTCCTTGCCCTTGTTGTAGGCCAGTTCGCCGGCTTCCTTCGCGGCCTTGGCCTCCTCGATCACCTTCTTGATCTGCTCGAAATCCTTTTTGTACTCCTCGTACTTGGCCTTGTACTCCTCGACCTTGCCTTCGACTTCCTTGGCGAACGCCTTGGCCTTCTCGGCCAGCTCGCCGACCTTCTGTTCGATCGCCGCGAGCGTCTTGCCGAGCGTCGAGTCGCCGTTGCCCATCAGGCCCTTGAGCTTCTCGACCAGCGCCTGCAGAGCGCCCTTCACCTGCTCGGGCAGCTTCTCGTAGGCCTGCTGTGCCTTGGTGTAACAGAGCTCGGCGTCGGCCTTGGCGGCCTCGAACTTCGCTTTCGCGTCTTCGCCGTCCTTTTTTGCACCGTCCCAGTCGCGCTTCTCGACCAGCCCGAGCGCGTCCTTGCACTTCGCGACCGCTTCCTTGCCCTCGTTCCAGGCCTTCTCGCCGGTGTCGATGGTGTCTTTCGCGGCCTCGTAGAACTCTTTGAGCTGCTCGAACTGCTTCTTGTACTTGTCGAACTCGGCCTTGACCTGGTCGTAGATCTTCTTCGCCTTCTCGTATGCTTCCTTGGCTTTGGCGGCCAGCGCGCCGACCTTGGCCTTGACCGCCTCGATGAACTTCGAGAGCGAGGACTCGCCCTCCGGCAGCATCGACTTGATCTTGTCGATGATGCCCTGCAGCGTCTCTTTCACGCTGTCGGGCAGGTCGTTGTAGACCTCCTGCAGCTTGTCGATGCAGAGCTGCGCCTCGGTCTTGGCGGTCTCGAAGTTCGTTTGCGCCGGATCGACTTCCTTGCCGGCTTCCTCCCACTTCTTGTCCTTGAGGAGGTCGATGCCCTTCTTGATGCCGTCGAAGACCGCCTTGCCGGCCTTGTACGCCTTCTCGCCGTGCTCCTTGATGTAGAGCCCGGCCTTGATCCACTTGCCGCCGTACTTGTCGATCGTGTCTTCGACCTGCTTCTTGATCTCCTCGAACTTCGCCTTGGCCTGATTGACGGTGTCCTTCACCTTGTCAATCATTCCCTTGGCCTGGTCGACCGCGTCCTTCAGCTTGTCGACGACGTTCTTCTTGATCGTGTCGGCGGCGTTCTTGAGCGCGTCCTTGGCCTTCGAGATCGCGTCCTGCGCGTTCTTGATCGCGTCCTTCGCCTGGTCGATGACGTGCTGCGCGCCCGAGGCGATCGCGCCGAAGATCGACTGGCCGGCGGCGTCGTTCGACCCCTTCACGGCCTGGATCACCTTGTCGAGCTGGCCGGAGAGCGCCTCGACCATCGGCTTCGCCATCGCGGTCGCCTGCGAGGCGCACATCTCGATCGCGCTCTTGCCCTGGAGGATGGCGGCCTGCGCCATCGTCAGGCCTGCCTTGCCGATGTTGAGCGCCATGTCGGCGGCCGCGGTGAGCGTGCTCTTGAGGGTCTTCACCGCCGGCGACAGCGGGCCGGCGTCGTCCGGCACAGTGTTGATGGCGTCGAGCGCCGCCGCCTTCACCGCGTCGAAGGCGTCGCTCGCGTGCTGGATGGCATTCTGCGCGATGTCGGTGACCTGCGCGGCCGCTTCCTGCGCCTTGGTCAGCGCTTCCTTTGCTTTCTCGGCAGTCGCCGACGCGGCTTCCTGCGCAGCTTCGCCGACCTTCGACGCGGCCTTCGCGGTGTAGTCCTTCAGCGTCGCGAGCTTGCCTTCGACGGCTTTGAGAACGCTCTGCGCGACGTCGCCCGCGCCGGATTTCACCTGTTGTAACGCGGACTTGACGTCGTCCATCACCTGCTTGGCGGCGTCGACGGCCTGCGAGGCGCTCTTGGCCGCTTCGCGCGCGGCCTTGAGCGCGAAGGCGGCGGCATCCTTGATCTTGTCGGCGATCTCCTGCGCCTTCTGCGCCGCCTGCTGCAGCGCCTGGGCGAACTTCGCGACGTTCTTGACCGGGGAGGAGCCCTTCTTGATCGCGTAGCGCTTGGCGCGGAACTCGGTCGCGTAGCCGGTGTCGACGAAGAAGACGTGATCGGTCGAGACCACGTAGTACTGCCCGTCGACGCGCTTGCCCGCCTTCGCGACCTCGACGACGCAGCCGGCCTTGATCGCGGGATCGCCGTTGACCCGCGCCTCGGCGTGCACGAACGTCCCGGCGCGCTTGTTGTACTCGCTCTTGGCGACCGCCTCGAGCAGGTTCTTCTGCCCCGAGGCGACGGGCACCACCGCCTCGATGTCGCCGAACATGTCCTTGACCAGCTTCTCGCCGGTGACCGTCCCGCCCTGCGTGCCGTACTCGTCGCCCTTCTTGGCCGGCCCGGTGATGTTCTCCATCTTGGCCGGGTCCCAGCCGGTGGTGGTGATCTTCGACACCTGGTCGAAGGTGTTCACCTCCTGGATGAAGCGGCCGATGTTCTCGCGCCAGGTCAGCGTGGCGGCGGGCGGATCGCTGAGCTTGGGCTTCTTGAAGAGCAGCTTCTTGTCGTCGACGTACATGCGGAAGCCGGCGAGCGCGGCCCGCTGCATGAGGAAGTCGTAGTCGGAGAGGTTGTTCTGGATGACGTAGTCGTGGACGACCTTGCTGTCGTCGACGTCGGCGGTGAGGCCGTGGCGCTGCGCGATCTGGCTGGCGAGATCGCTGTCCTTCACGTCCTTGTACGTCTTGGTGACGGTGCCCTTGTCGAAGCTGTGGCCCTTGTCGACGCCGGCGATGACGAGCCGCGTCGGGCCGTCGGGCGTGAGCACGATCTCGAGGTTCGAGACCTCGCCCTTGCACACGCTCTTCAGCGCGCCCTGGAAGCCGAGCTTGATCTCGATCGCGACGCCGGGCTTGAACTTGTCCTGCTTGGTCCACTTGCGGTCGACGTCGCTCAGATGGACCCAGAAGCGGCTCGACTTGTCCATGTCGTCGGTGACACGGATGCCGATTACCGATCCCTTCAGCTCTGCGTCGGCGGCCGTGCCGTCGACCAGGAGCTGAAAATCAGGGACAAGGTTC
>JAIVGS010000361.1 GCA_020201435.1 Myxococcales bacterium
AGCTCAAGATCCTCGACACCCTCAAGAAAGGGCGCACCGGTCCGGTCAAGGTGATGGACGAGCTCGCCACCATCATCCCGCAGCGGGTGTGGCTCAGCGACTACGCGGAGACCGGCGGCAACGTGACGATGAACGGGCAGGCCGCCGCCTACGAGGAGCTTTCGGCCTTCTCCAAGAAGCTCAAGGCGTCGGTCCACTTCACCAACATCACCATCAAGACCGCGCACCAGCGGGCCGACGGCGTCGTCGACTGGGTGATCACCTGCAACGCGTCGTACTCCGCGTAAGAGGAATCCATGGCGCTCACCGGACAGGACATCCTCAACGCGGTCAACAAGGCCCCGATCGGCCAGAAGGTCGGCATCGTCGCCGGCCTGGTGGTCGCGCTCACCGTGGCCAACTGGTACTTCTTCGTCGATCCGATGCAGACCCAGATCGCGCAGCGGCAGGGCACGCTGCGCCAGCTCGAGGACGAGCTGATCCAGAAGCAGTCGATCGCCAACAACCTGGCGCAGTTCAAGCACGAGAAGGAGATCCTCGAGCGGCGGCTGGCGCAGGCGCTGACCGAGCTGCCCAACGAGGCCAACGTCGACGACCTGATCCGTTCGCTGTCGGAGATCGGCACCAAGAGCGGCCTGACGATCAACACCATCGACCCGCAGGCCGAGCAGCGCCAGAGCTTCTACGCCTCGATCCCGATCGTGATGTCGGTGACCGGCAATTACCACGAGATCGGCGTGTTCCTCGACTCGCTCTCCAAGCTGGCCCGCATCGTCAACGTCACCAACATCAAGATGGGCGGCGCCAAGCTCGTGAACGACAAGCTCCAGGTCAACGCCAGCTACGTCGCCACCACCTTCCGCTTCCTGCCGGAGCAGAAGCCGGCTGCTGCCGCGGGGGCCGCCAAATGAACCGCCCGTTGCGCATCGCCCTCGCCGCCCTGGCGCTGGCCGCCGCGTGCGGTAGCCCGCCGCCTCCGCCGCGCCGCGCCATGCCGGCTGCCGCCGCGGCGCCGAAGCCGATCGACGAGGAAGTGAAGGAGATCGCGCCGACCAACATCTACGTCTACTCGCCGATCGGCAAGCGCGACCCGTTCCAGAACCAGGTCGTGGTCACCTCCGGCCTCACCCACGTCGAGGTCAGGGGCCGGAACAAGACGCCGCTCGAGAAGTGGGCGCTCGACCAGCTCAAGCTTTCCCTGACCGTCACCGGGACCGCCACGCCGATGGCGATGGTGGAGGACCCCGAGCACCGCGGCTGGACCGTGCGGGTCGGCGACTTCATCGGCCAGAACGGCGGAAAAGTGACGGGGATCCACCGGGACGAGGTCATCGTCACCGAGACCATCACCGATCATTCGACCGGCCGCGTCTATCCGCAGAACGTGAAGCTGACGGTGCCGATCGAAAAATCCGAAGAACGGGACCTGAGGGCGCTGCAGGAAGGCGAGTCGCTCGGTCCCGCGAGAGGGGAAAAGTAGCCGTGCGCGCAACGACACTTCGTAAGGAGAAGCGGATGCCGAGCCACTTCCTCGCACTTGCCGCGGCGCTGGTCGCGGCAGGGCCTGCGCGCGCGGCCGTCCAGGTCACCTCGCTCGAGGACCAGGGCGGAAAGCTGATCATCCATGCCAATGCCAGGCCCGAGTTCACCGTCTTCAAGCTGTCGGGGCCGCCGCGGGTGGTCATCGATCTCAACGGCGGCGACGTGACCGCGGCCGCCAAGCCGATGGACCTGCACAAGAACGGCATCGCCTCGGTCAGCGCGGCCCAGTTCGACGAGGGCCAGAGCAAGGTCGGCCGGATCGTCGTCGCCCTCGAACGGGATCTGAAGTACGACGTTTCGCCGAGCGGCAACGATCTGGTCCTGACCGTGGGCGACGATCCGGCTACCGGCTACCGGCCACCGGCTACCGGGGCCGATCCGAACGTCGTGCTCTCGCGGGATGACGCGCAGCGGGTGAAGAACGCGGCCCACAAGCTGACGGGCGTGAAGGTCGCCGCCGCGGATGGCGCGGCGATGGTCCGGCTCGCAGCCGACGGTGAAGTCGCGTCGTACACGCTGACCGAGCTCAAGAACCCAGCTCGTATCGCATTGGATTTACACGGAATTTCGGGTCATTCCGGCAAGGAGGGCGGCGCCGGCAGCGTGAAGGGCGTCCGCCTCGCGAAGCACGACGACGGCATGCGCGTCGTTCTCGACGGTGACGGCGACAAGATGCCGAAGTACGAGATCACCCGTCAGCCTGACGGGCTCGCGGTGATCGTCGGCGAGCCGAAAGTGATGGCTGCGGTCGTCGAAAAGCCGGTGGCCGGTAGCCGGCAGCCGGTAGCCGGATCGCCCCCGATCCAGGCGCTCGTCCCGATCCGCGCCGTGAACCTCCGCGCCGTCGAAGGTCGGACCGAGGTCCTCGTCGCCCTCGAGGACAGCGTGCGATTCGAGATCACCCGGCCGGACGCCACCACCTCGGTCCTGACGCTGCACGGCGCGCTGTTGCCGGAGGAGCTGGAGCGGAAC
>JAIVGS010000098.1 GCA_020201435.1 Myxococcales bacterium
CAACCCGTCGGCGCGGCTGGCGCGGGTCTATTTCGAGGAGAAGAAGCTGCCCGAGGCGGAGGCCGCGGTCGATCGCGCGCTGGAGAAGATGCCGCGGTCGCAGCGGCGGATCGGCATCCTCGATCTGAAGGCGAAGATCCTCAAGGGCGAAGGCAAGAGCCAGACCGAGGTCTGGCGCGAGCAGCTCGACGTCCTGCGCTCTCTCCCGGCGCCGCAGCGGAGGCCCGATCTGGAAGCGAAGATTTCCGAGCAACTCGGGCTCTCGAAGAAGTAGTACACTGCGCGGCGCATGCCGGCCCCGCCGCCGACGTTGACCGCGCGCATCCTTCGCTTTCGCCGGGTGCGGCAGGCGCTCGCCCTCGCGCTCCTCGCGCTGGTCGCGGTGAGCGCGGCGTTCCTGCTCACGCCGTCGCGGTTCACGCCTACCATTCCGGCCGACGACGCGCTGGGTACGCTCTTTTCCGGGACGCTGAAGGCGAACCGCGACTACGACGTCTTCGATCCCGAGACGACCGCGGAAAAGCGCGAGGAAGCCGCGCGATCGGTGTGGCCGGTCTACGACTACGACGGGAGCGCGGCGGTGGTCCTGCAGCGGCGGATCGCGGACGCGTTCGCCGGCGGCCGGGACGCGCTCACGCAGTGGAAACAGAAGGGCGCCAGCCGGGCCGCGAAGGTCGCCGCGCTGCGGCCCGATCGCAAGATCGATTCCGAGCTGTACAAGTTCCTCCTCGCGCAGCGCGACGAGTTCTGGAAGGCGCTGCAGGCGGTGGTCGACGATGAGGAATACGTCGAGCTGGCCAAGACCGGTTTCGACCCGTCGGTGCAACGCGCCGCCGAACGGCTGGCGGGCCTGGCCGCGGCCGGCTTCACCGTCGAGGAGCGCGGGCTGCTCGCGGCCGACCGCGAGCGCGGGATCATCGTGCGCACCATCGGCGACGCGCCGGCGCCGGAGCAGGCGGTGCGCGACATCGATCGGATCCGCGATCTGGCCCGCGCCCGCGCCGACGTCGAGCGGCTGACGCCCGAGCAGCTGGCCGATCTTCAGCCGCGCACGGCGCGCGCCGTCGCGTCCCTGGTGCGGCGGGCGCTCCGGCCGAACCTCGCCTACGACGACGTCGAGACGCGCAGGCGGCAGGACGCGAAGCGGGCCCAGGTCAAGCCGGTCCTGCTGCAGGTCCGCAAGGGCGAGAAGATCATCGGCGACGGCGAGCAGATCACCAAGACGCACCTTTTGATCTTCCACGCCCTTCGCGCCGCCGGCCGCGCCTCGCAGGACGAGCAGGTGCGGTGGGGCGGCGGGCTCTTCGCGGCGCTGATCTGCGCGGCGGTCTTCGAGTTCGGCCGGCGCAACGTGCGCAAGTTCCGGCTGCGCAGCCGGGACGTGGTGCTGCTGGCGGCGCTGCTGGTCGGGCAGCTCCTGATCGTGCGCGGCGCGCTGTTCGGCGCCGACGCGCTGCACGATTTCGTCCGCGACTCGCTGCCGCCGCGGATCGGCGCGTACGTCGCGCAAGCCCTGCCCGCGGCGGTGCCATACGCGCTCGGCTCGCTCCTCGTCCGTTTCCTGCTTCATTCCGAGGCGGCCATCCTCTGGACGGTTGCGTTCGCCCCCCTGTGTGGGTTGCTCGCGGGTGGTTCCCTGCAGGCCGCTGCAGCGGCGCTGGTCGGGGGCGTGGTCGCGGCCGATCGAATCGGAAACGCGGGCAGCCGCAGCGCGGTCTTCCGCGCCGGGCTCTTCGCCGGCCTCGCGACCGCGGTGGTCCTCGGCGCGTTCGCGATGTTCCAGGGACGGCTCTGGAGCTGGGAGACGGCCGCGACGGTCGCCGGGGCAGTCCTCGGCGGGGCGGTGATGATCCCCCTGCTCGCGCTTCTGATCGCGCCGATCCTCGAGGTCGTCTTCGGCTACGTCACCGACATCCAGCTCCTCAAGCTGGCCAACTTCAACCATCCGGTCCTGAAGGACCTGATCGTCCAGGCGCCGGGCACGTACCACCACGCGATCCTGATCGGCCAGCTGGTCGACGAAGCCGCCCGGGAGATCGGCGCGAATCCGCTGCTGGCGCGGGTCGGCGCGTACTACCACGACATCGGGAAGGGCAAGAATCCGCTCTACTTCGGCGAGAACCAGAAGGGCGAAAACCGCCACGACGCGCTCACGGCGCTGATGAGCGCGCAGATCATCCAGCGGCACGTGCCCGAGGGCGTCGACCTCGCGCGCGCGAGCAAGCTGCCGCGGCAGGTGATCGACTTCATCCCGCAGCACCACGGGACTCGGCTGATCGGGTACTTCTTCCATCGCGCGAAGGACGAGGCCGAGCGGGCCGGCGCGACGCCGCCGAACGAGGCCGAGTTCCGGTACCTCGGGCCGAAGCCCCAGACGCGCGAGGCGGCGCTGGTGATGATCGCCGACATGGTCGTCGCGACCGCGCGCAACCTGGCCTCCGTCGCGCCCGAGAAGCTGCGGGCGCTGGTCGACCGGGCGATCCAGGCGACGGTCGCCGAGGGACAGCTCGACGAATGCGAGATCACGCTGCGCGACCTCGAGCTGACCGCGCAGAGCTTCGCGGGCTCGCTCGGGGCGCTGTACACGTCGCAGGCCGAGGCCGCGCCCCCGCCGGCCGCGCCGAAGCTGCGGGTGCTCGAACCCGCCGCCGACCTCAAGAGGGCATGAGACTCGCACGGAACGTCGTCCTGTTGGGCGTCGTTTCGTTCTTTGCCGACGTGTCGAGCGACATGGTGATGCCGCTCCTGCCGGCGTTTCTGGTCTCGATCGGGGCGGGAGCGGCGTATCTCGGAGTGATCGAGGGCGCGGCGGAGGCGACCGCGGCGTTGCTCAAGTACGTCAGCGGTCGGTGGGCGGATAGCGCGCGGCGGCTCCTGCCGCTGGCGGTCGTCGGGTACGCGCTGGCGGCCGTCGCGCGGCCGTTCCTCTCGATCGCGCGGGCGCCGTGGCAGGTGCTGGCGATCCGCAACGTCGACCGGGTGGGGAAAGGTATTCGGACCTCGCCGCGCGACAAGCTTCTCGCGGCGAGCACTGCTCCGGAGCGGCTGGCGGAGGCATTCGCGTTCCACCGCGGGATGGATCACGCCGGCGCCGCGCTCGGGCCGCTGCTCGCGACTGCGCTGCTGCTGTTGTGGCCCGGCGACCTGCGGCGCGTGTTTCTGCTGGCGGCGATTCCGGGTGGGGTCGCGGTGCTCGCGCTGTTCGCGGTGCGGGAGGAGCCGGCTACCGGCTACCGGCCGCCGGCTACCGGCGAACTGCCTCGAGCCAAATCGCGGGTACCGCCGGGATTGCTCGCCGCGATCGGACTTTTCACACTAGGGAATTCGACCGATGCGCTGCTCGTGCTGCGGGCGCAGACCGTCGGGGTACCGACTGCGCAGCTTCCGCTCTTGTGGGCGCTCTTGCACGTGGTTCGATCGCTGCTCTCGTGGCCGGCGGGGAGGGCGGCGGACGTGCTCGGGCGGCGGCGGGCGCTGATCGCGGGATGGCTCTGGTACGCCGCGTGCTACGCCGGGTTCGCATTCGCCGAAGCGCCGTCGCAGATGTGGGCGCTCTTCGCCGCTTACGGCCTCGTCGCCGCGCTCACCGAGGGAAGCGAGCGCGCGTTGATCGCCGCGGCGGTTCCCTCGGAACAGCGAGGCCGCGCGCTCGGCATCTACAACCTGGTCTCGGGCGTGGGCCTGCTCGCGGCGTCGATCCTGGCGGGCGAAGTGTGGGAGCGTGTCTCACCGGCGGCGGCGTTGTTCCTCGGCGCGGTCCTCGCGTTTGGCGCCGCTCTCGTCCTGTTCGCGGCCCACCGGCCGGCCGCTCCCGTGCCCGCCTGATCAGGATCTGTTGCGGCTTTCCCGACCCCTCCGCGGTGTCCACCTTGAATTCATGCGAGTCAAGACCGGCCGGGTCATCCTCCTGGACTACCTGGTGAAAGTCGGAAACGGCCAGGTCGTCGAGACCAGCTCGGGAAAAGGGCCCATCGAGTACCTGCACGGCGCGGGACAGATCCTGCCGGCGCTGGAGCGGGCGTTGGAAGGCCTCGGCGAGGGCGAGCAGGCGGCGTTCAGCATCCCGCCCGAAGATGCCTACGGCAAGCGGAAGGAGGACAACGTCGTTTCGCTGCCGCGCAGTCTCTTTCCCACCGACGTGAAGCTCGAGCCCGGCCTCTGCCTGTATGCGCGCGCGTCGGGTGGTCAGAGCTATCCGATCACGGTCCGCGAGGTGAAGGCGGAGATGGTCACCGTCGATCTGAACCACCCGCTCGCGGGGGAGCGGCTGTTCTTCGAGGTCAAGATCTGCGGCGTGCGGCCCGCTGGCGTGCAGGAAATCTTTTCCGGCAAGGCGGCGTCGGTCGAGACGGTCTAGCGGAGACGATCGAGCCAGCGCTCGGCTTCCCGCGGCCGCGCGGCGGCGAGCCGGGTGAAGGACTCGCGGGCGGTCGCGGCGTCGCCGAGGTGCCAGGCGGCGATGCCGCGCATTCGCAGCGCTTCCTGGACGAAGAGCGGGCCGGGAAGGTCGCGGGACAACGCGTTGCTCGCGTACTTGAGGCATTCGGCCCACGCGCCGCGGTTCTGCAGTTGCTTGGCGATGAGATAGGCGGCAGTGCCGTCGCGCGGGTGCGCAAGGTCGAGATCGCGCACCTCGAGCAGGATCTCGGGAGAGGTGTTTCCGTCCGCGAGCAGCGGGCGCAGCGCCGGCCAGGTGGTTGGATCTTCAATTGATTTCAGACGGATCGCGAGCGCGCGCTCGAGCGGTTCCGACTGCGGGAGCTGCGCCGCCTGGGCGAAGAGCGCTTCGGCGCGAGCGGCGTCGGCGCCTTTCCAGGCGGCGTCGCCCGATTCGGTGAGGAGCTGGGCCCTGAGCGGCTTCGAAAGCTTCGGGTGCGCGAATGCTTTGGTCTCCGTCGCAAGCGCGGCGCCGAAGTCCTTCGCCCGCACCTGCGCGCGGTGCAGCGAGACGAGCAGGGCCGGATCGTCCGGCTCGAGGTCGGCGCACCTCGTCCACAGCGCGGCCGCGGTGACCGGGTCGCGCGCGTTCGAGGCCTGCCGCTGCAGCATCGCCACCTCGTGCGGGCAGCGCTTGCGGACGATGGCTGGCGCCGAGAAGCGCTGTTCGGCGAGCGCGACGGCGCGGGCCGGCTCGCGGAGCGAGTCGAGGAAGGCGAGATAGGCGGGCGCCAGGGTCCCGGCATCGAGCGACTTGTAGGAGCTGTACAGCTCGTACATCTCGCGCGGACCCTTCGTCTCCCACAACCAGCGGACGAACGAGCCCGCGGTGGTGTATGCGCGCGGGCCGGACTCGGCGTAGAACAAGCCCGGTTTGAACAGCCGCCCGACGTCGGGCAGCAGCTTCAGCTCCCGAAGCGCCCGCGCTTCCTCGTGGATCGTGAACTCGCCGATCGGCCAGTCGCCGGCGACGGCGACGCCTTCGATCAGCGCCATCTGGGGAATGATCCCGCGCGGAACGCCCCACGGCCCGTGCGCGATGTCCGCGCCGAGCGCGTGCACCAGCTCGTGGCGCAGCACCGGGTGCGGCACGCCCGCGTCGTTGACGTGGATCTGGCGCAGCCACGGCTTGGTGAAGCTCGTCTCGGCGGCGCCGATCAGCCGCTGCTTCTCGTCGGCCGATCGATAGAAGAAGACGTCGATCTTCCGTGCCGGCGGAGCGATGCCGAAGAAGCGAGCGACCGCTGCCACGTCGGTCTCGGCGTCGTGCGCGAGCAGCATCCGCTCGCCCTCCGATTTCTCGCGCGGGAAATGCAGGACCAGGTGGGCGGTCTCGAGGCGGCCGCCGAGCTCGCCGTCGATCCCGGCGTCGCTCGCCTTCCAGTGCAGCCGCTCGGCCTGCAACGACATCCAGACCGCGGCGACGCCGAACAGGACGGCCGCCGCCGCGCCCCGCCGCCTCGGCCGCGGAGGGCCGAGGACCAGCGCGATCCCCGCGCACGCTCCCGCGTACGACAGCGTATCGGCGCGAAAGAGCCAGAGCGCGCGGGTCGCGGCGATGGCTTCGTCGTAGATCGGCCCCGGGTACATCCCGCCGAGGTGGTTGAAGGCGAACACCTGCGGCCCGCGGAGGATCGGCCAGAGGGCGACGACGAGGCTGGTGACGAAGAGCGCCGCGTAGATCCAGGGAGCTCCGCGTCGAGAGAGAAAGCCGCAGGCGACACCGAGCGAGGCAGCGAGCAGCGCGGACGGGACGGCGAGCGCCAGATAGAGGACAAACCCGCTCGCCGGATCGCATGCCGGTCGCCGCAGGCCGTTGAGCAGGATCACCGCCAAGGGCATCGCCAGTGCCCACAGCGAAAACCAGACCGCGCGAGCCAGGGCGCGCGTCGACGATTCGGTCTCCATCCGCGCAGCCGCGATCCCGGGCGCCGCGCCCCCGATGCCCGCCGCGAGCGCGACCAGCTCGCTCAGCTCGTAGCCGAGATGATCGGCGAGGGGGAGAAAGCACGCGACCACCGAGAGCACCGCGAGCAGCGCGAGGTAGATGCGCGGCCCCGATCTTGCCCACAAGGTCGGCGTGCTGTCAGACTGGTCCGGTATGCCGCCTCCGAATCCCGAGGACCTGCGCTCCAGCGCCCGTGCTCCCCTGCGTCTGCGCGTCGACTACGAGCGAATGAACTCGTTCTTCGCCGACTATACGAAGAACCTCTCCAAGGGGGGCACTTTCATCAAGACCTCGCGTCCGCTCGAGGTCGGCGCCCGCTGCCAGTTCTCGTTCAGCGTGCCGGCGCTCTCCGACCCGCTGGTGCTGGAGGGCGAGGTCACCTGGCAGCTTCTGCCCGACGATGCCCGCGCCCGGAACGAGGATCCCGGGATGGGCATCCGGTTCGTCTTCAAGGACGCCGAGGCTCAGCGCGAGTTCGAGCAACTGGTCGAAAAAATGATGGAGGACGCGCTCGGCCCCGAAGCGACCCGCGCTCTGCTCAAAGGCGGGTAGAAGAAAATCTCACCGCGGAGGCGCGGAGAGCGCAAAGGTTCGCGGAGTTTGTTTGTCCTCCGCGCCTCCGCGGTGCGCTTGAAGCCTTACTCGGGAATGTCGATGAACGCCGCGCGCGTCCCGGGACCGATGGCGTGGGCGGAAGCTTCGCCGGCCGACACTTCGATTACGTAGCGCGACGGCTTGTGGACCGACCGAAGCGTGTCGGTGTTCGGCGCAGCCGTGACCACCCCGAGCACGGCCCGATCGTCGCCGAGAAAGATCATGTCCAGCCCGATCAGCGTGTTGTGCATCCAGAAGCTGTGCTCCTCGGTGGTCGGGAAGACGAAGACCATCCCGTGGTCCTGCGGCAGATTGCGCCGGAACATCAGGCCTCGCGTGCGCGATTCATCGGTGTCGGCGATCTCGACACGCACGACCCAGGGGCCGCGCGGCGTCTCGAATCGGACCGCTCCGGATGGAAGTGTCATCGTCGGCGCCGCCTGGCTGTGGCAAGCGCCGGCGCACACCAGGGCGATCAGCAGTCGGCGCACGGCGCCGGAATCTAGCTCAATGCGGCTTCACGCAATACCAGGTCGAATCGAGCTGCCCGAACATCTGCTGGTACTGCGCCGGCGACAGCCGCGGCTTGACCGCCTCGAGATACTGGTCGTTGATCGCCAGCTGCTGGCAGGTGAGACCGGCCGGACAACTCGCCCCGGCGCCCGCGCAGGCCTGGGAGCAGTACCCGGTCGTGCTCCCGGTCGTCGCCAGGCAGGAAAAGCTGCCGCACTCGCTCGATCCCAGATAGAGGTACTGGCGCCCCGGCTGGGGCGACAATTCGGCCCCCTGGGCGTCTTCCACGTGACACGGCGCACCCAGATCCGTGCGCGCGCAGGCAGCGAGCAGGAGAACTGTCAGAAGCACGACTGTCTGCAAAGCACGCATGGCGTGGGGAAAGTTGGTTCTCAGCGCAGCAGCCGCAAGGGGTTGCCCGACCGGGGTACGGCTTCCATCTTTCCCGCGCCATGCGCCTGCCGCTGCTCTGCGTCATCTGTTGCCTGCTCGCTGCCGGCGCCCGCGCCGAAGACTCCGGCGACACCATCTCCGCCGTCCAGAAGCGGCCGCTGCGCCAGGCGCACCGGCTGGAGCTCTTGCCGTACGGCGAGATGAGCATCGCCGACCCGTATCTACAGAGGTGGGGCGGCGGCCTGCGCGCGATGTACCACCTGCGCGAAGGGCTCTCGCTGGGCCTCGACGCGAACGGGCTCGGCACCTGGCAGACCCAGGAGCTCGTCATCGCCAAGCGGGAGCTCCACGCGCGGATCCTCGATTCACGCGAGCGCGCGTCGCTGACCGCGCTGGCGTCGATCGCTCCTTTGTATGGAAAGGTCGCACTCCCCGGCGACGCGCTGGTTCACTTCGAGACGTATGTCGACGCCGGGCTCGGCGCGGCCTGGACCGAAACCGATGCGACACACGGCATCCGCCCCGCGCTGGCGGCGGGGATCGGACAGCGGATGTTCCTCGGCGAGGACGTCGCCTTGAACCTGCGCGTCGGCGGCAACGTCTACATGGAGCGTTTCGTGATCGACGGCTCGCCGACGACGAAGGCGATGGGCTTCTGGACCGTCTCGCTCGGCTTCTCGGTCTACCTCGGCGGTGGCCGATGATCGCCGTGGTCGCGTTGCTGCTCGCGGCGGAGGCGGCGCCTTCGGAGAAGCCGGAGGTCAAGCCGGTGCCGGCGTCGGCGGTGACGGTCGCGCAGCTTCCGCCCGTCGCGGGCGCCTCGCAGTACGGCGCGCCGGCCTCGCTGCCGCCGGTGACGGCGCAGCTCTTCCATCTCGGCGGCCTGCTCGAAGTGCAGCCGATGTTCTCGTTCTCGATCGGCGATCCGTTCTGGCGCACGGTCGGCCTCGGCGTGAGGCTCGAGCATCACTTCGACGAGCGCTGGTCGATCGCCGCGCACACGCTCGGCGCCGTGGGCCTCCTCGCCGCGCCCGTCGAGCTCTGCGGCGATACGATCTGCTCCGCGCCGAATTCCGATCGCCTGCGATCGACGCCCGGCAAGCTGCAACTTCTGGCCGGCGCCGAGCTCGGCTGGGCGCCGGTGTATGGAAAGCTCTCACTGTTCGGCGAGCGGACGCTGCATTTCGACGCGTACATCGCCGCCGGGCCGGAGCTTGTGCGCGAGCTGATCGCGCCCGACGCGGCCTCGCCCGAGTCCGGCCGTTGGACGGCCGGCGGCCGCGTCTCGATCGGCGAGCGGCTCTTCTTCACCGATCGGTTCATGG
>JAIVGS010000272.1 GCA_020201435.1 Myxococcales bacterium
GCCTGAGTGTCCCCAACGAGTGTCCCCAACGAGTGTCCCCAACGAGTGTCCCCAACGAGTGTCCCCAACGAGTGTCCCCAACAGGCGCAGCGAGCCTGATGTTTTTCAATGCGGGCGGAGTGCAGCCTGGAACGGGTTGGCGCGGGCCTGCTCCTTCCCCTTCCCGCTTTCCTTTCCTTCTCCTTCTCGTTTTCCACCTCGTTTTCCACCTTTGAGTCCGGTGTCCCACTTTCGCACTCCGCTGTATTGACAAGGGGTTCGCCCGCGCGCCATACCTCCGCCCGCAGCATCCGACCAAAGGGGATGCACCCATGAAGCGCAGGACCTTCCTGAAGGGTTCGGCAGCAGCAGTGGGGGGCGCGGTCGCGCTGGGGTTCGATCTGAAGCGCGCGCACGCGGAGATGCGAGAGCTGAAGATCTCGCGCACCACCGAAACCCGCAGCATCTGTCCATATTGCGCCGTCTCGTGCGGCGTGATCATCCACACCCTCGGCGACAAGGCCAAGAACGTCGCCCCGTCCGTGGTCCACGTCGAAGGCGATCCCGACGCCCCGATCAACCGCGGCACCTTGTGTCCGAAGGGCGCGACCCTCCGCGACGACATCAACAACCCGAATCGCCTGATGACCCCGAAGGTGCGACGCCCCGGCTCCGATCACTGGGAAGACATCACCTGGGACGAGGCGATCTCCAAGATCGCCAGGCACATCAAGGACACCCGCGACCGCACCTTCGTGCACAAGAACGCCAAGGGCCAGGTTGTGAACCGCACGCCCGGCATCGCGATGATCGGCGGCTGCACCGATACCAACGAGTTCAACTGGCTGCAGTGGAAGTTCATCACCGCCGTCGGAATACCGTACCGGGACAGCCAAGCGAGGGTTTGACACGGTCCCACGGTGGCCAGTTTGGCCGCCACGTTCGGCCGGGGCGCGATGA
The DNA here is from genome assembly GCA_020201435.1 of Myxococcales bacterium. Classification (GTDB taxonomy): domain Bacteria; phylum Myxococcota; class Myxococcia; order Myxococcales; family 40CM-4-68-19; genus 40CM-4-68-19. Next base: position 940 of record JAIVGS010000272.1, read on the forward strand.
CCAACGGCTGGGTCGACATCAAGAACGCCGATGTCGTCCTCGTCATGGGATCGAACGCCGCCGAAAACCATCCCTGCGGCTTCAAGTGGGCGATCGAAGCCAAGAAGACGCGCGGCGCGAAGATCGTCAGCGTCGACCCGCGCTTCACCCGCACCAGCTCGGTCGCCGACGTCTACGCGCCGCTCCGTCCGGGCACCGACGTCGCGTTCCTCAACGGGCTGATCAACTACGCGATCACCAAGAATCGGTTCCACGAGGAGTACGTCCGCATCCACACCAACGGACCGTACGTGATCAACGAGAAGTACGGCTTCAACGACGGGCTCTTCGCCGGCTTCGACGAGAGCAGCGGCAACTACGACAAGAGCGCGTGGGCGTACGACGCCGATCCGAAGACCAAGGCGTACCTGGTCGACAAGGAGATGAAGCACCCGCGCTGCATCTTCCAGCTCCTCAAGAAGCACGTCGAGCGCTACACGCCCGAGATGGTCGAGAGGATCTGCGGCACGCCGAAGGACGAGTTCCTCAAGGTCGCCGAAGTCGTCACCTCGACGGGCAACGCCCAGCGCTGCGGCACGATCATGTACGCGCTCGGCTGGACGCAGCACTCGGTCGGCTGCCAGATCATCCGCGCGGCGGCCACGCTGCAGCTGATGCTCGGCAACGTCGGCCGTCCCGGCGGCGGCGTCAACGCGCTCCGCGGTCACTCGAACATCCAGGGCGCGACCGACATGGCCGGCACGTTCGAGATCCTCCCCGGCTACCTCGCGACGCCGCGCGGCGAGCTGACCGATCTCAAGACGTACCTCGAGAAGGTGACGCCCACGACGCTCAACAAGGAGACGTGGGCGACGATGAACTACTGGTCGAACTACCCGAAGTTCATGGTCTCGCTGCTCAAGGCCACCTACGGCAAGGCGGCGACCAAAGAGAACCAGTGGGGCTACGACTGGCTGCCGAAGACCGACGGCAACTACTCGTGGATGTTCATCTTCGACGACATGTACCGGGGCGCCAAGGCCAACGTCGCCGGCGGCACCGAGCCGGGGCCGGAAGGCTTCATCACCTTCGGCATGAACCCGGTCGGCATCGGGCCGAACTCGGGGAAGATGATCCAGGCGCTGTCGAAGCTCAAGTGGATGGTGGTCGGCGAGAACTACGAGATCGAGACCGCCACCTTCTGGGACGACAAGAAGACCAAGGCGTACGGCGGGCCGCCCTCGTCGCAGATCCAGACCGAGGTCTTCCAGCTGCCGTGCTCGGGCTTCGCCGAGAAGGACGGCACCTTCACCAACTCGGCGCGCTGGCTGCAGTGGAAGTGGAAGGCGATCGATCCGCCGGGCCAGGCCAAGACCGATCAGGAAGTGATCGCGCGGCTCCTGCTCGCTGTGAAGGACCTCTACAAGAAAGAGGGCGGGCCGGTGCCGGAGCAGGTGCTCAACATGAGCTGGTCGTACACCAACCCCGTCAACCCCGACCTCGGCGAGGCGCTCAAGGAGATCAACGGAAAGGCCCTCGAGGATCTCAAGGACCCGAAGGACCCGAGCAAGATCATCCGCAAGGCGGGCGAGCAGCTGGCCGGATTCGGCGAGGTGCGCGACGACGGCACGACGATGTGCGGCAATTGGCTGCACTCCGGCTGCTACACCGAAGCCGGCAACCTCGCGCAGCGGCGCAACAACGCCGATCCCAACGGCCTCGGCATGTTCCACCAATGGGGATTCTCGTGGCCCGCCAACCGGCGCATCATGTACAACCGCGCCGGCGCGGACGCCGAGGGCAAGCCCTGGGATCCGACGCGGCCGTCGATCGTCTGGAACGGCGAGAAGTGGGTCGGCGACGTGCCCGACATGAAACCGGACGCACCGCCCGGCACGTACGGCGCGTTCATCATGAACGCCGAGGGCGTCGGCCGCCTCTTCGCGCCCTCGATGAACGACGGGCCGATGGCCGAGCACTACGAGGCCGTCGAATCCGCCGTTCCGAACGCGCTGCACCCGAAGGTGACGCCGAGCCCGACGGCGGTGGCGCTGGCGAAGAAGATGAAGTCGGACAAGGACGTCCTCGGTACGGCCGACAAGTTCCCGGTCGTCTGCACCACGTACCGGCTCACCGAGCACTACCACTACTGGACCCACCACACGAACATCCTGAACCAGCTGCAGCCGGGGTTCTTCATCGAGATCCCCGAGGAGCTGGCGAAGGAGAAAGGGATCGTCAACGGCGGCCGCGCGAAGGTGACGTCGGCGCGCGGATCGATCGAGGGCGTGGCGATGGTGACCAAACGCTTGCGAAAGCTCGCCATCGACGGGAAGCAGGTCTGGCACATCGGCTTCCCGATCCACTGGGGTTACGAGGGCGATCCGCGTCACACCGGCCCGCTGGCGAACTTCATGACGCCGTCGGCGATGGACCCGAACACCTGGACGCCGGAGTTCAAGACCTTCCTCGTGACGCTCGAAAAGGGCGGAGAGGGGGTGGCTTAGATGGGCGCCATCCAGGGCTTCGAGATCCGCCGCTCCTCCGCGGCGCTGCGCGGCGGCGGCACCATGCTGCGGCAGCAGCCGACGGTCGCGAAATACATCGACACCTCGATCTGCATCGGCTGCAAGGCGTGCGAGGTCGCCTGCCAGGAGTGGAACGACCTTCCGCTGGTGAAGACCGAGCAGGTCGGCACGTACCAGACCATGCCGTCGCTGGCGCCGAACTTCTGGAACCTGATCCAGTTCCGCGAGATCGACACCGGCCCGCACGGGTTCGCGTGGCTGCTCCGGAAGGACCAGTGCATGCACTGTGCCGATCCGGGCTGTCTCGCGGCCTGTCCGGCCCCGGGCGCGATCGTGCAGTACCAGAACGGCATCGTCGACGTGGATCCGGAGAAGTGCATCGGCTGCGGCCTGTGCGAGCCGGGCTGCCCGTTCGACGTGCCGCGCTACACCGCGCGCGACAACAAGATGGCCAAGTGCACGCTCTGCGTCGACCGCGTCACGGTCGGGCTCGAGCCGGCGTGCATCAAGGCCTGCCCGACCGGCTGCCTGCAGTTCGGGGACAAGTCGTCGCTGCTCGCTCTCGGCGCGCACCGCGTCAAGCAGCTTCAGGACGACGGGTTCGCCAGCGCAGCGGTCTACGATCCGCCGGGCGTCGGCGGCACCAGCGTGATCACCGTGCTCAAGCACGGCGATCACCCGGAGTGGTACGGCCTGCCGAAGGATCCGTCGGTGCCGACCACCGTCAGCCTGTGGAAGCGCGTGCTGCATCCGATCGGCTTCGTCGCCATGGCGGCGGCCATCTTCGGCGCGATCGGACACTTCATGGCCTTCGGCCCCAAGAAGCCGGTCGATACGGCCAAGGACGCGGGGAAAGAGGTATGAGCGAGCTCGGAATACCCGGAGCGTCGCAGCGCCGCGGTCCAACGGTGATGGACGTCGCTCGCGACCGCGAGGACGTCGTCGTCGGCGACGAGATCGTGCGACACAAGCTGTCGTCACGGATCATCCACTGGACGGTGGCGTTGTTTTTCGTCGGAGCGCTGCTGACCGGCATGCCGATCTGGTCGCCCGTCTTCGGGTGGATGGCGTACCTGTTCGGCGGCCTGTCGGTCTGCCGCTGGCTGCACGCCTGGCTCGGCGTCGCCTTCTCGGCGGCGACGGTGGTGATGTTCTTCTTCTGGCTCTCGGACATGCGGTTCGACGAGAACGACAAGAAGTTCAGCTTCATCGACTACCTCAAGTTCTCCGCCGCCGAGGACCCGAACGTCGGCAAGTACAACGCCGGCCAGAAGCTGTTCTTCTGGTCGATCCTGTTCGCGATGCTGCTGGTGCTCCTGACCGGCATTCCGCTCTGGTGGCCGAAGAGCTTCAGCTGGCGGCTGCGCCAGGTGTGCATCGTCCTGCACGACGTCGGATTCATCTACTGGTTCGTGGCGATCGTCGGGCACATCTATCTCGGCACCGCTGCCGAGCCGGGCACCTTCCGCTCGATGACGCGCGGGACGGTGACGCGCGCGTGGGCGCGGCTGCACCACCCGAAGTGGTTCAGGGACGTGACGGGTGGGCGAGGCTGAGGAGCGCGTCGCGCGCGCGCTCGAGCAGCGCGGCGCGCGCGCGCAGACGCTGGTCGAAAAGTTTCCCGCGGCGGACGAGCCGCTGCGGTTCGCGGCCGGCTTGTATCGCGCGCAGGCGGCGGTGCGGCTGACGGCGGACTTCGGCGCGTTCGCCGAGGCGGTCCAGCCGGTGATCCGGTTCGTCGCCTCGTCGGGCCCGCCCGGGGTCGCGGCCGACGCGCGCACGTTCTCACGCGACCGTTTGAGCGCCTACTGGGGCGGCCTGTCCGAGTTCGACTATCTCTCCCGCGCGGTCCTGATGCCGTACGCGCGCTTTCTGCGCGAGAGCGGCGTTCCCCCGGGCCGTCCGGAAGGGCCGTGCAAGGTCTGCGGCGGCGCGCCATGGATCGCCACCCGGCGCAGCGCGTCGAGCGCCGATGGCGCGATGCGGATGCTGGTCTGCGCCCTCTGCGGCTTCGAGTGGCAGACCGCCCGGATCCGCTGCCCCGCCTGCGGCGAGGAGGACCCGAAGAAGCTGCCGGTCTTCAGCGCGCAGGAGCGCCTCGGCGCGCGCATCGAGGCCTGCGAGACGTGCCGCGGGTACGTGAAGTCGATCGATCTCACCCTCGATGCCCGCCAGATCCCGGAGGTCGACGATCTCGCGACGCTCTCGCTGGATCTCTGGGCGTCCGAACAAGGTTTCGAACGCCTCGAACCCGGGTTGGCAGGGATTTAATTTTTTTTTTGCTCCTTTGTTTTTTGGGGCGCGTCGGCGCCGCTGTGCGGCGACGACGCGCCAAAAAAAGCGCAATTCAGTGCCACATTGGCGGGCTGGATTGCGTGCGTCCCCGAACTACCCGAGCGGCGGGTTGTCGGGTTCGGGCGCCGTCTTCGGTATCGCCGCTTGCCAGGCTTCGGCGAGCTTTTCCTGCGAGGCGCCGAGCAGCGCGCCCTCGCCGCGGTAGACCGAGCGGCCGGCGATGTCGATCAGCACGATCGCCCCGTTTTCGACCTGGGTGCGCCAGGCGGACAACGTCACCTTGCTCTCGCGCGTCCGAACCGGAATCCGTTCCATGGTCAATGCACCTTCTCGACGGCTTCGAAGTCGAGCTTCGACGAGAGCTTGTTCATCCTGTCCCACAGCGCTTTCACGGGCGCCGGCGGATCGTCCGGAATCGACGCGTCCTTCCAGGTGAAGATCTCGAGGAAAAAGCCGTCGCCGCGATAGAGCTCGCGCCCGCCGCGTACGAGCCCGAGCTTCCTGCACGTCGCCCAGTGATCGTCGAGGACGCGCTGCAGCGCCGCCTCATTCTCTTTCGACACCTTGTACGTCACCGCCACCGTCTCCGGCGCGGCCTGGACCGCAAACGACAGCAGCAAGAGCGCGACCGGGAGTCTCATGCGAGTATCATGCGCCAACCACCCGGAGGCCGCCATGGCCGAAATCGCCTATCGCTCGCAGGTGCGCATCGAGCGGATCAAGGGCTCCCTGCGCCACGCTTTTCTCCCCGAGGAGCCGCAGCCGGTGAAGTTCGGCACCCACGGAGCGATCGCGCAGCATTACGGCGCGAAGCCCGGCGCTTACGAGCCGCACGCGACCACCATCGACTACGTCGTCGCCGCCGCGGCGGGTTGACTGGCGGGAACTTTCGGAGGCGCGCTGGAGGCGCGTCAAATCCCCGCGTCCGCCGGGAAGCTCGTCGCGGAAGCCGGCGGCGAGGTCGAGCTGGAAGGAAACGTGCTGGTGCTGAAGCGGATCCATGTCAAGATGCTGCTCGAAGCGGAGCCCGCGCAACGCGAGACGGCGGAGCGCGTCCACGGCTTCTTCGCGCAGGCTTGTCCGATCTACCGATCGATCCATCCGCAGATCGCGGTCACGACCGAGCTCATCTTTCGCTGAAGGGGGAAAACATGGACTGGTACGTGGAGGTGCTGAAAAAGTACGCGGACTTTTCCGGCCGCGCGCGGCGGCGCGATTACTGGATGTTCGTGCTGATCAACTTCCTGATCGCGTGCGCGTTGGGCGTGCTGGGGATGATGTTCCGGGGCGCGGCCGTGCTGTCGTGGCTCTATTCGCTCGCGGTCCTGGTCCCGAGCCTCGCGGTCGCGGTGCGCCGCATGCACGACATCGGGAAGAGCGGCTGGTGGCTGCTGATCGGGTTCATTCCGCTGATCGGCGCGATCATCCTGCTGGTCTGGGCGTGCACCGACGGCGAGCGCGGCGACAACGAGTACGGGCCGGATCCGAAGTCATCGGTCGTCGACGCCGCTCCGGCCTGAGATCGAGGCGTCGAGGATCTCGATCGGGTGCGCGGCCGGCAGCCGCTGGCCGCGCTCGCGCAGGATCTTCTGGATCTGCAGCGTGCAGCCCGGATTCGCCGACGCGAGCAGGTCCGGCTTCGTCGAGAGGACGTTGTCGACCTTGCGCGCGCCGATCTGATCCGCGCTCTCCGGCTGCACCAGGTTGTAGATCCCGGCGCTGCCGCAGCACTGCCCGGCGTCGGGGATCTCGAGAAGCGTGACTCCGGGGATCGCGGAGAGCAGCTCGCGGGGCTGCGCGACGATCCGCTGCGCGTGCTGCAGGTGACAGGCGTCGTGCATCGCGATGCGCAGGTCGAGGCGCTTGCGCTCGGCGCGCGGCGGTAGCGCGGCGAGGAATTCGTTCACGTCGCGAACTTTCGCGCTGAAGGCCTTGGCCTCCCCGGTCTTCAGCAGCCGCCCGTAGTCCTTGAGGTGCGAGCCGCAGCCGGCGGCGTTGATCACGATCGCCTCGGCTTTTTCGAACTTTCCCATCAATTCGCGTGCGAATTCGAGCGATTCGTGCTCGCGCCCGGCGTGCATGCTCAACGCGCCGCAGCAGCCCTGGTCCCGCGGGACGAGCACTTCGCAGCCTTCGGCCGACAGCACGCGGATCGTCGCCTCGTTCACGCCCGGATAGAAAACGCGCTGCACGCAACCCGCGACCAGCGCGACCGTCATCCGCTTCTCGCCCCGCGCCGGCGTCCGCTCCGGCAACGTGGCGAACAATTGGTGCGGCGTCACGCGCGGCTGCAGCTCTTCCATCTCGCGCAACCGCCGCGGCAGGAGCTTCACGATCGTATGCCGCATCAGCCAGCGGAGGCCCGTCCACGTATAGACGAGCATCAGCGCGACCAGCGCCTTGAGCCGCCGCGGATAGGGGAAGAGCGAAAAGATGAGAGCGCGGTGCAGGCGGTCGTACAGGCCGCGGCGATACGTCTTTTCGACCATCGCGCGCGTCTCTTCGATGAGGATGTCGTACCGCACCCCCGACGGACACGCGGTGACGCACGCCATGCACCCGAGGCAGCGATCGAAGTGCGCCACGACCGTCGGCGTCATCGGCGACGCTCCGGTGCGGACCGCGCGCATCAGGTCGATGCGGCCGCGCGGCGAGTCCATCTCCTCGCCCCAGCTCACGTACGTCGGGCAGTGCGGAAGGCAGAACCCGCAGTGCACGCAGTCGTCGATCAGCTCGCGCTCGGGAGCGGTCACTGGGACAACCTCGGAAGCCGCGCGTCCGGATCGAGGCGTGATTTCACCGCCTGGTGCAATTCCGGCGAAGACGGCGGAGGCGATCCGATCCAGCCGCCGAAGGCGGCGAATCGCCGGTTGTCGGGCGAGCTGACCGCCGCGAGCCCGAGCCCCAGCGTCGGGTACCAGCAGAAGCCGCCGCCGAGGGCCTGTTCCACCTGCGGAAGCTGCGTCGGAAGCGCGCCGAAACGGACGTTGCCCGCGGGCTCGCCCGAAGGCCAGGTCGCATCGGCGAGGTCGCGCATCTTGCCGCGCTGCTGCTCGACACCGGCGCGAAAGCCTTCGAAGCGAATCCACACCTCGTAACTCTCGCGGCGCACCGCCATCATCGCCGCCGGCTCGACCTGGAGCCTGCGCACGGCGGAAACGAGCTCGTTCACTCCCGCGGCGTCGAGCCCGCGAGCCACCACCGTCGCGCTCGCCTCGGGCAGCGGGTGCACCCGGAACGTCACCGTCGCGATCATCCCCAGCGTTCCCCACGAGCCGCACATCAGCTTCGGCAGATCGAATCCGGCGACGGTCTTGACGACCTTTCCGCCGCCCTTGGCACGCGTGCCGTCGGCGCGGATCACCGAGACGCCGATGATCAGGTCGCGGACGGATCCGTAGCGGGTCCGCAGCTTCCGTCCCGCCGCCGACGAACCCGACCGTTCCGCGCGCCTCGCGCAGCAGCTGCTGCGCCTCGTCGATCGACGCCGGGATCATGCGCGGTACGCCTCGCCCGAGAGCTCGGCCGGATGGGGCTGGTAGGGCCCCGGCTTGTCGCCGCACAGGCGCGGCGTGGGAAAGACCTTCCCCGGATTGAGCGCGCACGCCGGATCGAACGCGCAGCGCAGGCGGCTCATCGTCTCCAGGTCGTCCTCGGTGAACATCTCGGCCATGAACGGCGCCTTGTCGAACCCGACGCCGTGCTCCCCCGTGATCGATCCGCCGTAGCGCAGGCAGATGCGGAGGATCTCGCCGGAGATCTCCTCGGCGAGCTTTTCCTCTCCCGGAACACGCGCGTCGAACAGCACCAGCGGATGCAGGTTGCCGTCGCCGGCGTGGAAGACGTTGGCGACGCGCACGCCCATCTTCGAGCTCAATGCGGCGATCTCTTCCAGCACCCGCGCGATCTCGCTGCGCGGGATGACGCCGTCCTGTACGAGATAATTGCGCGCGATCCGTCCGACGGCGGCGAAGGCGCTCTTGCGCCCCTTCCACATCAGATCCCGCTCGGCGGCGTCGCGCGGCACGCGGATCTCGATCGCGCCCGCCTTGCGCGCGAGCTCGATCGCGTTCTTCGAGGTGTGCTCGCACTCCGCGACCGGCCCGTCGACGTCCATCAGGAGCGCGGCGCCGACGTCGGGCCAGTCGAGTCCGGTGGCTGCCTTGGCGGCCACGATCGCGAGCCGATCCATCATCTCGATCGCCGCCGGCACGATCCCCGAGGAGATGATCGCGCTGACCGCGTTGCCCGCTTCGGTCGTCGATGGAAACGTCGCGAAGAACGTCCGTGTCGCCTCCGGTTTACGAAGTATACGTAGTATAACTTCAGTCACAATCCCGAGCATCCCCTCGCTGCCGACGACGACGCCGGTGAGGTCGTACCCGGGTTGATCGAGCACCGGCCCGCCGAGATCGTGGACGCTTCCGTCGGCGAGGACGATCCGCACGCCGAGGACGTGGTTCACCGTGAAGCCGTACTTGAGGCAGTGCGCGCCGCCGGAGTTCTCGGCGACGTTGCCGCCGATGGTGCAGACGCTCTGGGACGACGGATCGGGCGCGTAATACCAGCCCTGCGCGCCGATCGCTTTCGAGACGTCCAGGTTGATCACGCCCGGCTGCACCCGCATGAACGCGTTGTCGAAGTCGACCTGCAACACCTTTCGCATCCGCGCGAGCCCGATCAGCACGCAGCCCGGGATCGGTAGCGCGCCGCCGGAGAGACCGGTCCCCGATCCACGCGCGACGATCGGCAATCCCGCTTCTCGCGCGATCTTCACGCACCGCACGACTTCCTCCGTGGTCGACGGCAGGACCACTACTCCCGGCGTGGCGCGAAACGTCGCCAGCCCGTCCGACTCGTAGGTCCTGAGTTGCTCCGGCTGCCGGATGCAGTTCCCGTCGCCGACCGCCTCGCAGAGCTGCGCGATCACCTGCGGCGCCACGCGATGCTGCCCCGCGATCGCATGCGCCTGCGTCGCGCCCGGCTTGAGCTCGTGGACCGGGTCGTTCATTCGAGCAGCGAATAAGCGGGAAGAGTGAGGAAGTCGACGAATTCGCCGAGGACGAGGTCGTCGAGGATCTTCTGCGCCTGCTGCACGTGCGGCATTTCGGAGATCTTTCCCACTTCGTCGTCGCGGAGCTGCTCGTACAGCTTGCGATCGATCGTCCGCCCGTCCTCCAGCTTGGCCTGGTTCTGCACCCACTGCCAGAGCTGCGCGCGCGAGATCTCGGCGGTCGCGGCGTCTTCCATCAGGTTGTAGATCGCGGCGGCGCCGTTTCCACCGAGCCACGAGGCCAGGTACTGCACGCCGACGCTGATGTTGTTGCGCACACCCGCCTCGGTGATCGTCGCCCCCGGTACGCGCGTGTCCTGCAGCTCGCCGGCCTCGACGTCGACTTCCGGCCGCTGCTTCTCGAGCTGGTTCGGCTTGCCGAGCTTGCGGTCGAACACTTCTTTCGCCGTCGCCACCAGATCCGGATGCGCCACCCAGGTCCCGTCGAAGCCGTCGTTCACCTCGCGCTCCTTGTCGGACCGCGTCTGCGCCAGCGCCTTCTCGTTGATCTCCGGGTTCTTCCGCGTCGGAATGAACGGCGCCATCCCGCCCATCGCGTGCGCGCCGCGGCGGTGGCACGTCTTCACCAGCAGCTCGGTGTAGGCGCGCATGAATGGCACCGTCATCGTGACTTTCTGCCGATCGGGCAGGATCAGGTCCTTCCGCGTGCGGAACTTCTTGATCAGCGAAAAGATGTAGTCCCATCGCCCCGCGTTGAGCCCGCTCGAGTGCTCGCGCAGCTCGTAGAGGATCTCGTCCATCTCGAACGCGGCGGGGAGCGTCTCGACCAGCACCGTCGCGCGCACGCTCCCGCGCGGCACGCGCAGCTTGTCCTGCGCGAAGACGAACACGTCGTTCCACAGCCGCGCCTCGAGGTGCGACTCGATCTTCGGCAGGTAGAAGTACGGCCCGGTCCCGCGGTCGAGCATCTCCCGCGCGTTGTGGAAGAAGAAGAACCCGAAGTCGGCGAAAGCGCCCGCGATCGGCTTTCCGTCGACGAGGATGTGCTTCTCGGGCAGGTGCCATCCGCGCGGCCGGACCAGCAGCGTCGCGATCTTCTGGTTCAGCTTGTACGACTTGCCCTCCGGCGAGGTGAACGAGAGCCGCCGCCGGACCGCGTCGATCAGGTTCACGTGTCCCGTCGAAACGTTCGACCAGGTCGGCGAGAGCGCGTCCTCGAAGTCGGCCATGAAGACGTCGGCGCCGGAGTTGAGCGCGTTGATCATCATCTTGCGCTCGACCGGCCCGGTGATCTCGACGTGCCGCTTCGCCAGGTCGGGCGCCACCGGCGCCACCTTCCAGTCGCCCGATCGCACCTTCGCCGTCGCGGAGAGGAACTCGAACTGCGCGCCTTTCTCGAGCTGCCGATACCGCTCGGCCCGCTTCTGCAGCAGATCCTGCCGCCTGCCGTCGAAATTGCGCTGCAGCTCCTCGACGAAGGCCAGCGCTTCCCTGGTGAACACCTGCTCAGGTCCCGGTTCTTTGAGCTCGATCGTCATGGGGTGCCCAACCCAGCACTAAACGACACTCGAGTCCAGAGGGGGCCTTCCGATCCGACAAAAGACGTGCGTATACACCTGCACCCACTTTTCCAAGGGGACCACACATGGTGACTCGCAGGACGCTGCTCAAGGCAGGTCTCACCGCAGGCGCCGCAGTGGCCGCACCGACCATCTTCGTCCGCAAGGCGTCGGCGCAGACCGAGACCACGCTCAAGATCATCCAGTGGAAGCACTTCGTGCCCGACTACGACAAGAAGTACTTCGCCAACTTCACCCAGCAGTTCGGCGAGAAGCACAAGTGCAAGGTCGAGGTCGACTACGTCGCTACCGCCGACCTGAACGGGGCGGAGCAGGCCGACATCGCCCGCGGCGGCGGCCACGACATCCTGCACCTGAACGGCGTCGGCGCCTGGTTCTTCGAGCAGGCGCTGGTCGACGTCACCGACGTCGCCAACAAGCTGGAGAAGGAGTTCGGCGGGTGGATCCCGAACACCCAGTCGATCGGCAAGGTGAAGAACAAGTGGCTGGCGATCCCGTACTGGTACATCGCGTACCCGATGATCATCAACCGCGGCTACTTCAAGGCCGCCGGCGCCGACTGGAACGACAAGACCACCTGGCACGACATCCTCGACGCCGGCGCGAAGCTCAAGGCGCAGGGCCACCCGTTCGGCATCGCGTACTCGCAGACGCCCGACTCCAACGACGACCTCTATCCGCTGATGATCGCGTTCGGCGCGTACATGTTCGACAAGGACGGCAAGGTGAGCTTCCGCCGCAAGGAGATCTCCGAGTGCCTGCAGTACGGCAAGCAGTTCTACGACAAGACGATGACCGACGAGGTGCTCAGCTGGGACGACGCCTCGAACAACCGTTTCATCGCCTCGGGCAAGGGATCGATGATCTGCAACCCGATCAGCGCCTACCGCACCGCGGCCAAGGACAATCCGGACGTCTACCAGAACCTCGAGATCGTCAAGACGCCGCTCGGTCCCAAGGGCCGCGCCAACGGCGCGCGCACGATGTCCTACGGCGTCTACAACTTCTCGAAGAACCAGGAGCTGGCGAAGACGTTCCTCTACGAGATGATCGCGGACAGCCGCAACGGCATGGAGGGCAGCACCGGCTACAACCATCCGTTCCTGAAGGCGTTCCTGAAGAAGCCGATGCCGGTGATCGGCAGCGAGCCGAAGCTCGAGCTCCTGCAGGACTTCCAGAACGACAACCTGGTGTTCATCGGCTATCCGGGCCCGATGACGCGGACGGCGACCGGCATGTACGCGAAGTTCATCATCCCGACGATGTTCGCCGAGGTCGCCAAGGGAAAGCCGATCCGTGCCGCGATTGACGATGCCGAGAAAAAGCTTCGCGCCATCTGAACCTTCGGCTTAGAAGACCGGTCCAATGGCCGACGTCGTCCTGGACAAGGTCGTCAAGAAGTTCGGCGAGACCGAGGTGGTCGCGGGCATCGATCTGACCGTCCGCGACCGCGAGTTCTGCATCCTCGTCGGACCGTCCGGGTGCGGGAAGACGACGACGCTGCGGATGATCGCCGGCCTCGAGGACGTCACCGCCGGCGACATCCGCATCGCCGGCGAGACGGTCACCTTCAAGCCGCCGCGGGATCGCGACATCGCGATGGTCTTCCAGAGCTACGCGCTCTACCCGCACATGACGGTGCGCAAGAACCTCGCCTTCGCGCTCGAATTGCGCCGGGTGCCGAAGGCCGAGATCAACAAGCGCATCTCCGAGGTGGCCGAGATCATCGGGCTCACGCCGCTCCTCGACCGCAAGCCGCGCCAGCTCTCTGGCGGACAGCGCCAGCGCGTCGCGGTCGGGGCCGCGCTGGTGCGGCAGTCGGGCGTGCTGCTCTTCGACGAGCCGCTCTCGAACCTCGACGCGAAGCTGCGCGTGCACATGCGCGTCGAGCTCAAGCGGCTGCACCAGCAGATCAAGAGCACGATGGTCTACGTCACCCACGACCAGGTCGAAGCGATGACGATGGGCGACCGGATCGTGATCATGAACGCCGGCAAGATCATCCAGGTCGGCAGCGCGATGGAAGTCTACGAACGGCCGGCGACGCGCTTCGTGGCGGGATTCATCGGCACGCCACCGATGAACTTCTTCGAGGGCGAGATCAGGAACGGCGGCATCGCGCTCGGCGGAGACGTGCAGGTGGCGCTGCCGCGCGCGGTCGAAGCCGGACGCAAGGTGACGCTCGGCGTCAGGCCCGAGCACATCTCGCTCCACGCCGGCAAGCCGCACGCGGCGAAGGTGCCGTCGACCGTCGAGGTGCTCGAGCCGCTCGGCAATCGCACGATCGTCACCGCGCGATCGCCGGCCGGCGTGCTGCAGATCGAGGCCGAGGCCAACCCCGGCCTCAAGCCGGGCGACGCGATCGAGCTGTGGTTCGACATGTCACGCGCGCATCTGTTCGATCAGGCGTCCGAATGCGCCCTCTAGTCGCGCCGACCGCGGTGAGCGGTGCGCCGCCGATGCAGCGGCTCGCGTTCTTCGAGCGCGAAGGGCCGTTCGGTTACGCGCTGGTGCTTCCGGCGATCCTCTACCTGACCGCGTTCATCGCGTACCCGTTCGCGATGTCGATCTGGCTGAGCATGACCGACGCCTCGGCCGGCGCCTCGAAGTGGAACTACATCGGCCTCGACAACTACTCGAAGGTCGAGAGCTGGGAGCTGATCGCCAACGACTTCGTGATCTTCGACGGCGACAAGGCCGAAGCGCAGCGGATCGCCGACCAGCACAAGGACGAGGGCAAGGTAGTCACCGCGCCCGACGGCGATCGCTTCAAGGCCTCGCTGCAGATCGGCTCGCACACCATCCCGGTGGTCGAGACCAACGGCGAGGACGACGCGACCTACCTCGCGACCACGATCCTCAACGACCTCGACTGGCAGGTGCACGGCGGAAAGGTCGTGGCCCACGCCGCCGACTCGCCGATCAGCTTCGGCACCTTCGAGAAGCGCGGCGACGCGAACGACGCGCGCAAGAAGAGCGTGCTGGTCGACTCGACCACCCACCTCAAGGCCAACGGCACCGGCGTGCAGCAGGATCCCAACTTCCTGCTCGCGGTGAAGAACACGCTCAAGTACACCTTCGGCACCGAGCTGGTGAAGCTGTTCTTCGGCATCCCCTGCGCGTTGCTCCTGTACAAGAAGTTCCGCGGGCGGCAGCTGCTGCGCGGCCTCCTGGTGATCCCGTGGGTGATCCCGATCGCGATCTCCGGCCAGGCCTGGCTGTGGATCCTCGACTCGACGTATTCGGTGATCAACTGGCTGCTGGTCCACGCCGGAATCATCTCCCCGGCGAACATCTTCAACTTCCGCGGGGACGCGAATCTCGCGATGTTCTCGCTCGTCGTGGTGAACGTCTGGCGCGGCTTCCCCTTCACGACGATCGTGATCCTCGCCGGACTCACCTCCATCCCCGACGAGATCATCGAGCGCGCGCGCCTCGACGGCGCCAACGCGCTGCAGCGCTTCTGGTACGTGATGGCGCCGATGGTGCGGCCGATCCTGATGGTCTCGCTGCTCTTCTCGGTGGTGTTCTCGTTCACCGACTTCAACACCATCTGGATCATCACCCGCGGCGGTCCCTACGATCAGACGCAGGTGCTCAGCACCTACGCCTACCAGGTCGGCGTCAACGCCGGCTACCTCGGAAAAGGCGCGGCCATCTCGCTGTTCCTCTTCCCGATCATGGTGGTGACCGTCTTCGGCATGCTGCAGTGGCTGCGCCGGGAGAACATGTGATCTCGGGCTGGCGCAGCATCCGCGTCGATGTCGCCGCCTGGGCTGGCCTGACGCCGTTCCTCGTCTTCGCGCTGTTCCCGTTCTACTGGGGGCTCGTCACGTCGTTCAAGGCCGACGCGAACCTCTACGATCTCTCCCGCAACCCGCTCTGGATCGCGAAGAAAGATTCCTCCGGGCAGCCGTATCACAAGGACATCATCGTCCCGGCCTCGTACCGGGAGGGAAAGATCGAGTGGAAGATCAAGATCGGCGACCGCGTGACGCGCAGCGACGCGGACCCGAATCCGCCGGCGATCGCGCTGATCGACGGGCAGGAGATCGTCGGCCCGGTCGCCGGGCGGCTGGCGAAGATCAACGTCCCCGAGGGATCGACCGCGCACCCGAACGAGGTGGTCGGCGACATCCACGTCGACAATCCGACGCTCTCGCACTACGAGTTCCTGAGCTTCACGCCGTTCTACCGGTGGATGAAGGTCTCGCTCCTCACCGGCCTCGCGGTCGTCTTGATCACGCTGCTCGTCGCTGTGCCGGGGGCGTACTCGCTGGCGCGACTGCGCTACCGCGGCAACCGCAGCATCGGCATCGCCATCTTCCTCACCTACCTGATCCCGCCGACGATCCTCTTCATCCCCTTTTCGCAACTGGTGGGCGGGTTGCACATCGACAACACGATCTGGTCGCTGATCCTGAGCTACCCGACGTTCACGATCCCGTTCTGCACCTGGCTCCTGATGGGCTTCTTCCGCGGCGTGCCGAAGGAGATCGAGGAGCGCGCGCTGCTCGACGGCGCGACCCGCCTGCAGATGCTGCGCAAGGTGGTGATCCCGGTCGTGCTGCCCGGCATCCTCACCGCGGCGATCTTCGCCTTCACGCTCAGCTTCCAGGAGTACATCTACGCGCTGACGTTCATCTCCTCGACCGCCAACCGCACGCTGCCGGTCGGGATCAGCGTCGAGATGGTCCGCGGCGACGTCTACTTCTGGGGTCCGCTGATGGCCTCCTCGATCCTCGGCTCGCTGCCGGTGGTGATCGTCTACGGCCTCTCGCTGAACTACTTCATCAGCGGCATGACCACCGGCGCTACGAAGTAACCAGCACCGTGCACGACCGGGCGCCGTGCGCGCCGATCACCAGCGCCTGCTCGATGTCGGCCGTTTTCGACGGGCCGGAGAGGAACATCGCGAACCCGCGACCCGGCATCTGGATGCGCTCGTACGCCTGGTGGAGATTGTGCACCAGGTCGCGGACGACGATCGCGAGATGCTGCGTCAGGAAGCAGACCGCGCGGTTGGCGCGGCCGTGATCGGTGATCCAGCACGCGCCGTTTTCGGCGACACCGAATTCGGCGGGCACCACGCAGAAGTCGATGTCGTTCAGCTCGTGCGGATCGCTCACCGCCGTGAGATCGACGTTGCCCTCGACGCCCGGCACCAGCGAGACGGAACGCCGCGCGTTCGCGAATTCGGGGATCTTCGCCAGCTCGTCCTGCAGCGAGCCGGCGACGAAGACGCATCTGCCGCCGACCTCGATCACGCTCTTCGCGAATCGCTCGCGCAGGTCCGGATACGTCACCGGCGCGAAGCGGGAGAGATCGGGCAGCTCGACCGCCGGCGCCGCCGCGGCGCGCAGCTTCGCGAGGATCTCATCGCGCGCGGCCACGGTCCCTCCACTGCGCGCGGAAGCTCTTGCGCGGCATCGGCGGCAGGTCGCGCTGCCGCGCCAGCACCGACCCGATCGGCCCCGGGACCGTCACGCCGTAGCTGTGGCCGCCGCTGCGCCGGTAGACCGGACAGGTGTTCATGCAGGCCGCGCAGCGGATGCATTTCAACGACGCACGAAATTCCGGGCGGGCCAGGATCCGGCTGCGCCCGTGATCGACGATCACGATGTGCATCTCCCCCCCCGGCTTCGGCCCGTGGAAATGCGAGGTGTATGTCGTGATCGGCTGACCCGTCGCGCTCCGCGCCAGGAGCCGCAGGAAAACCGCCAGCTCGCGCGGCGAGGGCACGATCTTCTCCACGCCCATGCAGGCGATGTGCAGAGGCGGAAGCGAGGTCCCGAGATCGGCGTTGCCCTCGTTGGTGCAGACGACCACCCCGCCGGTCGAGGCGATCGCGAAGTTCACGCCGGTGAGGCCCGCCTGCGCGGCGAGGAACTTCTCGCGCATGTGTACGCGCGCGGCCTCGGCGAGCGCTTTCGGGTCGCTCAGCCCTTCCGGGGTGCCGAGCTCGTCGTGGAAGAGCGCGCCGATCTCTTCCTTCTTGAGATGGATCGCCGGCATCACGATGTGCGACGGCGGCTCGCGCCGGAACTGCACGATCCGCTCGCCCAGATCGGTATCGACGACCTCGATGCCGTGCGCTTCGAGGTGCTCGTTCAGCTTGCACTCCTCGGTCAGCATCGACTTGCTCTTCACCAGCCGCGTCACGCCGCGCTCGCGCAACAGCGACAGGACGATCCGGTTGTGCTCGTCGGCGTCGCGCGCCCAGTGCACGACCGCGCCCGCGGCCTTCGCCCGGGACTCGAACTGCTCGAGATAATCCGGCAGCCGCGAGAGCGCGTGCGCCTTGATCTGCGACGCCAGCGATCGCAGCTCTTCCCACTCGGGGACGAAGCTGCGCGCGATGTCGCGCTTCTGCCGCACGAACCAGACCGCCTGGTCGTGCCAGTGCAGCCGTTCCGGGTTCTGCACCAGCTGCAGCGCGCGCCGCGGGTGTCCCGCCGTCACGCCGTCGCCTCCGCCAGCAGCTCGGCGACGTGCATGGTGCGCAGGCGCTTGCCGTCGCGCCTCAGCAGCCCTTCGAGATGCATCAAACACGAGACGTCGCCGCCGGCGATCACCTCCGCCCCGGCCCGCTCGTGATCGGCGATCCGATCGCGCCCCATCGCGCACGAGACCGCCTCTTCGGTGACCGCGAACGTGCCTCCGAATCCGCAGCACTCGTCGGATCGCGACAGCTCGACGAGCTGCAGGCCTTCGATCCCGGCGAGGAGATCGGCGGTCTTGCTGAACGCCGGGACCAGCCGCTCGCTCCCGCTGCCGAGCCGCAGCTCGCGCAAGCCGTGGCAGCTCTGGTGGAGCCCGACCCGGAACGGAAACCGCCCGCGCAGGGGCGCCTTGAGCACGTCGTGGAGAAATTCCACCAGCTCGTAGACCGGCAGCCGCGGCGCGCCTGGCAGCAGCTCGGGAAAGTGGTTCCGCACCATCGACGTGCAGCTGCCCGACGGACAGACCACGACCTGGTACGGCTCGAACACGCGCAGCATCCGCGCCGCCAGCGGCCGCGCGTCGTCGAAGAAGCCGGAGTTCGCCATCGGCTGGCCGCAGCACGTCTGCGCCTCGGGAAAATGCACCTTCACGCCGAGCCGCTCGAGCAGCGTCGCGGTCGCCATGCCCACCTGAGGGTAGAGCTGATCGACGTAGCAGGGGATGAAGAGCGCTACTTCCATCGGCGGCGGCAGAGTACCAGAAGCCCGAGCAGCGCGAGCGCTCCGCCCCCCGCCGACGAGCATCCGCCGCCACCGCCGGAACCACCGCCGTTGCTCACCGTCACGGTGACCGCGGCGGAGGTGGTGGTGCCGCCTTTCGAATCGGTCGCTCGCGCGGTGATGTTGTGCGCCCCGTCCGGGACCTGGGTCGACTGCCAGGAGGCCGTCGCCGGCGACGACGTCGAGGTTCCGACCACCGTGTCGTCCACCCTCAGCTCGATCTTCGTCAGCGTCGCGCCCGCGCCGGGAGTGGCAGTGGCGGCGATCTGCACGGTGCCGGAGACGGTCGCGCCGCTCACGGGATTCGTCACCACCGCAGTCGGCGTCGAGGCTGCCGTGACGGTGAGCGTGCCGGTGGCGCTGTGCGTCGCGGACGCCGCCGAGCCGGTCACCGTAAACGACGCCCCCGAGACCGCCGCGGCGGTCGCGGCCGCGGTCAGCGTCAGGATCGACGGTCCGCCGGCGGTGATCGTGGCCGGGTTGAACGCCTCGGTGATCCCCGCGGGCAATCCGGACACGGTCAGAGACACCGGCTCGGGCGTACCAGTGGAGGTGGTCGAGATCGCGACGGTGACGGAATTTCCCGCTGCGATCGTCGATGCGGTCGGCGAGAGGGAGAGGGTGAAATCGTCCGGAACGCTGATCGTCAAATGGCCGGTGACGGTGTGGACGATGCCGTCGCCGTCGGTCCCCTTGACGGTGAAGGGCGCATTCGAAGTCGACGTCGCGTTGGCGGCGACGACGAGCGTCAGGGTGGACGACGTGCCGGGAACGATCGCGGTCGGGTTGAAACCGCTGCTGGTGACGCCGGCGGGAAGCGCGCCGGCGATGGTGAGCGCGATCGGCGACGGGCCCCCGGTCGCGCTGACGGTGAACGTCTGGTTGTGTCCAGGGGGGACGGTCGGATTGTTGGGCGCGATGGCCAGCGCGAAGTCCCCGACGACCGAGAGGTCGGCGCTCGCGAACTCGGAGTCGGAGGTCCCGTCACCGGTCACAGTGAAGGTCGACGAGTCGCCGACCGCCGCGCTCGTCGAGGCGGTCAGGGTCAGCGTCGAGCTGCCGCCGGCGTGGATGGTGCCCGGGCTGAAGATCCCGGTCACGCCGTTGGGCAACCCGCCGACGCTCAGCGCGATCGGCTCGCTGCTGTCGCCCGTGACCACCGCGGTGCGCACCGTGAAGGACGCCGTGCCGCCCCTCGTGATCACACCGCTCGCGCGATCGAGCGTCAGCGAGAACGTATTCACGGGCGGAGACCCGATCCCGACCGTCGAAAGCGCGCTGTGCTGGATCGCGCTTGCGGTCCCGGTGATGGTGATGATCGTGTTCGGCGCGTCTGCCGCCGCGGGGTCGACGTCGAGCGTCATCGTGCTCGATTGACCGGGATCGATCGTCGAGGGAGTGAAAGTGGCGGTGATCCCGGCCGGCAGACCGCTGACGGCGAGGCCGATCGGCGTGGTGAACGACCCCACCGCTGCGGTGTCGATGGTGTAGTCGGCGGACCCTCCCGGCCGGATGAACGTCCCGCCGGCGGGCGGCGTGACGGCGATGGTGAAGTCGTCGGGCCCGCAGCTCGGGAACTTGAAGTGACCGACGCGCGTGTGCCAGGCGAACACCGCGACCGTCGTATAGTACTCGCCGACGTACCAGAACGTGCAGTCGTCGGCGGGGTCCACGGTCATGCTGCTGTAGTCGCCCCAACGCGTGATCTTGCCATTGCTGGTGCTCGGGTTCGACTCTGCCCCGGTCCCCGTGAACATCCGCGACTCGCCCTGGCCCATCGAGTCGAGGGGGTCGCCGACCAGCCGTCCGGCGATGTTGACGCTCGGATCGAGCGAGGCGCTCGAGACGCTGTAGCCGACGGCGATGTCGCCGGCTTTGTCCATCGCGATGCTGCCCATCCACCGGAAGTTCGAATCGGGCGCGAACGTGCCCTTCTGAAAGACGGTCGGCGTCGCGTTCGGGTTGCGAAGCTCGTACCAGCGGATGCCGGTGCTGCTCCCGGCGGTGACGGTGTGGTTGGCGACCAGCGACTCATGACTCCCGAAGTTGCGATACGCCAGCCGGAACATCATCCGGTCGCCGAGCGAGTCGACCACCAGGTTGGTCTGTCCCTGCGGCGGCTCGCTGATGCAGGGGTCGCTGTTCATGTCGTTGCACGGCGCCGTGAAGTCGG
>JAIVGS010000199.1 GCA_020201435.1 Myxococcales bacterium
GGACGGCGAACCGATTGTCCGGCTCCGCTTTTCACGGGATTGAGTGGGTGCCATGCGAAGCGTCCCGCTTTCCGGAATTGCCTTGTTTCTTCTGCTCGCGTCCGCGGCGAGCGCCCAGGAGCTAAAGCCCGACGATCCGGGCGGCCGCGTTCGGGCGCGCGCACTGATCGAGGCGCCGCGTTCGCCGGAAGAGCAGATCCACATCCTGCAAGAGGCAGCGGCCGAGGCGGCGAAGTGGAAGATCGGCGGTTTTCGGAGCTTCGCGGCGGTCAGCGGGGCGGCCTGGGTCAACGTCGGTCCGGGGAACGGCGCACAGGTCTCGCCGCTCCCGCAGTCGGCGGCCGACACTGGCCGGGTGCGGAAGATCGTCCCTCATCCGACCGATCCGAACATCCTCTACGTCGCGACCGCCGGCGGCGGCGTGTGGAAGACGTTCGACGCCCAGTCCGCCGTCACGCTGACGGGCGGCCCGCACTGGACCTCGATCACCAGCGGCATCGGCTCCCAGTCGGTGGGCGCCTTCGCGCTCGATCCCAACAGCCCCGACACGCTGTTCCTCGGCCTCGGCGACCCGTTCGACGTCCAGACGCCCGGCTTCTACACCTCGCTCGACGGCGGCATCAGCTGGTCGGGCCCGGTTTCGCTGGGCAGCGCTACGTCGGTGCGAGACATCGTCGTCGATCCGTCCGGCACCGGCGCCGTCCTCGTCGCGACCAACGCGGGCCTGTTCCGGCAGATCGAAGGCGGCCCCTGGCAACAAAAGGACCTCGGCGGCGCGACCGACTGCTGGAGCATCGCCTGGGTCGGCCCCTCGCGGTGGTTGGTCACGTGCTACGGCCATCTCTTCCTCAGCACCGACAACGGCATCACATTTCCCATCCAGCCGCGGCTGCCCGGTGAACGCGACGCAGGACCAGCCCGATCTCGACGTGATGCACGACCAGGCCTGGTACAACCAGGCGATCGCGGTCGATCCGCGCGACCACAACCGCGTCTTCATCGGCGGCAACCTCTCCGCCCTGCGCTCGAACGACGCCGGCCAGCGCTGGTCGGTGATCGCCGACTGGATGCCGAACTCGCCGCTCTGCTCGCAGTGCAGCAGCCAGCACATTCCCTACGTCCACGCCGACTGGCACGCGATGGCCGTCGCCACCGCCGGCACGGCGCCGTACTTCTACGCCGGGACCGACGGCGGAGTCTTCCGATCTTCGGACGTTTTCACCGCCAGCGCCCCGACCTTCGAAGGCCGCCTCGGCCGCGGGCTCGTCACCCACCTCGCCTACAGCATCGCGACCGACATCCACGACTCGTCGAACCCGATCATGATCGGCGGCCTGCAGGACAACGGCACCCGCCTGCGGCAGTCGACGCCGACCACCTTCAACCAGGTGATCGGCGCCGACGGATTCGGCGTCGGAATCGGCAGGATCAGCTCGAATTCGACGCCCGCTTCGTGCGCCGGGAAGTGGGGCTCGCTCCTGCTCGGGACCATCTACGGCGTCATCTATCGCAGCATCGATTGCGGCGGCAGCTTCGCCGCGGCGATGAACGGCATCTGCAAGCCGCAGTCGCAGATCCTCAATCCGACGGGCGGCTGCGCTGCGGAGTACAGCTCGAATTTCTTCATGAAGATCGCGGGCGACAACGCGGACCCGCGCGGCCAGACGTTTCTCACCGTGATCAACAACAGCGCCTGCGACCCGACCCAGCCGCAATGCGCCATCTCGCCGGGAATCAACAGCGTCTACGTCACGCACGACGGCGCCGGCAGCGGCAGCGGCTGGGTCAAGAGCAACGGAAACATCGGCAACTTCCCCTCGCAATTGCTGTTCGTCGGGACCAACCCGAAGGCGGCCGGCCAGTGGGCCGTCAGCACGTATTCGTACGCGTACGTGACCGGCGATTCGGGGGCCAACTGGACGATCTCCGCGTCGCTCCCCGGCCCGGTGCGCGGCGTCGCGTTCGAGACCGTCGGCACCAGCGCGCTCTGGGCCGCGACCGGCGGCGGCGCCCACGTCTACCGGAGCGCGAACGGCGGCGGGAACTGGGTGGCGAAGAATGGCGCCGGCCTGCCCGACGTGCCCGCCAACGTCGTCGCCGTCGACCCGAACTCGACCGCTACCGTGTACCTCGGCACCGAGATCGGCCTCTACCGCTCGACCGATGCCGGCCAGACATGGTCGCGCTACGGCGGCAGCACGCTCCCGCTGGTCAGCGTCACCGAGATCAACGTCGCGCTCGACTCGAGCGCGATCCGGATCTCGACGTTCGGCCGGGGCTTCTGGGAGCTGTATCCAAATGCAGGTGCGCCGGTGGGCGTGTATGGAAACGGCGACCTCGATCGCAACCAGGTCATCGACGCTTTCGACGTGGTCCGCGAGGCGGCCATCCTCTTCACCTCGCCGGCGGATGCGACCTACGACCCCGCCGGCAACCTCAAGGGATCCAGCAACTTCATCGATGCCGAGGACTTCTCCGCCTTGGTCGCGAAGATGGGGAGCCGGCCGTGAAAAAGTCGGCGCTGCTTCTGGCGGCAGTCCTCGGCTGCTCGGGATCCGGCGGAGCGCCGGCGACGGCGCTGCCGCCGATCGCGAAGCCGGCGATCGGCGATTTCCACGCCAGCCCGAACGAAGTGGCCGCCGGCGGCAACACGACGCTGTCGTGGACGGTGACCGGCGCGACTTCGCTGAGCGTCGATCACGGCGTCGGCGACGTGACCGGGCTGACGCAGAAGGTCGTCGCGGTCGCTGCCGACGCGATCTACACGCTCACTGCGGCCAACGACGGCGGCAGCGTGACGAAGACGGTCGCGGTCGCGACGCACCCGGCGGGGATTCGCCTGACGTACACCGATCCGACGGTGAACGGAAAGATCGTGGTGACGAGGAACGCCGACCTCTCGGTTCCGAACGAGGTCGTGCTCGACGTCAAGGTCGGCTCCTCGGCGGTGACGGCGTTCAGCTTCGCCATCAACCTCCCGCTCGACGCGACCGGAGCCGCGATGGTCATGCTGCCGGGCAACATCGGCGCGACGGCGCTCGGCGTTCCCGGCCTCGCCACGAACGGCGTCATCAATGCCGGCTCGTCGCCGATGACGGCGACCGCTCTGCTCGGGACCGCGGGGTCGCCGATGCAGAACGTGCTCAGCGTCGGCGTGGCCAGGAACAAGGCGGCGGCGGGCACCTCGGGAGACGACACCTGGGCGGCCGGGGCCACGCTGTTTTCGATCGCGCTCAAGATGAATGGCGCCGCGGCGGCGGGGAGCACCATGTTCGCCGCGGCGGCCGCGACCGCAGACCGACGCTACAAGGCGGCGGCGATCGCGCACGACGGAAGCACGGTGCTGTCATCGAGCGACGTGGCGATCGGCGACCTGGTCATTTCGCAGTAACTCGGACAGCTTACCGATTACGACGCCCTGCGGCATGTGAGACACCGGGCGACCTCCTACGCGGGTCTGCCGGGGGGCCGGCTCGCAGGGGGCAAGGAGGACTGCCGGGGGCGGTCCTCCTTTTTTTCTAGAGCAACAGCTCGACGACGACCACGTCGTGCCACTCGCCGTCGACCTGGCCGTGGCGGACGTGAGTGCCGAGCTCGCGGAAACCGAGTGATTTCAGCATCGTACGGCTGGCGGTGTTTTCGACGAAGACTTTCGAGGTCAACTTGCGAAAGCCGCTCTCCCGCGCGAGCCGGATCAATTCCGCGAGCGCGGCCTTCCCGGCTCCGCGACGGCGGGCGCTACGGTCGGTGTAGACGGAAAAATCGGCGATGTGTGAGTAACACGCGCGCGAGCTGTAGGCGCTGGTCGACGCGAAAGCGAGCACGCGCCCGTCGTCGCAGGCGACGGCGACGGGAAAGGCGCCGGCGAACCACTCGCGGACGTCGGATTCGCTGCGAGGACGCGTCTCGAACGTAGCGCCGCGATCCTCGATGCCCTGGTCGTAGATGCGCGCGATCGCGGCCGCGTCGGCGGCTTCGGCGCGGCGCGCGATCACCGGACGACGCTCTCCGGATCGTGCGCGGTCGGCGCGCCGGGAAAGCTGGTCGTCTTGAGCAGCTCGCGGCGATTCCTGGCGACGGCCTGGTCGAGGAAGACCCGGGCCGAGAGCAGGTGATCGTGGAGCCGCTTCGGTGTGCGCTTCATCTTCGGGTCGGCGAGCAGCGCGTGCGTCAGCCAAGGGAAGACCGCGGTCACGTCGGTGTGCACGTACACCGATCCGGCCTCGACGGCCTCGACGCTCACCTTTCCCCACGTGTGCCCCTCGCCGGCGGGACAGGAGCTCAAGGCGCCGTTGTCGACCGGGTCGACGCAGAACTGCACGTCGATGTCGAAGCCGGTCGTCGGCACGAAGAGGATCTGGTCGAGGAGCGGCTCGCCCTGCAGCGTGTAGTTCTTCGGCACGCCGCCGCCGAGGATCCAGATCGCCAGCCGCTTGCTCCCGTTGTGGCGCGCCCAGTGCTGCATCGCGGCCATGGCGTAGACGTCGTCGTTGATGTCGATCTCGAACTTGAACGTCTCCGGAAAGAGGCGCTTGAGCTTGACGGCGTTCAAGAAGATCGACCCGTCCTGCACCGCGCCGACGAAGATCGGTACCGAGTACCGGTGACACACGGAGAGCAGCGACGGCTGCTTCACTCCGAGCGCCTTTTCCATCCGCGCGATGTCGCGTCCGAGGAGCGCGTGGAACTCGGGAGTCGTCATCCTGCGCTGGTAGTCATGTCCCTGCATCAGCGCGGAGAAGAGCTTGTCGGTGTCGAGCAGCGCCTCTTCCCAGAAGCCGAGGTCGTAGATGCGGATCACCCGCGCGAGCCGAAGCTGCAGATCGCCGGCGTTCGGGTTCACCTCGCGAATCGCGTGCCCGATGATGCGGTGGGCGTCGTGGTAGAGGTTCGCGCCGGTGGTCGTCAGGCAGCTCACGATCCCGCGCTCGATCAGCGGGATCAGGCAGCTCTGGTGCAGGCCGGCAGGGGTCATCGCGCCGCTCAGCGTGAGGAAGATGCTGCAGTCCTCCTCGATCGAGCGGCGCATCAGGTCGTACGCGGTGCGCTCCTGTCGGCCGACGTACGCGCCGAAGGCGTGCTGGAGGAGGTCGTGGGCCGACTCGCGGCCGGTGATCGGTCGCGGATCGACGGTGCGGGCCTTCTGGAACGGTCTGCGCAGTTGGGACTTGGTCGCCATGAGGCGGCGGAATATAGCAGGGCGGTATGTGCACGCTGGTCCTTCTGCATCGGCCGGGCGAATTGCTCGCCGTCTCCGGAAACCGGAACGAGCTGCTCACGCGGCCGTCGAGCGGGCCGCAGGTGGAGAACGGCGTCCTCGCGCCGCGCGACGAGCTGGCGCACGGGACGTGGCTCGGGCTCAACCGGCATGGGCTGTTCGTCTGCGTCACCAACCGCCGCGGCGCGATGATCGATCCGGCGCGGAAATCGCGCGGACTGCTGGTCCTCGAGTCGCTGCAGGGCGCGTTCTCGGCGCGCGGCCTCCATGCGGCGCTGCACGAGCTGCATGGCGATCGGCACAACGGATTTCACCTGGTCTACGCCGATCTCGACGGCGCGTTCGTCACCTGGAGCGACGGCGTGGAGGTGCGCCAGGTCGAGCTGGAGCCGGGCAGGGTGGAGGTGATCACCGAGCGCAGCTTCGGCGCGGGCGAGGCCGATCGTGAGCGGAGCGTCCGCGCGGCGTTCGAGGGCATTCCACTCTCGGTGAAATCGTGGCGCGAGCCGATGACCGCGCACGCCGCCGCGCCGCTCGAGAGCGCGTGCGTCCACGCTGATTCGGTCGGTTACGGCACTCGATCGTCTTTCCAGCTCGTCCTGCGACCCGATTCGGCGGACGCGCTCTGGACCGACGGCCACCCGTGCGTGAACCCGTCCCGCGACATCCCGGCGCTCATTTCACGACTGGGAATCGGTACGTCTCGGTGACGCGCATGTCGCCGCCGGGGAAGTGAACCACCATGGTCCGCTTCTTCGGGCGCTGCTTCGAATCGATCAGCAGCGTCACCGCGCTGGTCTCCTTGCCGTTCACCCGCAGTCGGTAGGCGACGCCGCCCTTCACGCGGCGAAAATTCACCGGTTCGAGCCATTCCCGCGCGCCGCCCGACGCGTGATCGATGCCGTTGCCCTGCGAGAGGTTGACGACGTTGTGCAAGAGGCCCATCCGGCTGAGGCCGATGACGAGGCCGTCGCGCAGATCCGGCGTCGTCCGCTCGTCGAAGTCCCGTTCGAACGGGGTACCCATGAAGGCGCCTTTCGCGTGGACGCGCGTGGCCGGTCCCACCGAGACGTCGCTGGTCGCGTCGGCGCGCACCGCGCCCTCGGCGTGGCTCCTGACCTCGAGCTGCAGCGGCATCGCCGAGAGCAGCTTGCGCTCCATCGTCTGGAACAGCGACTGCGCGCGGCAGTCTCCGCTGCACGCCGCGGCGAGAACGAGGGCCAGGATCATCGCTTGAGCAGGCCTTTCGTGAAGCTGCGCGCGAGCGAGGGGACGTCGCGCAGCGCCTTGACCAGCGAGAGCACGAGCTGCAGCGGGGTCGACCCTTCGGCGTGGACCTCGACGCGCTCTCCCTGTTGGACGTCCTCGGCCATTCCACGGGCGATGGTGCGCGAACCGTCGGAGCGGATCTCGATGATCAATCGTGCGACCACCGGCGGCTCGGGCTGCGCCGTCCTGATCGCTTGCTCTTCTTTCTTTTCGAGCTTGGTCAACGTCACGCCCCGGGTGATTTGAACGGTTCCTCCAACCGGAACCAATGTCGATCCGGCGCTTGCAGCGCCTCCACCAGGGGGGAGCTCGCTCCCCCCTGGACCCTCCAACTGCAACCCTCATCGCCGATGACCATGGGAGTAGATTCCGGAATATGCCGCTTCCCGGCCCCGGCCGCACGTTGCGAGTCGTCGGATTCGACGACGTGCCGTGGCGTCACCGGAAGAGCGGTCAGGTGGGCGTTGTGGGCGCGGTCTGCGCGGGAACGCGATTCGAAGGGATGGTCTACGGCAGCGTCCGTCGCGACGGGTGGCGGGCAACCCTGACGATCGAGGAATTACTTACGAAAAGTAAGTTCCTTCCTCAATTGCACCTGGTGCTGCTCGACGGCATCGCGTTCGGCGGATTCAACGTCGTCGACCTCCCGCGGCTCGCCCGAACGCTGCAGCGGCCGTGCGTCGCGGTGATGCGCAAGCTCCCCGATCTCCCCGCGATGGAGCGCGCCGCAAGGAGGATGGCCCGGCCCGCGGCGAGGCTGGCCGTGCTGCGCCGCGCCGGCCCGATCCACGTCGCGGGCCATTTTGTATATCAAGTATACGGAGCTGAGCCGCGCGACACCGCGGCGGCCCTCGAGCGGCTGACCGACACCGGCCACGTCCCTGAAGCGCTCCGCCTCGCGCACCTGATCGGCGGCGCGCTCGCGTATGGTCAGAGCGGGAGGCGGGCATGATCGAGGTCGTCGAAGGCGACATCACGCTGCTCGATGTGGACGCGATCGTCAACGCCGCGAACCCGTCACTTCTCGGCGGCGGCGGCGTCGACGGTGCGATCCACCGCGGCGCCGGCCCGGAATTGCTCGAGGAATGCCGGAGGCTCGGCGGGGCAGAGACGGGCGAGGCGAAAATCACCCGTGGTTACAAGCTCAAAGCGCGCCACGTCATCCACGCTGTCGGACCCGTGTGGTACGGCGGTCACCGCGGCGAAGCGCAGGCCTTGGCGCGAGCATATCGGAATTCCCTGAAGCTCGCCGCCGAGCACGGCCTGAAAAGCATCGCATTTCCGGCCATTTCCACCGGCGCCTACGGCTATCCGATCGAGCAGGCCACACCGATCGCCATCCGCGAAGCGCACGGTTACGAAGCCAGCCTGCGCATCGTCTTCTGCTGCTTCTCGAGACATGACGCCGACGTTTATCGCCGAATCCTGAGCCTTGAGGCCTGAGGCCCGCTTTACTTCGGCTGAAGCTGGTCGAACGCGCGGTCCAGATTGTTGACGATCTCCTTCTTGAGATTGTCGTCGCCGTCGCCCGCCTGAACCGCCTGCTTCAGCGCCGACAGATCGATCTGATCGAGCGCATTCTCGGTCCCGTCCGCCACGTAATGATCGCGCACGTGCGGCGTGGCCGCCGCGGCCTTCTTCAAGATCGATGCGATCTCGTCGCCGACGTTCTCCTTGGTCGACTCGGTCATCTTCGACAGGGATGCCGCCATCGCGTCGATGCCGCCCTGGAGTTGCGCCGCCGCGGCCGCATCGGCCGCCTGCCGCCGTGCGCGCGGCTCCGATCGAGGCACCGAACCGACCCCCTGCAGCTTCTTTCCCGATTCGGCGTTGAACGCGCCGGTCCCCTGCGCGAGCCAGGCGGGCGTGTCGTCACCGCCGCCGCCCGGCTTCACGTTCTTGCTGCCGCAGGCGAGCGCCAGAGCCACGATCGAGATCCCCCAGAAATTCCTCATTGCTTTCCTCCGCCCTGCACCAGAAAGGCCGGGTCGATGCCGAGATCGCGGATGACCGCCTCCCAGATCTTCTCGACCGGCGTGTCGAAGATGCGCCTCGAAGAGATCGCCGAATTGAGCCATCCGCCGGCCACCATCTCGCGCTCGAGCTGCCCCGGGCCCCAGCCGGCGTAGCCGAGGCAAAGCCGGTACACCGACGGATCGCCCGCCAGGAGCGTCTTCAGCGCATCGGTGGAAACACTCAGAAAGACGTCCTCCTGCAGGTGCACCGAATCCCCGAGGTCCGATTGCCGGTGGACGAGAAAACCGCGCTCGCGCTGCACCGGACCGCCGATGAACGCATGCCCGGCCCCGGGGTGGACTTCCATTCCGTGCTCCTTGCCGATCTCGAGGAGGGCCACGTCGCTGGGCCGGTTGAACGTGATCCCCATCGCGCCGGACTCGTTGTGCTCGATCAGCAGGACGACTGACCGCGCGAAGTTCGGATCGTCCATCTGCGGAACCGCGATCAGGATACCGGGCGCGAGGTCGCTCACGGTCAGCCCGCGAAGGGCTCCATCGAGAGCATCTCGCGTTTGCCCTCTTTCTCCTTGAGGCCATCGGCGCCGGGCAGCGGCTCCTTCTGCTTGTTGATGTTCGGCCATTTGGTCGAGAGGTCGGCGTTCAACGGCACGTATTCCTTCCACTTTTCGGGAAGATCGTCCTCCGGGAAGATGGCCTTGGTCGGGCAGACGGGCTCGCACGCGCCGCAGTCGATGCACTCGTCCGGGTGGATGACGAGAAAATTCGCGCCTTCGTAGAAACAATCGACGGGACAGACCGCGACGCAATCGGTGTATTTGCAGGCGATGCACGGCTCGGCAACGATGAACGCCATCGAGGGGTCTCCTCCGGAAGGTCGGGTGTCTCTTACATGAACCTACCACGGGCGCAAGCCGCCTGCGGCGACGCGCGCGACGAGGAGGTGTACCGTCGGCTGCTCGGCGCAGAGCGCGCCCGGCTGCTTTTGACCGACCCGCCGTACTGCCTGCTGACCCGCCGCCGCAAGGGAGGGGACCTGCGCGAGAAGCGAGCCGGAGTGAAGATCGATCGCGATCCGGTGGTGCGGTTCGAGGACGTGCGCGCGTACCGGAAGTTCACCGAGGAGTGGCTGCCGAAAGCGGCGTCTTTTTGCGATGGACCCCTCGTGATCTGGACGAATTTCCTCGGCAAGGGCCCGATCCGGACGGTCGCGCGCGCCGTCGGAGTTGTCGAAGCGGGCGAGTTCGTCTGGGCAAAGAAGACCACCGGGCGCGAAGGAAACGAACAACTTCTGCGGGTTTACGAGACCGCGCTGGTTTTCACCAAGCACCCGCTGCCGGAGCTGCAGCCGTCCGATCCCCCTCGCGTCTGGTCCGTCGCCGCCGCGTACGACGAAGACGGCGAGGCCGCCCGCTGGGGCTCGCACCCGAATCACAAGCCGTTCGCGGTCCTCGAGCCTCTCTTGCGCCAATGGTCGCGGCCCGGCGACCTGGTCCTCGACCCGTTCGCCGGCAGCGGCAGCATCGCGGCTGCCGCGGTGCGCCTTGCGCGACGGGCCGCCTGTTGCGAGATCGACCCGGCATGGGCAGAGCGGGTCTCGCAGCGGTTGTCCTGACGGCGTCGTGCGCGCAGCGGATGACGCACGTGCGCAACGGCTTCGAGAACTGTTCGACCCAGGGCGTCGCTCTCGTCTGTCACGGCCAGCAGATGTTCGCGGCGGAATGCCGGTCGCCGTTCGAGAACGGTTGCGGCTCGCTGGCCCTCGTCTACGCCGGTGGCGACCGGGTGGTGATCGCGCCCAACGGCGCCCTGCGCCCCGAGATGGCCAAGGACGGCTCGGGCATCTGGTTCCTCGAACCGGACGCGCGGGCCGATCTATGGAACGTCTACGATCCCTCGAACGGCATCACCCAGCAGCGGGACGCCTTCACGGTCGCGATGATGCGCGAACGGGGCGCCGTCCCGCTCTGGCCGGGAGGCGCGCAATGATCGAGCACGTCAGCCTGCGCTGCAAGGACGCGACAAAGAGCCGCAAGTTCTACGAGAAAGCGCTGAAGCCGCTCGGCTACGTCTGCGACATGGAGTACGAGGACGCCTTCGGCTTCAAGGACCGCGCCGGTCGCCACGACTTCTGGGTCACGAAGGGGAAAGTCGGCGAGCCGACGCACTTCGCGTTCCTCGCGAAAAACGCGAAGGAGATCGACGCGTTCTACCAGGCCGCGCTAGAGGCCGGCGGCAAGGACAACGGCAAACCGGGCCCGCGCAAGGGCTACGCGGAATGGGCGGCGTTCGTCTTCGATCCCGACGGCAACAACGTCGAAGCCGTCATCTGGGAGAAGCCGCGGCGCTGATTCATTGCTTCTGCAGCGTGCATCGGTCGTCCTGCGCGGCGCAACTCAGATCGTTCGTGTTTCCGCCGGTGAGCGTGACCGACCCGCCGTTGATCGTGCCCGTGACGGGGAACGAGACGCCGCAGCTGTCGAGGAATTTGATCGTCATCCTGCCGGTCGCGTCGATGGTCGCGGTGACGCCGCCGGCGAGCCCGCTGACCGCGACGCCGTTGACGAACCGGATGTTGGCGGGCGACGTGCCGCTGCCGAGCTGGCCGGTGACGGTGCAGCTGCCGACGTAAGTGCCGTCGAATCCACCGCTTCCGCTCGAGGGCGGGCCGCAGACCCCGCCGTTGCAGACGTCGCCGGCCGCGCAGCAGTTGTCGCCACAACTCGCGCGGCCCGAGGGGCAGGCGCAGTTTCCGGCGCCCAGGCAGCTCGCGCCCGGCAGGCAGCAGGCGTCGCCGCACTGCACCGGGTGATCGTCCGTGCAACCGCACGCGCCGTTCTTGCACGCGACGCCCGGCGCGCAGCAGAAGCCCCCGCAGAACGAGCCGCTCGCGCAGACCGGTTCGCACGCGCCGTTGTTGCAGACGCTTCCCGACGGGCAGCACCTGGTGCCGCACGTCGTCTCGCCGGTCGGGCAGCCGCACTGGCCGTTCGAGCACGTCTCGTCCGCCGGGCAACACGTGCTCCCGCACGCCTGCGGCGCCGACGTCGGGCAGCAGAGCGCGCCGCCGCCGCAGGAGAGGCCGGTGTCGCAGTAGCCGGTCGCGCAGGGCGCACCTTGTGGTCCGGTGTGGGCGGAGGCGATCGGCGCGACGCACGCGCCGCCGGAACACGTCGTTCCGGACGGGCAGCACGGGCCGTCCGGTCCACACTGGACCGGCGCGTCCGGCGGACAGGTGGTCGACGCTGCTGCAGCGACGCACGTGCCGTTGACGCATGCCGTGCCCGCCACGCAGCAGGAGTTTCCGCACACCAACGCCGGGTCACAGTTACACGCCGTCGCCGCGTTCGGGGTGCAGTAGCCGAGGTTGCAGGTGTATCCGGCCGGACACGCGGGCGAACAGGCCTTGGGCACGCTCGTTCCGCCGTTGCACGACGGCTGGTGGCACGTGCATCCGCCCAGGTTGCACGTCACGCTCCCGGGAACGCACGTGGAGCCCGTGGGGCAACAGATCGAGTCGCACGGAGTGTAGGTCGCGTCAGGGCAGACGCCGCCATCGCCGGGCTGCGCGCAGAAGCCGCCGCACGATCCCGCGCAGATGTCGCCAGCCGGGCAATAGAACGACGCCGTGCCGTTGAACCCGCCGCAGCGGGCGCAGGCGAGCGGCGTCGCGTCGCAGCCGTTCGCGCCGCAGGTCGAACCCGGCGGGCAACATTGCGGCACGTCGCCCTCGTCGAAGTGCCACAGGCCGATCGTCCCGCCGATCGCCGTCAGGTGGCCGGCATCGAAGTCGTCGGCGATCTGCCCGCCGTCGGCGGCGTACGAGAGGATGCGCATCTCGTCGATCTCGCCGGTGAACGGGACCGGATTGGTGGCGAAGGTGTTGCAAGTTCCGCCGAGCGTGACGCCGGCGTCGCCCGGGTGCGCGGTGACCGTGCTGGTGCCGCGCTGGACGCCGTCGATGAAGAGCACGCCGGTCGTTCCCTGGGCGGTTGCGGCGATGAAGTGCCATGCGCCGTCCGCGATCGCGCCCGCCAGCGCGTAGGTCCCGCCGCCGAAGTCCGCGTAGAGAGCCTCGCCGCCGGGATACTCCTCGATCAGCCGGTCGTGGCCCTGGTTGTAGAACACGGCAGGACTCGCCGTGCCCGCGTCCACACGCACCCACATCTCGACCGTCAGCGGATCGCTCAACCCCGCGTCGTTGGTGATGAAATCGAGCGGGCAGACGGTCGCGCCGCGGATCGAGACGCCGGTGCCGTACCTGCCCTGGACGAACCGGGCGGGTGGGGTGAGGAAAAAGTTGCGGCGGCTGCCGCTGGAGTCGATCGCCACGCACCCGCCGCTGCAGTCCGCGGCCGTCCCGCAGACGACCGGCGCTTCGGGCGGGCAGCTCGCGCCGATCACGGACGTCGCGCAGTTGCCCGCGTCGCCGCACGCCTGGCTCGCCGCGCAGCAGCCCGCATCGCAGAAGGTCGGCGCACCCGGCGGGCATGACTGCGGCGCGGGGGCCGTCCCGCCAGCGCTCGTCAGCGTCCCCGCGTCCACCCCTGCGGCGAAGCTTCCGACCGAGACCGACCGCGGCTGCTGCACGCCGCCCGCGTTGTTCGACGGACAGCCGTACAGCGCGATCACCAGCGCAGCGATCCGTCGCATGTCCCCCTCCCGGAGGAGCTAACTATCGTTTCGCCGAAACCCCTACAAGGGCCGTTCACCGACGTACGTCGGAGTTATGGGGACACAATACTTATCTACGATTCAAGTCTGTCCGGGGCAGCGGGATGGATTCCCGGAATGCGAAAGGACGCCGTAGAGCTCGTTCGGCAAGTAAGCGGCCGATCAGTCGGAGTTAAGTATTGTGTCCCCGAAACTCCGACAAAAGTCGTTCGATGTTGTCGGGGTCTTCGCGATGGAGGGTTTGGAAGTTCGCCTCGGCGATTCGATCGGCGAGGCTCAGCGGGGATGAGATCGTCATCAGCTCTTCGAGGGTCAGCTTCGAAGGGTCGATCACTTTCGTGCCGCCGTCGTTGGCGCCGCGGACTGCTTTGAGGACCGACGCGCGGACCATCTGGATCGTCGGGTCGGGGCTGCGGCGGATGAACTGGACGGCGCGGTGGGCGTCGAAGAGGTCGCGCGGAAGGTCGGGGTGGAACGCGACGCAGTAGAACTTCGTCAACGACGGCCGCAGCGAGGCGCAGAAGCTCTCGAATTCGCGGGCCGATTCGACGCCGTCCGCGCGCGCGTCGGGAAAGATCAGCAGGGCGACTTCGACGGCGCCGTCCGGCATCGCCTCGATCTCGTGCATCGCCGGGAGCGTCTCGTCGAGAGCCGACAGCACGCGCCGGTGCAGCTTGCCCGCCTCGCGACAGGTCTTCGCGTACGGGCAGATGCGCAGCGCCTCGACGAACTCGCGGATGTACCGGTCGTTTCGTTCCAACGGCGTGGTCATGAGCAGCCGTCCATGTTAGACGATGCGCCCGGGAATGCCGCGGCGAACCGACCTCAAGTCCATCCTCCTGCTCGGCTCCGGTCCCATCGTCATCGGCCAAGCGTGCGAGTTCGACTACTCGGGCGTGCAGGCGCTCAAGGCCCTGCGCGAGGAGGGCTACCGGACCATCCTCCTCAACTCCAACCCCGCGACGATCATGACCGATCCGGAGTGGGCCGACCGCACCTACATCGAGCCGATCACCGTCGAGGCGGCCGAGCGGATCCTGGCGGCGGAGCGGCCGGACGCCGTGCTGCCGACGATGGGCGGGCAGACAGCGCTGAATCTCGCCGTGCAGCTCGCGCGGCAGGGCATTCTCGCGAAGTACGGCACGCAGTTGATCGGCGCGCAGCTCGACGCGATCGAGAAGGCCGAGGATCGCCAGCGCTTCAAGGACTGCATGACGTCGATCGGCCTCGACGTGCCCAAGTCGGGCGTCGCGCACGGGCTCGACGAAGTGATGGCGATCGGTCAACAGCTCGGATTTCCACTGATTTTACGGCCGTCGTTCACGCTCGGCGGCCTCGGCGGCGGCATCGCGTACAACAACGAGGAGCTCGAAGAGCTCGGCGCGCGCGCCTTGTCATACTCGCCCACACATGAGGTCCTGATCGAGGAGTCCGTCCTCGGCTGGAAAGAGTTCGAGCTCGAGGTGATGCGCGACAAGGCCGACAACGTCGTGATCATCTGCTCGATCGAGAACGTCGACCCGATGGGCGTGCACACCGGCGACAGCATCACGGTCGCGCCGGCGCAGACGCTGTCCGACGTCGAGTATCAACTGATGCGCGACATGGCCAGGCAGGTCATCCGCGCCATCGGCGTCGAGACGGGCGGGTCGAACATCCAGTTCGGGGTGCATCCCGAGACCGGGCGCATCGTCGTGATCGAGATGAACCCGCGCGTCTCGCGAAGCTCCGCGCTCGCGTCGAAGGCGACCGGGTTCCCGATCGCCAAGATCGCCGCCAAGCTCGCAGTCGGCTACACGCTCGACGAGATCACCAACGACATCACGAAGACGACGCCGAGCAGCTTCGAGCCCGCGATCGACTACTGCGTGGTCAAGATCCCGCGCTTCAACTTCGAGAAATTTCCCCACGCAGATCAGACGCTTACGACGAGCATGAAGTCGGTCGGCGAAGTCATGTCGATCGGGCGCACGTTCGCCATCGCGCTGCAGAAGGCCCTGCGCTCGCTGGAAAACGGCACCGACGGCCTCGACTCGCCGCTCAAGAAGGATCTGCGGGCAGACTACTCCGCTGCGGACCTCGAAAAAATCCGGTCCGAGGTCAAAGTTCCCCGCCCGCGCCGCCTCTTCTGGGTCGCGGAAGCCTGTCGCGCCGGAATCTCGGTCGCGGAAATCGCGAGTCTCTCGTCGATCGACCCCTGGTTCATCCGCGAGATCGCCTCCCTCGTCGAGTCGGAGCGCGCGATCGAAAAAACCGGCGAGAGCGCACACCTCTCCGACCTCGTCCGCTGGAAGCGCCTCGGCTTCTCGGACAAGCGCATCGCGCTGCTCAGCCGCAAAGCCGAGTCGGACATCGCCGGCCAACGGCAAGCCCAAGGCGTCCACGCCGTCTTCAAGCGCGTCGACACCTGCGCCGCCGAATTCGAGGCAAACACCCCCTACCTCTATTCCTCCTACGAGGAAGAGGACGAAGTCCGCCCCGACGACCGCAAGAAAATCCTGATCCTCGGCTCCGGCCCGAACCGCATCGGCCAGGGCGTCGAGTTCGACTATTGCTGCGTTCAGGCCTCCTTCGCGCTCAGGGCCGCCGGTTACGAAACCCTAATGGTGAATTGCAATCCCGAGACGGTGTCGACCGACTACGACACCAGCGATCGACTCTACTTCGAGCCCCTGACAATCGAGGACGTGCTCGAGATCGCGAGAAGAGAGAAGCCGATTGGCGCGATCGTCCAGTTCGGCGGCCAGACGCCCTTGAAACTGGCGAGAGGCCTCGAACGCGCGGGCATCAAGATCCTCGGCACCAGCGTCGACGCGATCGACGCCGCCGAAGACCGCGAGCTGTGGTCGAGAGTCGTCGAAGAGCTCAAACTGGCGCAGCCGGAAAACGGCATCGCTCGCAGCGCCGACGAAGCCCTCACGACCGCCCGAAGGATCGGCTACCCGGTCATGGTCCGGCCGTCGTTCGTCCTCGGCGGCCGCGCGATGGAAGTCGTCTACGACGACGCGCAGCTGATCCAGTACTCGACCGAAGCCGTGCAGGCCTCCGAAGAGCGGCCGATCCTCATCGATCGCTTCCTGAAAGAAGCGACCGAAGTCGACGTCGACTGCGTCGGCGACGGCAAGGACTACGTCGTCGCCGGCGTCATGGAGCACATCGAGGAAGCCGGCATCCACTCCGGCGACTCCGCCTGCGCGCTCCCCCCGTTCTCGCTGCAAGCCTTGATCGTCGCCGACATCTCACGCCAGGCCATCGCGCTCGCCCGCCACCTCCACGTCGTCGGCCTGATGAACGTCCAGTTCGCCGTCCAGGGCAAGAACATCTACATCCTCGAAGCCAACCCCCGCGCCTCGCGCACGGTCCCGTTCGTCGGCAAGGCCACCGGCATCCCGTGGGCGCGCGTGGCGGCCCTGTGCACCGTCGGCAAGTCATTGAAAGAACAGGGCATTCAGGGCACGACCGTGCCGAAGCACCTGAGCGTCAAGGAAGCCGTCTTCCCGTTCCACCGTTTCTCCAAGGCCGACACGATTCTGGGCCCCGAGATGCGATCGACCGGCGAAGTGATGGGCATCGACGACTCTTTCCCCCGCGCCTTCGCGAAAGCCCAGATCGCCGCCGGCAACGCTCTGCCATTGACCGGCCGCGTCTTCATCTCGGTCCGCGACGAGGACAAGGCCGGCATGGTCGACCTCGCCAGACGACTCGTCGCTGCCGGCTTCGAGATCGTGGCGACTCGCGGCACCTCCGACCTGCTCAAGCAGCACGGCGTCCCTTGCACGTTCGTCTTCAAGGTCGCCGAAGGCCGCCCCCACATCGTCGACAAGCTGATCGATCGCGAGATCGATCTCGTCTTCAACACCACCAGCGGCCGCAAGGCGATCGAGGACAGCTACAGCATCCGCCGCCAGACGCTGATGCACGGAATCCCGTACTTCACCGCGCTCACCTCCTGCCGCGCGGCGGTCGCGGCGATCGAGGCGCTCAAGGCCGGCCCGCTCACCGTCAAGAGCCTGCAGGAGTACCAGAAAGCCTGAGCTCCCAGCTCTCGGCGACGAGTCCGGTCCGGCGCCAGCTGTCGTGACGCTCTTCGCCGGCGCGCTCGAACCCGCAGGCCGCGTAGATCCGCCGCGCGGCGAGCAGCTCGCTCTGGGTCCAGAGGACGACCTTGCGGTAGCCGGCGTCGCGCGCGAACTGGACGCACCCGTCGACCAGCCGCCTCCCGATCCCGAGCCCGCGGGCGTGCGGTTCGACCAGCAGCAGCCGCAGCTTGGCGACCGTCGCGCTCTGCCGGACGAGAAAGACCGACCCGAGCCGCTCGCCCCCGCGCTCCGCGATCCAGCACCGCTCCCGCGCGGAATCGAAGTTTTGCACAAAATGCGCGACGATCTCCGCGACCAGCGCCTCGAACCGCTCGTCGTACCGCCACTCCTGCCAGTACAGCTGGCCGTGACGCTGCACGACCCAGCCCATGTCCCCGGGCCGATGCGGCCGCAGCACGACTTCGTCCGGCGCCGCCGGCTTGCGGAGCAGCTCCGCGATCGTCCGCATCGACTGCACCAGCCGAGAGCGATCCTCCTCGGCCATGCCGGCGAGGAGCACCGCGACTTCCTCGCTCGAACGCCGGTCGAGCGGCGCGAACACCGCGCGCCCGCGAGGCGTGAGCGACAGAAGACGTGTGCGCGCGTCCGCGGGACTCTTCTCCACCGCCACCAGCCGCAGCTTCTCGAACCGCCGCAGGATGCGGCTCAGGTACCCCGCGTCGAGGCCGAGATCGCGGCACAGGTCGGAAGCCGTCAGCCGGTCGCGATGCGAGAGCTCGTACAGAACCCGCACCTCGGTCAGCGAAAACTCGCTGTCGAGCAGCCTTTCCTGGAGGACCCCGATCGTCCGCGTGTAGAACCGGTTGAACTCCCGCACCTGTGCGACCGCATCCATATGTTCGACAATTACTTGCCTCAGTCAACTAATGCAAGCCGCGGCGGGCCCGGCTGCCTAGCTTTCCACCATGGAAACCCTGTCCTGGTTGGCAGCGCTCACCCTCCTCGCTGCTCCGACGGCGAGCAAGCCGTCGCCGGCGAAGGAATCGGTCCCACCAACGCAGCGCGCGGAGGATCGTCCGGCGCACGAAAGCCCTTACTCGGCGTTCGGAGCGCCACACGCCCACCGCGGCCCTTCGGGCAAGCGGGCAGGCCCCCGGCTGCACTGCAAGGACGGCACGATCCAGACGCAAGGCCAGAAGGGCGCCAAGGACGCCTGCAAGGACCACGGCGGCGTCAAGCGCACTAGCGACGCAAAATGAGCTGCTCGAGCAGCGCCTTCTGCACGTGAAGGCGGTTCTCCGCCTCGTCGAAGATGGCGCTGCGAGGGCCGTCGACCACGCCGGCGGTGATCTCCTCGCCTCGGTGCGCCGGCAAGCAGTGAAGCACGATCGCGTGCGGCGCGGCCTTCGCGACCAGCGTTTCGTCGACCGTGTACGACGAGAGCGCGTTCAAACGCGCCTTCGCTTCGGCCTCCTGGCCCATGCTCGTCCACACGTCGGTGACGACGACGTCGGCGCCCTGCACGGCCTCGGTCGGATTCGCGGTCACGCGTGCGCCGCGCAATTCAGCGGCCGACGGCCGGTACCCCTCCGGCGCCGAGAGCCGCAGCGAGAAGCCGAAGATCGGCGCGGCCTCGCAATACGAGCGCGCCATGTTCGACGCGCAATCGCCGATGAAGACGATGGTTTTTCCGGCGGTTTCGCCGAGCTTCTCCTCGACGGTGAAGAGATCGGCGAGGACCTGCACCGGATGTCCACCATCGGAAAGTCCGTTGATCACCGGCACCGTCGCCGCCCTGGCGAATGCCTTGAGCCGCTCGTCGCCGTGGGTGCGGAACATGATCGCGTCGACGTAACGCGACGCGACCCGCGCCGTGTCCTCGAGCGTCTCGCCGCGCGCGATCTGGCTGTCGGCGGTGGGCAGCGTGATCGCGGTGCCGCCGAGTTGGCCGATCGCGGCCTCGAACGAGATCCGCGTGCGCGTCGACGCCTTCTCGAACAGGAGGAGCAGCGACCGTCCTTCGAGCGTTCGCTGCCGCGCGTTCTTCTTCAGCTCATGAGCCCGCCGGAACAAGAGCAGGTGCTCGTCGGGCGAGAGATCCGAGAGCGTGAGGAAATCGCGTTTCACAGAGCGGCCTCCTTGAGCTCGCGCAAGAGCGCGTCGAGGCGCGGCGTGTGCGCCATCAGGGACTTCGCCTGGTGCGCGCGCTCGCGCAGGAACTGGATCTGCTCCTCGATCGACTCGCGCGACGTGCCGCCCGCGTTCTTCTTGCGCGCGACGGAAGCGACCGCATCGGCGGCGCCGAGGACGGCAGCCGTAAAACGCGGGTCGATCTGCTGCGCGAGCTGGAGCGGTGCCCTCGACAAAGACACGCCTGATTCCGCGCACTTGCGCACCAGGGCCCCGGTCAGCTTGTACGCGGTCCGAAACGGCACGCCGGTCTGCGCGAGCGCCTCGGCGATGTCCGTCGCCGCGGTCGCGCCGTCTTCCAGCGCCGCCCGACCCCGGGCGCCGTCGAACTTCACCCGACCGAGTCCCAGGCGGAGCATGCGCAGGACCGAGACCAGCAGCGGGCCGGTCTCGAGCAGCGGCTGCCGATCTTCCTGCAGATCGCGGTTGTACCCTCCCGGCAATCCCTTCACCGTGACCAGCAGCGACATGAGATTTCCGACCGCGCGGCCGCACTTGCCGCGGATCAGCTCGAACAGGTCGGGGTTCCGCTTCTGCGGCATCATCGACGAGCCCATCGCGATCTCGTCGTCGAGCGTGACGTAGCCGAACTCGGAGGTCGCGAAATCGATGACGTCGGTCGCGACCCGGCTGGCGTGAAGCAGCACGCGCGTCGCTCCGTACGCGAAATCGAGAGCAAAATCGCGATCTCCGACGGTGTCGAGCCCGTTGGCGGTGATGCTCCCGAAATGAAGCAGCTTGCGGACCAGGTGGCGATCGATCGGCAGCGATGTCCCCGCAAGCGCGCCGACGCCGAGCGGGAGATCGGACGGCGGATGGAGCCGCCGCATGTCGCGCTGGAACATCGCCCCCCAGGCGCACAGGTAGTACGCCGCGCTCACCGGCTGCGCGCGCTGCCGGTGGGTGTACCCCGGCAGCAGGGTGTCGCGTTCGCGCTCGGCCCGGTCGGCAAGTTCCTGTAACAACAGGAAAAGTTCGTGCAGCGCGAGCGCGCACTGCTCGCGGACGTGCAGCCGCAAGTCCAACGCGATCTGATCGTTCCGCGACCGCGCGGTGTGCAGCATGCCGGCTTCCTCGCCGAGAGCGCGCGTCAAAAGCGTCTCGACCGCCATGTGCACGTCTTCTTCTTCCGGCAGCTCTTTCCCAAAGACCGTGAACAATTCGTCGCGAATCCGGCCGGCGGTCTCGCGCGGGACGATCCCCGTCCGCGCCAGCATGATCAAGTGCGCCAGCGAGCCGATCACGTCCTCCTTCAGCAGCGCCCGGTCGAGCGGCAGCGAGCTGGAGAACGCGAGCACCTCGGGCAGGAGCTGCGCTCCCCCCGAGGCCGCGCCGGCGCCCACGATGGTCAAGGATTGCCCCTTTCCATTGAAGCGATCCGCTCCATTCGGCCAACTCGATCCGGCGTCTTCGGCGCGTCCACCAGGGGGGAGCTCGCTCCCCCCCGGACCCCCCAACTGCCACGCTCAGCCAAGATGAGCACGCGACTAGGAAATGCCGCCATGCTGACGAGAAAACTCCTGCAATTGCAGGCCGAGCAGGTGGATGAAGCCTTCGGCTGCGCGGTGGTCGAATCGGTCCTCGACGCCGTAGGTCGACAGCGCGTGGTTGTAGAGGCCGTGCGGCGACGTGCGGCCGACCACGCGCATCGACCCCTTGAAGAGCTTCAGCGTAACCTCGCCAGTGACGGTCTGCGCCAGCGAGTCGTTGAACGCCTGCAGCGCGAGCCGCAGCGGGCTGAACCAGAAGCCCTCGTAGGTCAGCTGCGCAAACCGTTGATCCAACTGCGATTTCACCCGCAGCGCGTCGCCCATGATGGTGAACCGCTCGAGCTCCTGGTGCGCGCAGATCAGCGCGACCGACGCCGGGCACTCGTACGTCTCGCGGCTCTTGATGCCCACGACGCGGTCCTCCATCAGATCGATGCGTCCGACGCCGTGCAGGCCGGCGATCTCGCCGACCTTCGCGATCAGCTTCGCGGGCGACAGCTTCTCGCCGTTCACCGTCACCGGCAGCCCGCACTCGAAGCCGATCTTGAGGTAGGCCGGCGTCGACGGCGCGTCCTCGATGCTCCTGGTCCAGGCGAACGCCGCTTCCGGCGGCTCCGTCGAGACGTCCTCGAGCACGCCGCCCTCGATGCTCCGGCCCCACAGGTTCTCGTCGATGGAAAAGATACTCTTTTTGGTGGTCGGTACCTCGATGCCGTGCTTCGCCGCGTATTCCATCGCCGCGTCGCGGGTGATGTTCCGCTCGCGCTGCGGGGCGAGGATCTTCAGCTCCGGCGCCATCCCTTTGACGGCGAGATCGAACCGGACCTGGTCGTTGCCCTTGCCGGTCGCGCCGTGGGCGACCGCGGTCGCGCCGTGCTTGCGGGCGGCAGCGACGAGGTGCTTCGCGATCAACGGCCGGGACAGCGCCGCGGAGAGGGGATACACGCCTTGATACAGCGCGTTCGCCTGCAGCGCCGGGAAGCAGAACTGCGTCGCGAATTCCTCTTTCGCATCGACCACTTCCGTCGCGATCGCGCCTGCCTTCCGGGCCTTCTCGCGCAGCTTCTCGTGGTCCTTCGCCTCGCCCACGTCCGCATGGCAGGCGATGACGTCGTATCCGTATTCATCGGTGAGAATCCGCACCAGCACGCTGGTGTCCAAACCGCCGCTGTACGCCAGAACGACCTTGTTCCTCATGTGATTTCCCTTCCGAAGAGTTGCTGGATGCGGTGAGCGAGGCGCCGCGTGGGGACGCCCCGCGCGGGAGTTGCGAAGATCGTGTCGTCGCCGGCCAACGTACCAAGGCACTCCGACATCCGCGCGTTGTCGATCGCGAGCGCCACCGCGGACGCCATCCCCGGCCGGGTCCGCAGCACGACCAGCGCTTCGTTTTCGCCGAGCGAGAGGATGGTCTCGCCGAGCTCGCGCGTCTGCGGCGACGCCTGGGCGTTGACTGGCTCGAGCTCGTAGACCGCGCCTTCCGGCCGGGAGACGCGGAGCACTCCGAGCTCGGCGAGATCGCGCGACAACGTCGCCTGCGTCGCCTCGATCCCTTCGCGGCGCAGGGTCTCGACCAGCTCCTGCTGGGTCGCGATCCGCTTCATGCGCAGCGCGCGCCGGATGGCGTCCTGGCGGGCGCTCTTGGTCAGCATCCTCATGCCGAGATCCACGAACCGACGCCGCGGTCGGTGAACAGCTCGCCGATGATCGAGTGGGGGACCCGTCCGTCGAGCATGTGGACGTTGGGCACGCCGCTCGCGAGCACCTTCAGAATGCTCCGTGCTTTCGCGATCATGCCGCCCGAGATCGTGCCGTCGGCGATGAGCGCCTCGACGTCTTTCGCGGTCAGCTGACCGACCAGCTCGCCGCCCTTCATGATCCCGGGCACGTCCGAGAGGTAGATGAGCTTCTGCGCCCCGATCGCGATCGCGACCTCCGCCGCGACCGTGTCGGCGTTGATGTTGTAGCTCTGCCCGTCCTCGCCGAGGCCCACCGGGGAGATGATCGGCACATACCCCTGCTGCAGGAGCATCTCGAGAAAATCCTTGTTGATCCGCGTGACTTCGCCGACCTGGCCGAGGTCGCGGCCTTCCTGCACGAGCTTGCGCGCACGGATCAGGCCGCCGTCCTTGCCCGAGACCCCGACGGCGTGCGCGGTGCCTTCCTGGTTCAGGAGCGTGACGAGCTCGGTGTTGATCGAGCCGGTCAAAACCATCTCGACCACCTTGACGTCGGAGGCGTTGGTCACCCGCTGGCCATCGATGAACTCGGCTTTTCCGCCCAGTTTTTCGAGGGTTCGCGTGATCTCCGGCCCGCCCCCGTGGACCACGATCGGCCGCAATCCGACCGAGCGCAGGAGCCCGATGTCGTCGCAGAACGATTTCTTCAGCGACTCCTTCACCATCGCCGCGCCGCCGTACTTGATCACGCAGCGCGTGCCGGAGAACTTCTTGATGTACCCCAGCGCGTCGACCAGGAGCTGCACCTTGAAGGTCGGGCTGTAGTTGCTCAGCCGATCGTCCTTGCCGACTCCGCCGTCGGGGCGCGGGACGATCAACGAGGTGTAGTCCGCGTTGATCTTGACGTAGTCGTACGAGAGGTCGCAGCCCCAGGCCTCGCCCGTCCCGGCGCCGCGCCGCAGGTCGACGTGAACCTTCACTTCCGGCTCGCGCATCCGCGCTTTGAGGACCGACGAGTCGTACGCCAGCGGTGCCCGATCGTAGACGGCGAGCTCCTGCACCGTGACCCGCGCATCGGCCGGGTCGATCGCGTACCCGGCGGTCCCGGCCCGCGCGCCCATCGACGCGAGCACCCGGCCCCAGTTCGGATCCGCCCCGAAAATCGCGGCCTTGACGAGGCTCGACCCGGCGCACGCCTTGGCCAGGTCGACCGCGACGTCCTCCGAGGGCGCGCCGCTCACCGAGATGTCGAGCAGCTTGGTCGCGCCCTCGCCGTCGGCCGCGATCTCGCGAGCCATCTGCCTGCAGATCTCGTCGAGCGCGCCGCTGAAGGCCTCGAGCGCCGGCCCCGGATCGGCGATCGGCTCGTTGTGCGCGAGCCCGTTCGCGAGCGCGAAGACGACGTCGTTGGTCGACATGTCGCCGTCGACGGTGAGCGCGTTGAAGCTCCGCCGCATCGCGTTCTGCAGCGCCGAGGCGAGCATCGGCGGGGTGATCGCGCAGTCGGTCGCGACCACCGCGATCATCGTCGCCAGGGAGGGCGCGATCATCCCCGACCCCTTGCAGATGCAGGTCAGAATCACTTCCTTGCCGTCGATCTGCACCGTCCGCGCCGCGACCTTGACGC
Organism: Myxococcales bacterium; assembly: GCA_020201435.1. Lineage (GTDB taxonomy): Bacteria > Myxococcota > Myxococcia > Myxococcales > 40CM-4-68-19 > 40CM-4-68-19. The sequence goes on from JAIVGS010000199.1 coordinate 24,164, forward strand.
GCGTGTCGGTGGTCATGATCGCCTCGGCCGCGGGCATCGCGTCACCCTTCAGGGACGCGGCGAGCGTCGGCGCGGCGGCCACGATCTTGTGGGCGGGGAGCCGGTGACCGATCACGCCGGTGGAGGCGCTGACAACTGCAGATATCGGGACTTGCAGCGCTTTTCCGACGGCATCACACACCGTCCGCACGTCCTCGAGGCCCTCCGGCCCGGTCAGCGCATTCGCGTTGCCGCTGTTGATCACGACCGCCCGGATGCCGTCGGACGGCAGGCGCTTTTCGGCATCGATGACCGGCGCGGCCTTGGCCAGGTTCTGCGTGAAGCAGCCAGCGGCCGAGCAGGGCGAGTCGCTGTAGACCAGCGCCAGGTCCTTGCGGTTCGGCTTGATGCCGGCCTGCATGCCCGCCCAGAGAAATCCCTTGGGATTCTTCAAGGATGGAACCCCCGCAGCGCGTCGAGGCCGGCGGTCTCGGGCCAGCCCATGATGAGGTTCAGGTTCTGCACCGCCTGCCCGGCGGCGCCCTTCACCAGGTTGTCGATGGCCGAGATCGCGATCACCGTCTCTCCGTCGGTCGCCACGGCGACCTGGCAGTTGTTGGTCCCGACCACATTCTTGAGCGCGACGTGATCGGGCGAATCGAGAACTTCGACGAACGGCTCGTTTGCATATTTATGCATCAAGGCGGCCTTGAAATCGGCCTGCTTTGCCAGCCGCGCGTAGCAGGTCGCGAGGATCCCACGCTTGCAGGGCAAAAGGTGCGCCGTGAACGTCACCGGCCGTCCGAGCGTCTGCGCGATCTCCGGCTGGTGCTGGTGGCGGAGGACCTTGTAAGCCTTGAAGTCTTCGTCGATTTCGGCGAACGACATGTCCTCGGTCGCCTTGCGCCCGGCCCCGGTCACGCCCGACGCCGCGTCGACGATGAAGGGTCCTTCGACGACCCCGGCCTCGATGAGCGGCGCGAGCGCGAGCGCCGCGGCGGTCGGATAGCACCCGGGATTCGCGATCAACCGCGTGCCCTTCGGCGCTCTCGCGAGCTCGGGAAGCCCATAAAACGCCTCGGAAATCAAAGAGGCATGCGTGTGCTCGAACCCGTAATGCTTGCCGTATGCGGCTGCGTCCTTGAGCCGGAACGCGCCTGACAGGTCGATCACTTTCACTCCCAGCGAAAGCAGGATCGGCGCGAGCTTGAGCGATCCGTCCGCGGGCGTGGCGAGGAGCACGACCGCGCATTCACGGGCAAGCTGCGCGATTTGGTCCTGCGGAGCGTACTTGACCTTTCCGGCCGACCCCGGCAGCCCGACCTTCCGCGCCGCCGTTTCACCCGCCCATTTCTCGCTGCCGAGCATTTTCAGCTCGACCTGCGGATGGGAGGCCAGGATCCGGCTCGCTTCGATGCCGGAATACCCCGACGCGCCGACGATCCCCACTGGCACGGTCTGCATGCGCCTGCATATTTATGCAAACGCATTCCGGATGCAAGCGAAAAGTGCGATCGCGGCCATCCGCAGGGCAGGCGAGCAGCCGTGCGGCTTTTGATTGATTTTCCCGCGCAAGTCCAGCAGAGTCCGATCTCGCCGCGGCCGGCTCCGACGAGGGGCGGGCCGCATTTCGTTTAGCGAGAGTGCAGAATGGCAGCCGACAGCATCCCGATGACCAAGGCCGGCGCGGACGCGCTCAAGCGCGAGATCAAGCGCCTCAAGTCCGTCGAGCGGCCGCGCATCGTGCAGGAGATCTCGGTCGCGCGCGACCACGGCGATCTCAGCGAAAACGCCGAATATCACGCCGCAAAAGAGAAGCAGTCGCACATCGAGGGCCGGATCCAGATCCTCGAGGATCGGCTGGCGCGGGCCGAGATCATCGACGTCTCCAGGCTCTCGGGCGAGCGCGTCGTCTTCGGCGCCACCGTCAAGCTCGAGGACACCGACTCGGGCGCCAAGGCGCAGTACACGATCGTCGGCGAGCACGAGGCCGATCTCAAGAAGGGCCGCATCAGCATCACCAGCCCGATCGCGCGCGGCATCATCGGCCGCGAGGTCGGCGACACCGTCACCATCCGCACGCCGGGGGGCGAGCGCGAATACGAGATCCACGAAGTTGTCTTCCAGCCCTACGAGATCGAACCCGAGTAATGCCGGACCAGGGGCTCGCGCTGGCGCTCTCGCCCCTGATGCAGCCGCTCCGGTTCGCGACGCGCGCCGGGGTGGCGAGGCTGAACGGGCTGGAAGCACTCGTCGCGACAGTAGTGAAGCAGGCGCGCCTCGTGGCGCCGGATGCGCCGGTCGACAAGCTCGCCGTGGCGGTGCGCGGGTTCGATGCGGCCGACGAGGAGGGACGCCGAAAAGCGATCGCGACGCTGGTCCGCGAGCTCGGCGCGCTCGTGCCTGTTCCCTTGGAAATCTCGACGCTTACGGGCGACGTGTCAGGGGGGGCTGGCAAGCTTGCGAACATGAAGCAGGCTGCCGTGCTCAAGTCGCCCGAGGACCCGTTGTCGACGAGCGTCACCGCGCTCCGCGGCGTCGGGCCGGCCATCGCCGAAAAGCTCGCCGGCAAGGGCTTCGCGACGGTCGAGGATCTGTTGTTGAACCTCCCGCGGCGCTACGAGGATCGGCGCAAGCCGCGCACCATCGAGGAAGCGCCGATCGGCGAGCGCAGCGTCATCGCCGGCCGGATCATGAAAGCGGAGGAAGAGCGCGGGCGGCGGCGACGCCTCAAGGTCTTGATCCGCGACGACGCGGGAGGGTCTCTGGTCTGTATCTGGTACCACTTCCGGCCGAACGTGTTGCAGAGGTTCAAGGACCACTTTCTCAAGCAGGTGCTGGTCAGCGGCGAGGTGCGCGAGGGGTATTCGGGCGGCGCCAAGACGATGGCCCACCCGGACGTCGAGTGGCCCGGCTCTTCCGAGGGGCCAGCCGACGACGACTCGTTCGGGCGCGTGGTGCCGGTCTATTCCGAAGTCGAGGGCATTCCGCCGCGCACGTTCCGGCGGTTGGAAAAGCGCGCCGTCGACGAATACGTCCGCTTCGTCCGCGACAACCTGCCGGAGACGGTGCGGAGGCGGCGCAAGCTGCTCCCGGTGCGGGACGCGCTGCGCGAGCTGCATTTTCCGGAGCTGTTCGCCGACGAGCTCGCGCGCGGGGTTCCGGGCGGCGAGCCGCGTCGGCGACTGGCGTTCGAGGAGCTGTTCCTCGTGCAGCTGGGGCTCGCGCTGCGCCGGCGCGGCGTGAAGGTCGAACCGGGTATCGCGTTTCGCGCCTCGGCCGAGTCCTTGAAGCGAATCGTCGGCGACCTGCCC
>JAIVGS010000099.1 GCA_020201435.1 Myxococcales bacterium
GCGATCAGCTCGCTCGGCGCCGACGGGCACCGGTCACGCACCGGCGGCGGCTCGGCGGTCACGAGGGTGCGCAGGATGTCGTCCGCCGAATTTCCGCTAAATGGCCGGAATCCGGTGAGAATTTCGTACAGAATGACTCCCAGACTCCAGACGTCGGAGCGCGCATCGACCTGATGGACGGCGCCGACGGCCTGTTCCGGGCTCATGTACGCCGGCGTTCCGATCACCGTGCCGTCGCGGGTGCGGGTCACGTCGTCGCCGACCATCGAGTCGATCGGCGCGTGCGGGCCGGTGGTCTCCTCGCCGGTGCGGCCGATGCCCCAGTCGAGGACGACGACCTCGCCGAGGTCGCCGACCATGATGTTGGTCGGCTTGAGATCGCGGTGGATGACGCCGCGGCCGTGCGCGAACGCCACTGCCTGCGCGGCGCCGAGCACTGCCGGCACCAGCTGCAGGCGGTCTTTGAGCGACTTGCACCCGTCGAGGGCATCGGCGAGCGTCCGGCCACGGACGAGCTTCTGGGCTGCATAAAGGGTCCCGTCAGCGCGACGGCCGACCTCGTGCAGCGGCGCAATGCCCGGGTGGTCGAGCTGTGCCGTGATTCGCGCTTCCCGGACGAAACGGGCCTCGGCGAAAGCGTTTGATCGGAGGAGCTGCTTGAATGCGATCTCGCGGCCGAGCCAGGTGTCGAACGCGAGGTAGACGATGGCCTGCCCGCCCCGAGCCAGCTCCCGGTCCAGCCGGTAGCGGCCGGGGTCCTCGGTCTTGAGCGGTGGCGGCGATTCGGCCGCGAGATCGCCGCCCTCCGGAGACGGCAGCGTCTCGGCGGTGTCGGAAACCGGCCTTCGGACCCGGCCGGGCTCGGTCAGGGTCTCCCGCACCCGACCATTCTGCCATGCGAGCACCGCCAGCGGGAATCACGACCGAGACAGCCGGCATTGCTGGTTCATTCTCGTCTTTTTTCTGCTCCTACATTTTTTTCTTGACGTGTTTTCGCAGTGCTTCGATCTGCGCTCGCAGAAAGGTCGAAGTGTCCGCCTCTGCGGCCCGCAAATGCGCTGTGCGCGTTGCATTTGGTCATCAGCAACGCGCCGCGGTTTCGAACGCGAAGGTCGCCTCACCGCGCGTCTGCGGCCCTCGGAAAACGCCGTGCCAACACGGCGTCATGAACACGCTTGAATCCATGTCGAATGGCGATCTCCTCGACGCTACCCGCGCACTCGCGCAGAGAGCATGCGAGGTCGAGGCTGACCTGATCGTGCACCTGGCCGAGATCGACGAGCGGAAGCTCTATTTGCAATCCGCGTTCCCGTCGATGTTCGCGTTCTGTGTCGGCGAGCTCGGGTTCTCCGAGGACGCCGCGTACAGCCGTATCCTCGTCGCGCGGGCGGCGCGGCGGCTGCCGGCGGTGATCGATCCGCTGCGATCGCGTCGCGTCCACCTCACCGGTCTGCGGCTGCTCGTACCGCACCTGACGCTCGAGAACTCCCAAGAGGCGGTCGCGCGGGCGACGGGGAAGTCGAAGCGTGAGGTCGAAGAGCTGGTGGCGCACCTCGCGCCGCAACCGCCCGTACCGCCCGCCGTTCGCAAGTTGCCTGCTCCGGCGACAGCACCCGAGCCACCGTCCGTGCCGCCGAGCGCGGTTGCATCGGCGTTGCCGCCACGGCCGGTCGTTCGTCCGCTCGCGGAGAATTCGTACAGAATTCAGTTCACGGCGAGCGACTTGTTCCGGAACAAGTTGCGCAGGGCGCAGGATCTGCTCCGCCATCGCGTCCCCGACGGAGATCTCGCGGCGATCTTCGAACGGGCGTTGGACGTGCTCATTGAGCGCGTCGAGAAGGAACGCTTCGCTTCTGGGTGCAAACCGAGCACGGACGTAGCTGCAAAACAGTCCGAGTCCCGCTACGTTCCGGCCGCGATCCGCCGCAAGGTCTACGAACGCGACGGCGGTCGATGCACCTTCGTCGACGCGAGCGGCCGGCGCTGTTGGGAGACGGGCTTCCTCGAGCTCGATCACACGGACGGCTTCGCTCGCACCCACACGCACGACGCCGACTCGATGCGCCTGCTTTGCGGGGACCACACCCAGCATGCAGCCGAGCTGCTCTACGGCTGATTACGGCGAGAACGAGGCGGTGGCGCACTCCGCGTAGTCCATCGGGACGCCGGTGCGGAAGGCGGGCGCGTCGGGGCCGTCCCAGGGAACCGAAATCGCGGCGATGACCGCGGCGTACTGTGCGCCGGTCTGGAGGAAGCCGGCCGGCACCGAGACCGAGGTCGCGCCGTGCACGGTGATCTGCACGGATTGCACGCCGGCACCCGACATCCGCGTGAGCATGAGCAGATACGAGGTCGCCCTGCCGAGCGAGGGCGGCGACCAGGAGATGACCGGCTGCGAGCCCACCCCGGTCTGGGCGACGAACGCGTCGCGGCCCGCGATCTGCGGCGAGCGCGGGGGACCGAGGCGGGGGACGATCGGCGACGTCACCGGCATCGGGTCCATGGCGAAGATCTCGCCGCCGACGCTGTTGTCCGGCGAGGCGAAGAACCACGCCGCATAGCGCACTTCCTTCCAGTCCGGGCCGAGGAATTGGCCATAGGGGACGTCGCCGTAATTGACATCGGCGCCGTCGGGCGCCTGGAGCCAGAAGATCGACGTCTGGGCGTATCCGAACGGCAGGTTCGGGAACGCGACCTCGTGCGGCTCGGCGAGGATGGTGACACCGCCGGATGTTGTCGTACCGAAGCCGGCGGCGGGGTTGACCTGCGTCGCGAGCGGCGCCCACTGCGAGCCGCGGATGTCGACGTGCAGCGAGCCGGTCTGGGGCGCGTCCGCCAGCGCGAAGGAGAGGTTCGCCGGGGTGCTGTCGGCGAGCGTGAGCGAATCGATCCGCGCGTAGCGCTTGACGCGGTGGACGACGCCCGCGCCGATCGGCTCGGTCGACCGCTGGTAGACGTACTCGACGTCGCCCTTCGCCGCCTCGGGGAGGCCGGCGACGGTCGGCAGGGTGGTGCTCATCAAACCCCAGTCGAACGTTCCGTGCCACGAGGTCGCCGACGACGATGGGTGCACGCCGCGGGGGCGGCCGAACGCGTCCGCCTGCGCTCCGGCGACCAGGAGGAGGTCGCCGGTGTAGGCGCCGGCCGGAAGGACCCATGGCATCAGGTTCGAGATGTCGAGCGTGACCTGCGGGCCGCGGGTGACGTACCTCACGTCCGGCCGGGCGGCGGAGACCATGCTCAGGTCGGGAGCGCTGGTGGTGAGCTCGAACAGTTGCGCGGTGGAGAGAGCGTCGCCGACGATGGTGTCGACCTCGAGCAGGTACGGTCCCTGGGGGACGTGGGCGACGGAAAAGCTGTAGTCCGGCGATTCGACGACCGGGATGCGGCGCTGGCCGACCCAAAGCGCCGTGACGTGCATGTCCGCGCCCGGCGCGCCGCCGACGACGGTCGATCCGTAAACGGTAGAGAGCCTTCCGGTGACGGTCCGGCCGGGCGGTGGCCGCCGGAAATAGCCCGAGCCGAGGGTCGGGATCTGAGCCCTCGCCGTTCCGGCGGTGACCGCGGCCTCGACCGGCGTGTCGTTCCATTGCAGCGTGGCCGTGTCGTCGGTCACGCCGAAGGACAGCGTGGCGGGAACGGCCAGCGCGATCGCCGGCTCGAACGAGACCCGCGGCGAAAGCGCGTCGGCCGGCCCATCGCTCTGCGCGACCGTGATCTGCGTCAGGTCCTTCAAGGCGCCCGCCGGGAGCTCGAGCGTGACGCCGGCGGGGGTCGTTACCGCCCCGCCGGCGGGTCCAAATTGATACACCGCGTTGTTCCCGCCTCCGCCGAGCGACACGGTGCACGCGCAGCAGGCGAGCACGAGAGCGCTTCTCATGCGCTCGAGGGTATTGCGCCCGCCCCTGCAGGCAAGCGGGCAGCTCTCGGAGCGTCGGGAATCGCGCCTTGCGCCGAGCCGTTTCTGGAGAGGAAGATTCAGAAGCTGACTTCGCCGAACCGCTGCGTTACGCTTCGCGTCGGGCGGCCCGCCGGGCGCCTGGGAGGCAGGACCTCAATGTTCTTCAGCAAGAACGACAAGTCGGATCCGGGTGGCCGCAAGCCGGCGGTTCGGACCGTTCCGCTCCTGCCGCTGCGCGACATCATCGTCTTTCCCCACATGGTCGTACCCCTCTTCGTCGGGCGCGAGAAGTCGATCGCGGCGCTCGAAGAGGCGATGGGCCACGACAAGGACATCCTCCTCGCCGCGCAGAAGAAGGCCAAGACCAACGAGCCGGCGCCGGACGACATCTTCGAGCTCGGGACGCTCGGGACGATCCTGCAGCTGTTGCGGCTGCCGGACGGGACGGTGAAGGTCCTGGTCGAGGGGAAGAAGCGCGCGCGCATCCGCAAGTACCAGTCGAACGAGAAGTTTTTCCTCGTCGAGGCGGAGGAGGTCGACGAGGTCAGCGAGCGCAACGTCGAGGTCGAGGCGCTGGTCCGCAGCGTCCACGCGACGTTCGAGGCCTACGTCAAGCTCAACAAGCGGATCCCGCCCGAGATGCTGATGTCGGTCGCGACCATCGACGATCCGGCCCGGCTGGCGGACACGATCGTCGCGCACCTGTCGCTGAAGCTCAACGACAAGCAGGCCATCCTCGAGGAGCAGTCGGCCGCGAAGCGCCTGGAGAAGCTCTACGAGCTGATGCAGGGCGAGATCGAGATCCTGCAGGTCGAGAAGAAGATCCGGACTCGCGTCAAGAAGCAGATGGAGAAGACGCAGAAGGAGTACTACCTCAACGAGCAGATGCAGGCGATCCAGAAGGAGCTCGGCGAGCGGGACGAGTTCAAGAGCGAGCTGCAGGAGATCGAAGAGAAGATCAAGAACAAGAAGATGTCGAAGGAGGCCACCGCCAAGGCGAAGAAGGAGCTGCGCAAGCTCAAGATGATGTCGCCGATGAGCGCGGAGGCCACCGTCGTCCGCAACTACATCGACTGGATCCTCGGACTGCCCTGGTACGAGTACACGAAGGACAAGCTCGACATCAACGAAGCCGAGAAGATCCTCAATGACGATCACTACGGCTTGAAGAAGCCGAAGGAGCGCATCCTCGAGTACCTCGCCGTGCAGGCGATGGTCGAGAAGATGAAAGGGCCGATCCTCTGCTTCGTCGGGCCTCCCGGCGTCGGCAAGACTTCGCTCGGCAAGAGCATCGCCAAGGCCCTCGGGCGCAAGTTCGTCCGGATTTCTTTGGGCGGCGTCCGGGACGAGGCCGAGATCCGCGGCCACCGGCGGACCTACATCGGGGCGCTGCCGGGCAAGATCATCCAATCGCTGAAGAAATCGGGCAGCGGCAACCCCGTGTTTTTGCTCGATGAAGTGGACAAGATGTCGACCGACTTCCGCGGCGATCCGTCGGCGGCTCTGCTGGAAGTCCTCGATCCCGAGCAGAACCACACCTTCGCGGACCACTACCTGGACCTCGACTACGACCTTTCGAAGGTGATGTTCATCTGCACCGCGAACACGCTGCACGGCATTCCGCCGCCGCTGCAGGACCGTCTGGAGATCATCCGCATCGCGGGGTACACCGACCTCGAGAAGCTCTCGATCGCGCAGCGGTACCTGGTGCCGAAGCAGAAGGAGCAGAACGGGCTCGAGAAGGTGAACGTGAGCTTCTCGCGCAAGTCGCTGCTCGAGCTGGCGCACCGGTACACCAAGGAATCGGGCGTGCGCGGGATGGAGCGCGAGGTCGCGACGCTGTGCCGCAAGGTCGCCAAGGAAGTGCTGCGGACCGGCGGGGCGGACGAGAAGATCCGGATCACGACCAAGAAGGTGCACAAGCTGCTCGGGCCGCCGCGGTTCCGGTACGGAAAGACCGAGGAGAAGGACGAGATCGGGCTCGTCACCGGCCTGGCATGGACCGAGGTCGGCGGCGAACTGCTGCAGACCGAAGCGACGGTCGTGCCGGGGAAGGGCAAACTGATCCTGACCGGCAAGCTCGGCGACGTGATGCAGGAGAGCGCGCAGGCGGCGATGTCCTACGTGCGCTCGCGAGCGGAGCGGTTCGGCCTCGACAAGAAGTTCGCCGACAACGTCGACGTGCACATCCACGTCGCGGAAGGCGCGGTGCCGAAGGACGGCCCGTCGGCCGGCGTGACGATGGCGACGGCGATGGTCTCGGCGCTGGCGCGGATTCCGGTGCGCAAGGACGTGGCGATGACCGGCGAGATCACGCTGCGCGGCCGCGTCCTGCCGATCGGCGGCCTGAAGGAAAAGGCGCTGGCGGCGCACCGGGGCGGGACCAAGGTGATCCTGATCCCCAAGGACAACGCCAAGGACGTGCGCGAGATCCCGATGAAGATCCGGCGCGAGCTGACCATCATCCCCGTCGAGCACGTCGACGAGGTGCTGCGGCACGCGCTGGTGCTCGAGAATCCCGACGCGTTCTTCCGTCAGCCGTCTCCGGAGCAGCCGAAGATGGAAGCGCCGGGAAATACTCCGCAGACCGCTGTATAGTCCGCCGGCATGGGGGACCTCGAGCCGAGGCCGGGTGACATTCTGCTGCTTCGCTCGCCCGGCTTGCTCGGGTGGGCGATCCGGTTCTTCGACGGTTCGGAAGTCGATCGCGCCGCGCTCGTCCTGACCGGCGGGCGCGCGGCCGAGGCGGTCGGCGACAGCGTCGCGGTCACGCCGATCACCGAGACCATCGCCGGCACCGAGCGCGTCATCGTGCGCCGGCTCAAGGAGGTGGCGCCGATGGACGCGGTGATCGGCCGCGCCGAAGACCTGCGCTCCTCGCCGGTGAGCGGTCGGCCGGAGCTGGTCCTCGCCCTGCTCGCCTGCGGCCGCAAGCTGCCGGCCGCGCCGTCGCTGCGGTCGGTGCAGCGGGCCTGCCTGGAAGCCGCGACCGAGGTCCTGCGCGGAGTGATGCCGGTGATCGGCGCGCAGTTCGTCTGGCGCTGTTACGAGGACGCGCTGCCGGAGCCGTCGGACATCTACACCGTGCGGCTCAACGACCTGCACAACCTCGAGGTCGTCTCGGGCGTGCCGGTGGTGCCGGGCGCCGGCGTCGCGCGGCGGCTCGGGCGCGGCGTGCATCCGGCGAGCCTGCTCTGCTGGGCGTCGCAGCCCATGGTGCGGTCGCGGCTCGCGTCGATCACGCCGGGCGGCGCGCCGGCCGCGCTCGAACAAGCCCTGGGAAAGTACCAACGCGAGGTGCGCGAAGGTGCGCTCGCGACGCAGCCCGATCGCGCCGAGGCCGATGCGCTTCTGGCATCGCTGCAGCGGTTCGCGGCCGCCTGGAGCGGGAACGCCCCGCCGATCGCCAGGGGCGCCCTGCCCCCCCAGCTCGAGATGCTGTTTCGCGGCGCGGCCGACCTGTGCACCGCGGGCGACCTGTTGCGCAGCGAGGACTTGTTCACGGTGTGAAACGATTCGTCTTCGCCCGCATCCCCGACGACGGAACGCTCGGCTACACGGTCGGCAACTACACCGCCGAAAGCCCGCGGTAAGTCGGGCCAAGGGGCGAAGTGATGCGCACTCTTCGCGCATGAAGAAGCTGGCTGAGAAAAATCCGGCGAAGGTGATCGACTTGTTGAACGAGCGCCTCACGTTCGAGCGGGCCGGCGTCAAGCTCTACGACGCGGTGCTGGAGCGGATGCGCGGCTCGCCCGACCCGCTGGTCAAGGGCATGCTCGGGCAGATGCAGGAGCACCGCGACGAGGAGAAGGAGCACGAGGAGTGGCTCGAGGAGCAGATCCGCGAGCTCGGCGGCGACGTCCACGCGCTGACCGACAAGGCGCTGCTGGTGCAGACCGAGTCGGAGGGGATCGAGCGCGTCGTGCGGCGCGATCCGAGCATTCCGCACGATTTTCACGCGCTTCTGACCGCGGAGCTCGCCGACAACGCCGGGTGGGACCTCCTGGTGCAGCTCGCCGACGAGTTCGGCGATCGGTCCGCGAAGAAGGAGTTCAAGAAACGGCTGCACGAGGAGGAAGAGCACCTGCTCTTCGTGCGCGAGGCGGTGCTGGAGCTGGCGCAGAGGGAGATCAGCCAGCCGGCAGCGCCGTAAGGCTTTCGGCCCAGCCGAAGGCGATCGCGGCCGAACGGCGGGAGAGGCGCGGAGTCAGGCCGAGGCGGCGCAACTCGTCGCCGGGAGCGGCGTCCTTGACGAGGACGCCGCGGCGCGCGACGCGGCGGGCCTCGTGGAGTGTTTTTTCGTCGAGCGGCGCGTGGCCGGCGTGCGCGCGCAGCAACTCGAAGAGCGGGCCGGCGTCGCCGGCTTTCCGAAACATCGGGTCGAGAAGGACGACGTCGTACGCGCGCGGCGGTTGTGTGCGCAGCCACTCGCGGTGGTCGGCGTTGACGATTTCGATTCGCCCGGCCGGGTCTGCGGGAAGCCGTGTCAGGGCCGCTTGCGCAAACGCGGCGAGGACGCCATCGACCTCGAGGCCCACGACGTTCGTGCCCGTTGCCTGGGCAGCGAGGAGCGCGTCGTTGCCGAGGCCGAGCGTCGCGTCGAGGACAGTCTCGCCGGGTTTCAGGGCGGCCGCGGCGACGAGCGGGTCGGGCTCGCCGCGGCGCGCGCGCAACAGGCGCAGCGCGGCCATCCCCGCGGTGGCGCGGAAGGCGCGGCCGTTTTCGTAGAGGTCGGCGCGACGCGCCGCGAGGACGAGGACGGGGCCTTCGGCGTCCGCCAGGACCTGGATGAGCGTTCGTCCGGCGCGGGGTTCTGCGCGCAGGCCGAACCGGCGGGCGAGGTCGTCGGCCTCGGCCGGATCGCCGCTGGCTGCGGTCGTCACGATCACGGCGGCACTGTAGCAAGCGCTCGGCGCGACCCGGGCTTGACTTGGGGCGGCGCGTCCCGTACAACCCGCCCCCGCTCGCTGCCGGGCGGGTAGCTCAGCGGTAGAGCATCGGTCTTACACACCGAGGGTCGCAGGTTCGAAACCTGTCCCGCCCATTCCTCGATGTGGGGTGTTAGTTAAGCTGGTTATAACGCCGGCCTGTCACGCCGGAGGCCACGGGTTCGAGTCCCGTACACCCCGCCACTTCAAGGCTTGGGATTCCCCCTCGCGATTCGGGAGGAAACCCTGGGCCTCCGGCGTTCCGAGTCGACAACGCTGTAACCCAGATGTAATCGCGCTCATC
>JAIVGS010000273.1 GCA_020201435.1 Myxococcales bacterium
CGGAACACGTCGGCGCGGTTCACTTGAGCACCTCGTCCAGCGCGGCGTTGAGCGCCGCCGGGTCGTCGAGCATCAACCAGTGCGACACGCCCGGGATCGATGGCCGCCGTTGCACGCCCGGCAGCCGGCTCGCGGTCCATGGGTTCTCTTCGGCGCCCTCGGCCTCGATCGCGTATTTCGGACCGGAAAAGCGCGCGACAGCCTCTTTCGCCTGGAAGTCGCCCATCTGTCCGCGCAAGCTGGCGAACTCGGGCAGGTCGAGCCGCGCCGCCGACGCGAGCACCTGTCGCCGCGTCTCGGGCTTCGCCTTCGGCCCCAGCATCTTTCCGTACTCTTCCTGGAGCCGCTGCGGCGTCATTCCCTCGTCGAGCTTGCGGAAGCGATCCTTGACCTCCCGCGGGAAGCCGCTCAGGTCGCCGACCGCGTCGACGTAGACGAGCCCGGCCAGCTTCTCGGGATGTCGGCCAGCGTAACTCGAGAGGATCAGGCCGGAAAAGCTGTGGCCGACGAGCCAGAAGCGGGTCAGGCCGAGATCGCTCGTCACGCGATCGAGGTCGTCGGTCAGGCTGGCGATGGTGTACTCGCGGGCGCGGTCGGACTCGCCGTGGCCGCGCTGATCGTACGCAACTCCCCGGCGCGACTGGCGAAAGTGAGCGAGCTGCGCGTCCCAGCAGCTCGCGTCCGAGCCGAGGCCGTGGAGGAACACGACCGGAACGCCGCCGCTCCCGCCGTCCGAAACGTGAAGACCGTCGATCCTGGTCACCGGTCGCGCTCCCGCGCAAGCAACAGACAACACGAGGGCCGCCGAGGTTCTCATCGATCCCGCTCCCAGGGCCGAGGGGGTGACTTCACACGCTTCAAGTTCGCCTCGCGCTGCGCATCGAGCGTGCGGCGCTCGTCGGGCGAGAGCGGCGTCGGCGCCCGCTTCAGCGACGCGAGCAGCTGCACGCGAGCCACGCCCTCGATCATCTCCATCTTGTCGCACCCGTCGAAGAGCGCGCGATGGCCGAATCCCATCGCCAGCGCGCCGTGCCGCTCCATCAGGACGCAGTCGGAATTTCTCAAGTAAGGTCGCACGGCTTCGGCGACTTTTTCGGTGCCGGGCGTGGCGTAACGGGCGGTCGGCACCTCGCCGAGGGCGGTCACCGCCTCCGGCATGCAGGGCAGAAGCTCCTCGCCGGCGAGCGTCAGCGCGACCGCGTGCGGCGGATGCGCATGGACGACCGCGACGCAGTCCTCCCGCTCTTCGAAGCACGCGAGATGCAAGAGCAATTCGGACGACGGCTGGCGCAGCTCGTGAAACGCTTCTCCGTCCATGTCGGTCACGACCAGCAGGTCCTCGGAGAGAAAGCCCTTGTTCACGCCGGCGGGCGTGCAGAGTAACCGCCGGGGTCCGAGCCGGCACGAGAGATTCCCTTCGCCGCCGTTGATGAGCGCCCGCGCATAGAGCCGCCTGCCGACCTCGACCATGGCCAGCCGGGCTTGCCTCTCGCTCGGGAATTCGATCATCCCAGAAGGCGGGCGGCGAGGAGATCCTGCACGTCGAGCAGCCCGACCGGCCGGCCTTCGGCATCGACGACCGGGAGCTGATCGACCTGCGTCGCCCGCATCATCTCGGCGGCGGTCTGCGCCAGATCGTCGGGTCCGACCGTGCGCGGGCTCTTGCCCATCACGGCCGACACCGGCCGGCCGAAATCGACCTCGCCGACCTGCACCAGGCGGCGCAGGTCGCCGTCGGTGAAGATGCCGACCAGCTTTCCCTGCGCGTCGACGACGCTGGTCGCGCCGGGGCGTCCTTCGGTGCGGGTCATCACCGCGGCGGTCTCGCGCAACGGCGTATCCCAGGGCACGGTCGGATTGCGCGATCCGGTCCGCATCACGTCGCGCACGCGCAGGAGCTGCCGCCCGAGCGCGCCGCCCGGATGCAGCGAGGCGAACTGCTCGGGCGAAAAACCGCGCCGGTGTTGCACCGCCATCGCCAGCGCGTCGCCCATCGCCAGCAGCGCGACCGTCGAGGCAGTCGGCGCGAGGCCGAGCGGACACGCTTCCGGAACCGGACCGATCTCGAGCACCACGTCGGCGGCGTCGGCGAGCGAGTTCCGCGGGCCCCCGGTCATGGCGATGATCGGCGCGCCAAGCCGGCGAATCGACGGCAGAAGCCGGACCAGCTCGTCGGTCTCGCCGCTGTTCGAAAGCGCCAGCACGAGGTCGCCCGGCACCAGCCGTCCGAGGTCGCCGTGGAGCGCCTCGGCGGGATGCAGGTAGAGCGAGGGTGTACCGGTGGAGGCAAAGGTGGCAGAGATCTTCTGCGCGATGAACCCGGGCTTGCCCATCCCGGTGACGACGACGCGGCCGGAACAGGCGAGGACCATCTCGACTGCCCGAGCAAACGCCCCGTTGAGCCTGCCGGCGAGCTGCGCCACGGCCTCCGCTTCGGCCCGGATGACTTCTCGCGCGTAGTGCACCAGATCCGGTTTCGGCGCCGGTTTGGCGACGCTGTGAAGCCTTCTGCGCGAGGTGGCCATCGTCGGCGCGGCGTCCTATCACGTTCGGGGCTGCCGCGTCACGACATCACTTGACGCGGCGCGGCCGAGGTCCTATCTGAATGAGCCTTCATTCAGTGGATCGGCCACATTGCGAGTCGTCAACGACAAGCGCGGTCGGATCATGGACGCCGCGATCAAGGTCTTCGCCGGGCGCGGGTTTCATTCCGCGACGGTCGCGGAGATCGCCCGCGAGGCGGGCGTCGCCGACGGCACCATCTACCTGTATTTCAAGGGGAAAGACGACCTGCTCCTGCGGCTCTTCGACGAGAAGATGACCGAGCTTCTGGCCGAAGCCCGCAGCGAGCTGGCCCGCGAGCCGACGGCGCCCGCACGGCTTGCGCGCTTCATCCAGCTCCACCTTTCGCTGGTCGAGCGCAATCCCGACCTTGCGGCGGTCCTGATCGTCGAGCTGCGGCAGAGCGCGCAATTCCTCAAAGCCGCCGACCGCGCCAAGCTCGCGGCCTACGTCGACCTGATCGCCGAAGTGGTCAGAGACGGACAGGAGCGCGGCGAGCTGGCGGACGGCATCTCGCCTTCGACGGTGAAGAGGGCCATCTTCGGCGCGCTCGACGAGCTCGCCCTCGGGTGGCTCCTCTCGGGTCGGAAGAGCGGCCTGAAAAAGACGGCTTCTGAAATCTCGGAATGGCTGGTGCGCGGGCTCCTGCCCGCAAACGGAGGAAAGTCTTGAAGATCTTGGTCACGGTCAAACGAGTCGAGGATTACGAGTCGAAGATCAAGGTGAAGCCGGACAACACCTGGATCGTCACCGAGGGCGTCAATTACCGGGCGAACCCGTTCGACGAGATCGCAGTCGAGGAGGCCTTGCGGCTGCGCGACGCGAACATGCCTTCCGAAGTCGTCGCGGTCAGCATCGGGAGCGGCACCGCGCAGGCCGAGATCCGCAGCGCGCTGGCGATGGGCGCGGACCGCGGAATCCTCGTCAAGCACGACGGTTTTCTCGACAGCGACGCGGTCGCGCGGATCCTCGTCAAGGTCGTCGAGAAGGAAAAGCCGGACCTGATCCTGATGGGCAAGCAGGCCGTCGACGTCGACGACAACGTCTGCGGCCAGTTGCTCGCCGAGTACCTCGGCTACGGACAGGCGACGTTCGCGTCGAAGAAGGAAAGCCTCGAATCGGCTGAGGAAAAAGCGAAGAAGCCGGGTCTCAAGCTGGGCGCCGACAAGAAGACGATGCAGGTGGTGCGCGAGGTCGACGGCGGCGTCGAGACGCTCGAGCTGCAGCTGCCGGCGGTGGTGACCGTCGACCTGCGCCTGAACATCCCGCGCTACGCGTCGCTGCCGAACATCATGAAGGCGAAGAAGAAGCCGATCGAGGAGATCGCGCCCGGGGTGGACGTTTCACCCAAGGTGAAAGTGGTCAAGGTCGAGGCGCCGCCGGCCCGTGCGGCGGGGGTCAAGGTCCCCGACGTGGCGACCCTGGTCCAGAAGCTCCACGACGAAGCGAAGGTGGTCTGACGATGGCGACGATCCTGGTGGTCGGGGAGCAGGCCCACGGGCAGCTCAAGAAGGCGACGCTCAACGCGCTGACCGCGGCGCAGCAGCTCGCGCAAAAGAACGGCGGGCAGATCCACGGCGTGGTGGTGGGGGGCGCGGGGGAGGAGCTCGCGCAATTTGTACAAAACGTACATTTTGTACAAAACGCACAATTCGAGCATGCCCTGGCGGAGACGCATGCGGCGGCGGTCGCGGAAGCGGCGAAGAAGATCGGCGCGACGGACGTCGTGATCGCAGCCACCGCGTACGGAAAGGACATCGCGCCGCGCGTCGCGGCGAAGCTCGGCGCGGGGATCGCGTCCGACGTCCTGGCGGTCGTCAGCGCCAACCAGTTCAAGCGCGCGATGTGGGCGGGGAACGCGATCGCGACCGTCGAAGTGACGACGCCGGTCAAGGTGATCACCGTCCGCACGACCGAATTCCCGGTCGCCCAGAAGGCCGGGAGCCCCGGCCAGGCGCAGCAGCTCGAAGTCGCGGCGCCTCAGGCGAAGACGAAATTCCTCGAATTCAACGAGGTGAAGAGCGCGCGGCCGGAGCTGACCGAAGCGTCCGTCGTGGTCTCCGGAGGCCGCGGAACCAAAGGGGATTTCAAGCCGATCGAGCAGCTGGCCGACGTCCTCGGCGCGGCCGTCGGCGCCTCACGCGCGGTGGTCGACGCCGGGTGGCAGCCGAACGACCTGCAGGTCGGCCAGACCGGCAAGGTCGTCGCCCCCAAGCTCTACATCGCCGCGGGAATCTCCGGCGCCATCCAGCACCTCGCGGGCATGAAGGGGTCGAAGACGATCGTGGCGATCAACAAGGACCCGGAGGCGCCGATCTTCCAGGTGGCGGACTACGGCCTCGTGGCGGACCTCTTCAAGGCGCTCCCCGAGCTGTCGGAAGAAGTGAAAAAACTGAAGTGATCCTGAGAGTGCACGTCATGGCGCCTCCCGTCGCGGGATCGGTGGATCCGCGGCGCCGGGCAGCGTCGTCGCTTCTCCTCGGCGGGATCGTCCCCGCCTTCGTCGTCGCTCCTTGCGCGGCTTGCGTCTCCGCCGCTCCGCTCGGTCCGGCGCCATGACGTCCACTCTTGGACTCGGCGTCACGCGCATCGCCGTGCCCGTCCCGTTCCCCGAGGCGGGCGGGCCGGCGAACGTCTACGTCATCGAAGAAGAGGGCGGGGGCGTCGCGATGTTCGACGCCGGGATCGGGACTCGCGAGGGCAAGGAGGCGCTCGAGCACGGCTTCGCCAAAGCGGGTCTTTCCTTCGGCGACGTGCGGCGCATCTTCGTCTCGCACGGCCACCTCGATCACTACGGCTACGCGCGCGCGGCCCAGGAAGCGAGCGGGGCGCCGGTCTTCGTGCACGTCCGCGATCACGACAAGGTCACCGGCCGCGATCGGACGCCGAAGCGGCTCGACCTCTACGCCGCGTATCTGTCGAAGCTCGGCGCGCGGCCATCGCTGCTCGAGCACGTCAGGGTCCATTTCCAGGACTTCCGCCGCATGGCCCGGCCGCTCGAGCAGGTCGAGGCGCTGGAACCCGGCAGGGTGCTGAAATTCAAGCACTTTTCTGCCGAGGTGCTGCACCTTCCCGGCCACACGCCCGGGCTCGTCTGCCTCTGGGACAGGGAAAACCAGGTCCTCTTCTCGGACGACCACCTGCTCGAGCGCGTTTCGCCGAATCCGCTCCTCGATCTCGAAGGGCACGACGAGCCGGTCCACAAGGCGCTGGTCGAGTACATCCGCTCGGCGCGGAGAGTCCGCGAGCTGCCCGTGCAGCTGGTCGCGCCCGGACACGCCGACCCGTTCTCCGGCCATGTCGAGATCATCGATCGACTGCTGTTCTTCTACGAAAAGCGGCAGTCGCGCCTGCTCGAGCTGCTGCGCCAGCGCTCACCGCAGTCGCCGGCGGACCTCGCGCCGCAGATCTTCCCCAACGCCCGCGAGCACCACCTCTACCTCACGCTCTCGGAAGTGATGGGCAACCTCGAGGTCCTCGAGGCGCAGCGCCGCGTCGCGCGCAGCGAACGAGCGGGCCGAATCGTCTTCGAAGCAGTGTAGTCTGAAAAGCGTGACCGTCTGGCTCTGGCGCGCCGCCTGGCTGTTGCTCCCTGCCGCCTGGCTCGTGCATCGCTTCGTCCATGACGACACGCTCACGTTCATCGCCAGCTGCCTGTCGCTGATCCCCCTCGCGAAGACGATGGGCGATGCGACCGAGCAGCTCTCCGAGCGGCTCGGGCCTGCGCCCGGCAGCCTGCTCAACGCCACGTTCGGCAACGCGGCGGAATTGATCCTCGGCATCGCCGCGCTCCGCCACGGCCATGTCGCGCTGGTCAAAGGGAGCCTCACCGGGTCGATCCTCGGCAACCTGCTGCTCGTCGCGGGGGCCTCGATCGTCACCGGCGGCGCGCGGTTTTCCCGCTTGAAATTCAACCGGTTGGCGGCGTCGTCGAGCGTCTCCACGCTGTTTCTCGCGGTCGTCGCGATGATCGTCCCGACCCTTCTCTCGACCAGATCCGCCCGCCTGCTTTCCGAGGAGATCTCGATCGTCCTCATCGTCATGTACGGCCTTTCGCTGCTCTTCACGCTGCGCACGCACCGCGGCCAGCTGGCGCAGGCCGAGGAGCACGGGCAGAAATCGCGGCGGAGCCCGTGGCCGCAGGTCGGCCTTCTGCTCGTGGCCGCGGCGGCGACCGCGGTCGCGAGTGAGCTCCTCGTCGATTCGCTCGGCGGCACGCTCGAGACGCTGAAGCTGCCCGAGACCTTCGTGGGCGTGATCATCGTCGCCATCGTCGGCAACGCGGCCGAGCACTCGACGGCGGTGATCTTCGCCCACCGCGGAGACATGAACGTCGCGCTCGGCATCGCCTGGGAATCCTCCAAGCAGATCGCGCTCTTCGTCGCGCCGGTGCTGGTGTTCGTCGGCGTTTTGCTCGGCGCGCCGATGGACCTCGCCTTCACGAGGTTCGAGGTGATCGCGCTCGGCCTGGCGGTGGTCGCGCTCTCGCTGATCGTCCTCGACGGCGAGACGCATTGGCTCGAAGGAGCGTTCTTGCTCGCGGTCTACGCGGTCCTCGGCTTGGGGTTTTATTTTGTGTGAGGGTTTTCTGAAGTGACGCGTTTCCTCCTGATGGAACATCGCTCGATCCGGCGCCTGCGGCGCCTCCACCAGGGGGGAGCTCGCTCCCCGCTGGACGCCCCAACATCCTGATGGCTGACCTCGCGTACGCAGCGATCATGGCGGTGTGGGGATCGAGCTTCGCCGTGCTGCGCGGGCTGATGGGCAACTCGTCGGCGTCGCCGCTCGCGCTGGTTTCGGTCCGGATGGCGATGGCAATTGCGCTGCTCACCGGATTTCTCGTGGCGACGCCGAAAGGGCGCGCACACCTGAGAGCGCTGCGCGGTTCCGTGCTGCGCGACGGGGTCCTCTGCGGCGGGCTGCTCGGCGTCGGTTTCCTCTTGCAGATCGAGGGTTTGCAGCGCACGACCGCGTCGCGGAGCGGGTTTCTCACCGGGCTTCTGGTGGTGATGACGCCGCTCCTCGAGTTCGTGCTCTTTCGACGTCGGCCGCCGTGGCCGGTGCTGGCGGGCGTCGCGCTCGCCTTCGGGGGCATGACGCTCTTGTCCGCGCCTTGGGCCGACGCGTCGACCGCGACGCTGCCCGGCGACTGGCTCACGGTCGGCTGCGCGATCGTCTTCGCCGGCCACATCATCGCGCTCGGCCGGCTCGCGCCGCGCCATCCGGTGCCGCCGATGCTCCTGCTCCAGCTGGCGACCGTGTGCGCCCTCGCCGCGATCTTCGGTCCGCTGGTGGAGGCACAGCATTTCGCGAGCGATCAGCCGCGGTTGTGGCTCGCGTTGCTCTACCTCGCGCTCTTCGCCACGCTGGTCGCGTTCGGCGTCCAGACCTGGGCGCAAAAGACCTTGCCGCCGGTTCGGATCGCGCTGATCTCGAGCCTCGAGCCGGTCTTCGCCGCGCTCTGGGCGGCGCTCTTGATCGGAGAGCGCATGACCGCTCGCGAATTGCTCGGCGGCGCGCTGATCGTCCTCGGCGTCGCCGTCGGCGAGGCGGGAGCGGCGTGGGCGAGGGCGCGCGCGTGAGACCCGAAGTCGAACGGGCGGCAAACGGCCTGCGCGTTCGCGGCCACGGCCTGTACCTCGAGCCGAGTGGACGGCCGCCGCTCGGATTTCTCGCCCACGCGCGCGGTGCGAAGCGGGTCCTGCCCGAGCGCACCGTCGCCACCGCGCCGACGATCGCGATGCTTCAGGCGGCCCAGCCGCGCTCGCTCAAACGCACCGCGGCGCTGCCCGCCGCGTACGGAAAACCCTTTGCTCTCGGCAGCTTGCGGCTGACCGTCCACCCGGCCGCACACGTCCTCGGCAGCGCGCAGCTGCGCTGTGAAGGCGAAGGGATCGACCTCGTCTACGCCGGCGACATCGGCGGCTCGGGAGCTCGCGCCTCGCTCACCGCCGAGCCGCGCGAGCAGCTCGAGTGCGAGGCGCTGGCGATCCGCGCCATCTACGGGCATCCGCGATTCGTCTTTCCTCCGCGCGAGGAGCTTCTCGAACGGGTCCGCGCGTTCGTCGAAAAAGCGCTTCGCGACGGAAGAACGCCGGTGCTGATCGCGGCCGCGATCGGCGTCACGCAGGACCTGGTCGGTTTCCTCGGTGACCGCGGCCATACGTTGCAGCTCCACCCGACCGCGCTCCGCGCCTGCGAGGTCTATGCCGCGCAGGGCATCGCGCTGAAAAACTTCGGCAGCGAGGGCGACGTGCTGGTGATGCCGCCGACGGCGCGGATCGAGCGGCTGAAGCTCGGCGAGCACCGCGTCGCGATCCTCTCCGGGCGCGCGACGGGAGACGACATTCCCCTGTCGGATCATGCGGGGTTCGACGAGCTCGTCGACTACGCGGTCCGCTCGCACGCGCAGCGCGTCTTCACAGTCGGCGGTTTCGCCGAAGACCTCGCGGCGGCCCTGCGCGACAAGCGGATCGCGGCCTTCCCGATCCGCGAGCATCACCAGCTGCGGCTGCCGGGCTTTTAGGGGAGCAAAAATTCCAGTGCC
>JAIVGS010000200.1 GCA_020201435.1 Myxococcales bacterium
TCGCGCAGCCGGACGTTGACGTGATCGCGCGAGGTCAGCGACTCGTCGAGGGTCAGGCCGCCCATCAGATTGCGCAGGTTGGTGCGGGTGAGCTGATCGATCGCGTACCCGACGTCCTGGATCTCGTACTTGGCTTTCACCGGATCGATCACCTGGTAGTAGATGACCGACCCCACGCCCATCCCGACGTTGTCGCGGGTGATCACCTGCTCGGAATCGAGCCCGAGCACCATCTCGCGCATGTCGACGTAGCTCTGCAGCGCCGCCTGTCCCTGCCGGCGCATCAAAAACGGGCTCGGCTTGTCGATGATCGGCAGCACGATGTTGAGCCCGCTCTGCAGCGTGCGGTGATAGCGGCCGAGCCGCTCGATGATCATCACGTGCGCCTGCGGCACCGTGCGCAGGGTCATACGGAAGAAAGCGATGGCGACGATCGCCAGAACGCCGGCCAGGATGAATTCCATCAGCTGCTCCTCTCGGTTGGCACGACCAGAAGACAAAGCCCATCGCGCTGCACGACCTGCGCGTCGGCGCCCGGGGCGAGCTCGCCGGCGAGCGAGCGCGCTTTCCAGTGCTCCCCGGTGAGCAATACGACGCCGTCCTCGTGCTCTTTCACCGCCGAGAGGACCCGGACGCGCTTGCCGACGATGGCGTCGGCGTTGGTCGCGAGGTGGCGCCGCTTCACGACCAGCGGCTTGAGCAGCGGGATCTCGGCGAGCAGTGCGAGGGTAAAGACGATGACCTGAAGCGAAATTCCGCCGCCTAACGCTGCAGTTACGGCGGCAGGCAGGCAGGCGAGACCGAGCGCGAGCAGCGCGAACGCGCCGTGGAACAGCTCGCCGCCCGCGAGGAGCAGCGCCGCGGCGATCCAGAGCTGCCAGCCGGCGAGATGCATGTTGACTCAGTGCCAGAGGCCGAGGACGAGGCCGAAGAGCACGAACTGCACCACATGATAACCGGCATCGATGGACCACAGCACCATGCTCCGCGCCGAAAACAGGTAATTGATGCCGAAGCTGGTGGCGACGAGGCCCGCACCGGCGACGAGGCCGCGGCCGATGGCGTAACGAGCGGGGGGTTCGGGCCGATCCAGACCGCGAAGAGGTACGCGGCGATCAGCGCGAAGCCGAAGCTGAAGCCGAAGACGTACGCGGGGTGCTTCTGAGGAGATTCGGGGACACAATACTCATCTCCGACTGCCGGCCGAGGACGTAGGTCAGAGATAAGTATTGTGTCCCCATAACTACGACGTTCAGCCGATGATGAAGGTTTCCTGGATCAGGCGGCCGTCGGCGAACCGGCGGAGGCCGTACTTTTCGAAGATTTCGTCCTGCCCGCCCGCCATCCAGGCGGCCATCCGGCGGCCGACCGCAGGCGCCATCATGAAGCCGTGGCCGACGAAGCCGCTCATCTGGAGAAGGCCGCTCACGCCTGGCGTTTCGCCGAGGATCGGCGACCGATCGGGGGTGAAGTCGTAGCACCCAGCCCACTGGCGCAAGAGCTTGACCTTGCCGACGACGGGCAAAAGCTCGGTCAGCGCCCGCGCGTAGCGCGTCATGAAGCGCAGCGACGAGGTCTGGTTGAGTCCGGGCTCCTCGTCGGGGTCGCCCATCCCGCCGACGATCTCGCCGCGCATCGACTGCGAAAAATAGAGGCCGGTCCCCAGCATGGAGACCAGGGGCCCGAGGAAGGGCTTGAGCGGCTCGCTGGAGACGATCTCGTGGCGATAGGGGACGTTCGGCAGCGCGACGCCGGCGAGCCTCGCGACCGTCGGGCTCCACGCGCCGCAGGCGATGACCACGCGATCGGCGGCGACGCGGCCGCGATCGGTCTGGACGCCGCGAACCCGGCCCCCGGAAACGTCGATGCCGGTCACGCGGGTGAACGTCTCGACCTGCGCGCCGCGCTTTCGCGCGCCGTCCGCGTAGCCCCAGAGAAACGGCCAGGGAAAGACCACGCCGTCCTCCGGGTTCCACGACGCGGCGATGAACCGCGAGACGTCGAGCTCCGGCACGATCTCGCCGGCCTCGCCCGGCGTGATCACGCGAGTCGGAAGGCCGTACCGTTTCTGCAGCTCCGCGCCGTACTCGATGCGCCGGACCGTGTCGTCGTCGTGGGCGAGGAACAGATAACCGCCCTTGCGCAGCCAGACGTTGATCCCGAGCTCCTGCGCGAAGCGGCCCATGAAGTCGATCGATTCCTTCGCCAGCTCGATCAACAGCGGCGTCGTCCACTGCGCCCGCACCCCACCGCCGTTCCGCCCGGACGCACCTTCGCAGAGATAACCACGCTCAAGTACGAGGATTTTCTGGGGACCCTGGCCCGCGAGATTCCACGCCAGAGCCAGTCCCATGATCCCGCCGCCGACGATGACCACGTCGACCTTCTCAGGCAGCCGCGTCTTCGGTTGTAGAGGATGTGGACCCGTACCCCAGGTCGGCCTGAGGCGGGTGGCCGGCAGCCGGTAGCCGGTGGCCGGCAGCTCGAGGCCTGCGAAGGCGGAGAGCTGCGTCGGCACGAACGGCGGCCGCGCGCGGAACGGCACCTGCGCCTCGGGCGGAACCGCCTTGCGCGCCTCGCAGATCCGCATCGCACCCGACTCGCAGCTCTTCCCCTGGCAGGGGCCGGTGCCGAGGCCGGTGTAGCGCTTGAGGCTCTCGATGTCGCCGAAACCGTGCGCGATCGCGTCCTCGACGTCGCGGACGCTGACATCCTCGCAGGCGCAGACGATGGCCTTGTCGTTCACGACGCCGCCGCCCTGCCCGCCGCTTCGCCGGACGACACCGGGCTCAACCCCGCGATCCGTCCGGCCGCAAAGAGCCACGGCACGGCGGTCCGACCGCCGGCGTCGACCTGGACGGCGAAACCGTGCAGCTTCGCGACCCATCGAGCGTGCGCGCCGACGGACGACGCGAGCTCGTGCAACGGCGCGGGCGGCAGCGCGATCGCCACCGCGTCGCACCGGATCCGCTCGCCGGCCGACGTGTCCAGCCCTCGAACCGGATTGCCGAGAGCGCGAACCGGCTGGATTTTCTCGATGTCGATCGCGCGCTCGATCGCATAGCCGAACCGCCGCAATGCCGTGACACACAGCCCAAGCTCCTCCCCCTCCCCCACCACGACGAGCTTTTCGCCGACGAGCGTCGAAAGGCCGAGCAGGCCGCGCGCCGCGTAGACCCCGGGCCGGTCGCAACCCGGAAACGGCAACGGCTGCGATGCGCCGCCGGTCGCGACGATCACCCGCTCGGCGACAACTCCGACCAGCCGGGGGCCGGCGCGCACCGCCAGCAGCGCATTGCCGGGGAGCGCACTGTCGTTCGGATAGAGGCCGACGCAGTCCGCGCCCAACATCAATTCTCCTGTAAAACCGCGCGCTTGCTGAGCGACCCAATCCGGGTCCGGGCCGGCCAGGTCGAGCCTGAGCCAGGCCGATCCGCCGGGTCGTGGCTCCCGTTCGATCAACAGATCCGCGCCCGCCGCGCGAGCAGCGGCAAGCCCCGCCGGACCGGCGCCGACGACGGCAACCCGCACGGTCCGCATCTGACCGGGGACCGGAAGCTGCACCTCCGACGGCAGCTCGCCGAGGCCCGCCAGCCGCCGCGCGATCTCGAGCGCGACCCGGCCGAGCACGCGCGAGCCAGTCAACAGATGGTGGTGATCGAGCCCCTCGCCGAAGACGAAATCGGCGGCGCGGAAGACGTCGTTGTCGACGCCGAGCGGCCCGTTCTGCCGCGCGCACGTCATTCCCTCCTCGACGCGCACCCGGCAGGCGGCGCGCGAGGGCACGCCGTCGACCCGCATCAGGCACTGCCCGCAGGTGCCCGAAAGGCAGAACGGCCCCCGCGGCCGGTGGTACTTGATCGACCGCGTGAAGGTCGTGATCCGGGCCCGCAGGAGCGCCGCCGCCACCGTGTCGCCGGCGCGTGCCTCGATCGCCTCGCCGTCGAGCGAAAAACGGATCGTGTCGTGATTTTCCCGATCCAAGGCGGAAGCTGATGTATCACGGCGCAGACGCGTTATGCTCCGCGCCGCTTCGGAGGCTCCGATGATCGACGCCAACGTCCGGATCCCGACTCCCGTCAACGAACCGGTCCTGCCCTACTCCCCGGGCAGCCCGGAGAAAGCCCAGCTCAAGGAGGCGCTCAAGCGGATGGCGGGTGAGCGGATCGAGATCCCGCTGGTGATCGGCGGCAAGGAAGTGCGCACCGGACGCACCAGCGAAGCGCGGATGCCGCACAAGCACCAGCACGTCCTCGCCACCGTCCACGAGGCCGACGCCTCGCACGTCGAGCAGGCGATCGCCGCCGCGCAGGCCGCCCGTGCGCACTGGTCGACCACGCCGTTCGCCGAGCGGGCCGCGATCTTCCTCAAGGCGGCCGAGCTTCTGGCCACGAAGTACCGCCCCTTGATCAACGCCGCGACGATGCTCGGCCAGAGCAAGAGCGCGCACCAGGCCGAGATCGATGCGGCTTGCGAGTCGATGGATTTCCTCCGCTTCAACGTCTGGTACGCGCAGGAGATCCACTCGCAGCAGCCGATGAGCGCGCCGGGCATGTGGAACATGACCGACTACCGGCCGCTCGACGGGTTCGTCTTCGCGGTGACGCCGTTCAATTTCACGTCGATCGGCGTGAACCTCCCGACCGCGCCGGCGATCATGGGGAACACGGTCGTCCTCAAGCCCGCATCGACCGCGATCTACAGCGCCTGGACGTTCATGCAGTGCCTGCGCGAGGCCGGCCTGCCGGACGGCGTGATCAACTTCATCCCCGGCAAGGGCAGCGAGGTCGGCCGCGTCGCGCTGGCGAGCCCGCACCTCGGCGGCATCCATTTCACCGGCTCGACCGGAACGTTCAACGGAATGTGGAAGAGCGTGGCCGAGAACATCTCGCGCTACCGCCAGTACCCGCGGCTCGTCGGTGAAACCGGTGGAAAGGACTTCATTTTTGCCCATGCATCGGCGGTGGATGATCTCGACGCGCTGGCCACCGCCATCGTCCGCGGCGGGTACGAGTACCAGGGCCAGAAGTGCTCGGCCTGCTCGCGGGTCTACGTGCCGGAGAGCGTGTGGACAAAGCTGCGACCCCGCCTGCAGGAGATGATCGCGGAAATCCGCGTCGGCGACGTGAGCGACTTCCGCAACTTCATGGGGGCGGTGATCGACGAGGCGTCGTTCCGGAACGTCTCTTCCTACATCGACCTCGCCAAACAGGCCGGCGAGGCCGGCATCGTGGCCGGCGGCGAGACCGACAAGCGCGAGGGCTGGTTCGTCAAGCCGACCCTGGTCCAGCTCACCAATCCGCGCCACCGGATCATGGTCGAGGAGATCTTCGCCCCGGTGGTCGGCGTCTACGTCTATCCCGACGCGAAATACGTCGAGACTCTCGGGGTTTGCGAACAGTCGGCGGCGTACGCGCTGACCGGCGCGATCTTCGCGCGCGATCGGAAGGCGATCGCGACCGCGATGAACGAGCTGCGCTTCGCGGCCGGCAACTTCTACGTCAACGACAAGCCGACCGGCGCGGTCGTCGGCCAGCAGCCGTTCGGCGGCTCGCGCGCGTCGGGCACCAACGACAAGGCCGGCTCGGCGTTGAACCTCGTGCGCTGGACCTCCGCGCGGACGATCAAGGAAAACTTCGCCCCGCCGACCAAGGTCGCCTACCCGTACATGGGCGATCAGTAGAACGCCGACACGCCGGCGGCGAAGCTGAAGACGCTGTTCGCACCGTTGAACAGGCCGCCGACGTCCGACTCATGAGCGTAGAGCGCCTGGGTGTGCAACGCGACCGGCGCGTAGATCACGTAATCGAACGCGGCCATCGCCCCCGGGCCGGCGATGTTGGTGCCCAGATGTGACAGGCCCGCGCCGAGCGCCAGCGCGGCCTGCCCGAAGTAGAAGCGGCCGCAAAGGCCATAGACGAGCGCGTTGACGCTGGTCTGCGTCTGCACGCCCGCGTAATCGACGAACAAGCCGAGCGAAAACGGGCGCCCGAGCCGAACTCCCGCATCGGCGCCAAGACCGAGAGTCAACGCGGATTCGCTGCCGCGC
Organism: Myxococcales bacterium; assembly: GCA_020201435.1. Lineage (GTDB taxonomy): Bacteria > Myxococcota > Myxococcia > Myxococcales > 40CM-4-68-19 > 40CM-4-68-19. Next base: position 6,050 of record JAIVGS010000200.1, read on the forward strand.
GTCTCGGTCAGGGTGAGGCCGATCAGACGGCTGTCGCCGCTGAGAGTGCCGAAACCGAGCACGGCGTGCGCCGAGAGCGCCGGCCGAATACCCTGGTTTTCCTCGACTTTTTGCGCCTCCGCGCGGCGGTCGGGGAACTCGTTCTGCATCAGCGGGGAGAGCAGCTTGCCGACCGCGGCGCGAAGTCGCGAATCGAGCTCGTCGGCGGTCGCTCCGGACGCGACCGTACCGGAGATCAGCTCTCCCGACCGGGTGTCGTGGAGCTTCATGTTCAGCTTGTACTGGCTGCCGAAGCGGAGCAGCTCGCCGCTGACCACCAGGTCGGCGCCGATGCGGCGGCCGGTGTCGACCTCGCACTCGCCCTCGCACTCCTCGAGCTTCTTTCCGCTCGCCTCGAGCAGGACCAGCATGTTCTCGCGGGTGATCACCTTGGCCGACGGGAGGAGCTCCTTCACTGCCGATCGCACCTGATCGCTCAAGTAGGCCGCGTCGATGCGCTGCTCGCGCGGGACCTTGTCGCGGAATTCGAGCACGGCCACGGTCTGCGTCGCGAGGAGAAGGGCGAGGATCATGTCAGAACACCAGTGAAATGCCGGCGGTGGCGGCGTACAGCGTATCGTCGCCGGAAGTGATGCCGATCCCGACCGCGCCCCGAGCGACGACCAGCTGTGCGTGAACGGCGAACACCTTCCAGAGCGGATAATCGCCCTCGACCATCACCGTCCAACCGCCCTGGTCGCGAAGCGCGGCGTAGCCGAGGCCGCCCGCCAGCCACAGGCGGCCGACAGCGGTCCGGGCCAGAGCGCCGACCAGCAGCGAGTCGGTCGAGATGTAGTTGGCGCGGGTGATGATCAGGTCGAGCCAGGGCCCGATCCAGAGCGACGGCAACGCGTGCCAGGTCAGATCGAGGCCGAGGCCGATCGCGGTCGCGCCCTGCCCGCTCGCGACCGGCAGCGAGGTGTCGGCGTTGGGGCCGAGCGACTGCGACCCGTAGCCGAATGCGCCGTGGAGCTGCAGCCCGAGCAGCCCGCCCTCGCGCTGCAACGCCGGCATCTCCGATCTCAAGGGTGCGAACAGCTTTTCACACGCCTGCGCGACCGATCGGTCCAGGTCGTCGGCGGTGGTTCCCGCCGCGACCGCACCCGAGAGCAGCTCGCCGGACCGCGCGTCGTGCAGCTTCATGTTCAACTTGTACTGGGTGCCGAATCTGAGCAGCTCCCCGCTGACGACCGCGTCGGCGCCGATGCGGCGGGCGGTGTCGACCTCGCATTCGCCTTCGCAGTTGGCGAGATCTTTTCCGCTCGCCCGGAGCAGGACCAGCATGTTCTCGCGCGTGATCACCTTCATCGACGGCAGGGCCTGCTTCGCCGCGGCGCGCACCTGGTCCGAGAGATACGCGGTGTTGATCCGCTCGGCCGGCGGCACCTCGTCGCGAAACTCGAGCACAGCGAGGACCTGCGCCTGCGCCGCCAGCAAGAATGCCAGGATCATGTGGGTCTCGCTCCGAAGATCGCGGTGCCGACGCGGACGATGGTGGCGCCCTCTTCGATGGCGATCTCGTAGTCGGCGCTCATGCCCATCGAAAGCTCCTCGAGGCCGAGCTTTTCGGCCAACTCGCGCAACGCGCGGAAGTGAGGACGGGGGTCTCCTTCGGCCGGCGGGATGCACATCAGGCCATCGACCCGAACCAGCGCGCCGATCTGCTCGAGCAGCGCCGGCGCGTGCTCGGGCAGGACCCCGGCCTTCTGCGGCTCGCGGCCGATGTTGACCTCGATCAGCACCCGCTGGCGGCCGCTTCGCTTCGAAAGCTCCTTCGCCAGCGAGAGCCGGTCGCAGGTGTGGATCAGCGCGACCTTGCCCGCGAGCATCTTCACCTTGTTGGTCTGCAGCGCGCCGATGAAGTGCCACTCGGCGTCGGGCAGCGCGGCGGCCTTGTCGCGCAGCTCCTGGGCGTAATTCTCCCCGAAGATCCCGTGACCCGCGTCGATCGCCCGGCGAACCTTCTCGACCGGCTGCAGCTTGCTGACCGCCACCAGCTTGATTCGGCGGACATCGCGGCGGGCCCGATCGCAGGCGCGCGCGATGCGCTCGTTCACCTCGGCGAGACCGGCGCTCACGTCCACGGCAGCTCCACGCCGGCCTGGGCGAGCATGTCGAGGGTCTCGGCCATCGGAAGGCCGATCACGTTCGAGAAGCTGCCGTCGATGGCGGTGATGAACGCCCCGGCCACGCCCTGGACCGCGTACGCGCCGGCCTTGTCGTCGCCGTCGCCGGAGTCGACGATGAACGCGAGCTGCCGGGACGTCAGCCGCGCGAACCACACCGCCGTCTCCACCTCGCGAACCGCGTCGTTGACGCACACAGCTGTAATCACTCGATGTTCTCGACCGGAAAGGGCGGCGAGCATGCGCTGTGCATCAGACCGGTCGCGCGGCTTGCCGAGCACGTCGCCGTCGACGACGACGATCGTATCCGCGGCGAGCGCGACCTGACCCGGCCTGCGCTGCGGCGCCGCTTTTTCCACCGCCATCCGACGAACGTACCCGAGGGCGGACTCGCCCGGCCGCAGCGTCTCGTCGATGTGCGACGGCGTCACCGTAAATCGCACCCCGGCACGGGCCAGGAGCTCCTTCCGCCGCGGCGACGCCGAGCACAAAACCAGCTGCATGCATGCCCCTCCGGTGCGCAAAAACGTAGCAGGGTTTCGCTGAAAAACTTCGTTTTTCAGCGCCCTGCCATCAAATTGGCGCGCCGCGACAACTGCGCATAGACTCGAAGGATATGCGGGGCAAAGATCTGCTCCGCGAGCTGCAGCGCACCGTCGACGAGCTCGCGGTCCTCAACGAGATTGGCAAGGCGCTGACCTCGTCGCTGGACATCGGCGAGGTGATGCACGTCATCCTCGCCAAGGTCAGCGAGCTCTTGAAGCCTCGCAACTGGTCGCTGTTGCTCAAGGATCAGGTCACCGGCGAGCTCTATTTTCATGCCGCGGTCGGCGCGGGATCGGATCAGCTCCTCGGGCTCCGGATCAAGCCGGGCGAGGGCATCGCCGGGTGGGTCGCGCAACACAACCTGCCGCTGCTCGTGCCCGACGTCGCCAAGGACGAGCGGTTCGCCAGCCGGTTCGACGACGCGTCGCGGTTTCAGACCGCGTCGATCCTCTGCGTGCCGCTCACGTTCAAAGGGCTGACGCTGGGAGTGATCGAGCTGGTCAACAGCGAGGGGGACCCGGTCTTCTCCGAGGAAGACCTGCGCATCCTCTCGACCGTCGCCGAGTTCTCCGCGATCGCGATCGAAAACGCCCGCAACTTCCACAAGGTGCAGGAGCTGACCGTCCTCGACGATCACACCGGCCTCTTCAACTCGCGGCACATGAAGCGGCAGCTCGAGTCGGAAGTCGTCCGCGCGACGCGATTCGGCCATCCGGTCTCGCTGATCTTCTTCGACCTCGACCACTTCAAGCAGGTGAACGACACCCACGGCCACCAGGCCGGCTCGCGCGTGCTGCACGAGGTCGGAAAGCTGCTTCTGAAGACCCTGCGCTCGACCGACGTCCCGGTGCGTTACGGCGGCGACGAGTTCGTCATCCTGATGCCCGAGACCAGCAAGGATCAGGCGATCGCGGCGGCGCGCCGGATCGGCGGCGAGATCGCGCGGGAGCCGTTCCTCGCCGACCAGCCGTACGGCCCGCTGACCTTGAGCGCGTCGCTCGGCGTCGCGTCGTTTCCCGACGACGCGCGCGATCCGGAGTCGCTGCTGCGCGTCGCCGACGAAGCGATGTACCGGGTCAAGGCGAGCATCCGCGGCGGCGTCCTCGCGGCCCCGGCCAAGGAGCAGCCGGGCGAGCCCAAGGCGGAGCGGAATGTAAGCTTGACGGCGGGTGTATCCTCCGAGCCATGAAGCTGACGCCCCTCGATCTGCAGCAGAAGACGTTCCGCAAGGGTCGCCTCGGCGGCCTGGACGAGAAGGAAGTGCGCACGTATCTCGAGTTCGTCGCCACCGAGCTCGAGGACCTGACGCGCAAGCTGCACAAGCAGGACGAGGAACTGCGCCGTCGCGAGTCGCGGATCAACGAGTTCAAGGATCGCGAGCAGCTGTTGCAGCAGACGCTGACGACCGCGCAGCGGCTGGCCGAGGAGATGAAGGCCAACACCCGCAAGGAAGCGGACATCGTGCTGTCGGACGCGGAGCTGCAGGCGGAGAAGATCATCGCCAATGCGCAGGCGAAGCGGCTGCAGTTGATCCAGGAGATCGACGAGCTGAAGCGCGCGCGGGCGTCGTTCATGCAGCAGCTCGGGGCGATCCTCGAGACCCACAAGTCCCTGCTCGACCACGTCCGCGGCGAACAGCCCGCCAGCGAACCTTCCCCTGCCAAAGTCGCCGACGACAACGTGTCGTTCCTCGCCCCACCCGTCGGCAAAAAGAAGTAACGGCTTCAAGCGCCCCGCGGAGGCGCGGAGAGCGCGGAGGATTTTTTGTAAGAAAATTCTCCGCGGACCTCTGCGTCCTCCGCGCCTCCGCGGTGTGTCTGAAGACTTGTCGCGTCCCCCTTTTGCCCGATCGTCAGCTGTGCGGTGGCGCGGTATGCGCGGGCGATGGATTGGGAGAGGGCGCGGGAGCGGTTGGGCGCGGAGCTGATCGGCGCGCGGGAGAACGTCGCCGCCCGATGGCGGGTTGCGCTGAGAGAGGCCGGCGCGTTGCCCTGGTCGATCGATGGGTGCGCCGCCGAGCTCGTCCTGCTCGCCGGCGCCGCGCTCGCCGACGGAGCCGCGGCCGGGACGCCGTGGCGCAAATGCGGCGGCCTGCTGCGCATCGACGCCAGGCACCAGGGGCGCGGGCTCGCGTCCGAACTCTCGACGCTGTGGCGCTGCATGGGGAACGCGCTCGCCGAGATCACCATCACCGTCGACGAGGAGCGGCAGGCGCGCGAGGTGCTCGGTGCGCAGATGGAGGCCGCGCTCCGCGGCGCGTCCGCGGAAGTGCGCGCCGCGCTGCTGGACGAGCCGAGCGAGGACGAAACCCTCGTGTTCGGCGGGGTCAGAGCGCTCTGCTGGACGCACCCGCTCTCCGACGAAGCGGCCGAACGGGCCGCGTAAACGGCGCTTGCAGAAGCGGGCGCCCGAGTCTACCTTCGCGCGCCCGATGCCCGCGCCGAAAGACTTTCAGGGACTGCTGCTCGCGCTCCAGACGTACTGGGCGGAGCGCGGGTGCGCGCTGATGCAGGGGTACGACCTCGAGGTCGGCGCGGGCACGATGAATCCGGCGACGTTTCTGCGCGTGCTCGGGCCGGAGCCCTGGAACGTCGCGTACGTCGAGCCGTCGCGGCGGCCGGCGGACGGCCGGTTCGGCGAGAATCCGAATCGGCTCCACCAGCACCATCAATACCAGGTGATCCTGAAGCCGAGCCCGAAGGACGTGCAGGAGCAGTACCTGGGCTCGCTGAAGGCGATCGGAATCACGAGTGAAGACCACGACTTACGCTTCGTCGAAGACGACTGGGAGTCGCCCACGCTCGGCGCCTGGGGACTCGGCTGGGAAGTGTGGTGCGACGGGATGGAGGTGACCCAGTTCACCTACTTCCAGCAGGCGGGGGGCTTCGAGTGCCGTCCGGTCGCGGCGGAATTGACGTACGGGCTCGAGCGGATCGCGATGTACCTGCAGGGCGTCGACAACATCTACGACCTGGTCTTCTGCACCTATCCCGACGGCACGAAGCTGACCTACCGCGACGTCTTCTGGCAGAACGAGCGCGAGCAGAGCGAGTACAGCTTCCACGCCAGCGACGCGTCGCGCCTGTTCAAGCTCTTCGACGAGTACGAAAAAGAGTGCCAGCAGCTCGTCGCTCGCAAGCTCCCGCTGCCGGCCTACGACTATTGTTTGAAGTGCTCGCACGCGTTCAACCTGCTCGACGCGCGCGGCGCGATCAGCGTCACCGAACGGCAGGGGTACATTTTGCGGGTCCGCAAGCTCGCGCACGACTGCGCGAAGCTGTACCTCGCGACCCGCACCGCGATGAAGTTCCCGGCGCTGAAAGACCGCGCCCTCGCCGAGAAAGAGCTGGCCCGTTACCGCGAGCTCGACGAGTGATGGATCTCGTCTTCGAAATCGGCTGCGAGGAGCTGCCCGCTTCGTTCCAGAAGCCCGCCCTGGAGTGGATGGCGGCCGAGATCAACAAGGGCCTCGACGATGCGCGGCTGAACGGCGAGGGCGAGGCGCAGCGGGCGAACATCGCGACGTACGCGACGCCGCGGCGGCTGGCGCTGATCGTCACTGCGATCGCGGAGAAAGCGCCCGACACGACGCGGAAGCTGGTCGGGCCGCCGGCGAAGGCGCCGGAAGCGGCGCGCGCGGGGTTCGCGAAGAAAGCGGGCGTGGCGCTCGATTCGCTCAAGATCGAAAACGACCGCGTCGTCGTCGAGCAGCATGTGCGCGGGCAGGCGGCGGCCGAGGCGCTGCCGCCGCTTTTGGAGAAAATTATACGTAGTATACCTTTCCGCAAATCGATGCGGTGGGATTCGCTGGAGGCCGACCCGTTCGCGCGCCCGGTGCACTGGATCGTCGCCACGCTCGACGGAAAGCTCCTTCCGGTGACGTTCGCCGACGTGAAGAGCGGCGTGGAATCGCGCGGCCATCGCTTTCACGATCCGAAGCCGGTCAGGATCACCGCGCGCGGCTACGTCGCCGAGCTGCGCAAGGCGCACGTGCTGGTCGACTGGGCGGAACGGAAACAGCGCATCGGTGAAGAGGTCGCGCGGGCGGCGAAAGAGGCCGGCGGCGCGCCGCGTCCCGACGACGAATTGGTCGAGACCGTCACCGGGCTGGTCGAGGAGCCGTCCGCGGTCGTTGGCTATTTCGACAAGGAATTCCTGCAGTTACCGCCCGAGGTCCTGATCAGCGAGATGCGCGGCCACCAGAAGTACTTCGCGGTGCAGGACGAAAAAGGCGTGCTGCTGCCCGCGTTCGTCGCGGTCTCGAACACGAAGGTGAAGGACCCCGCGGTGAGCCGAAAAGGCTACGAGCGCGTCCTGCGTGCCCGGCTGTCGGACGGCAAGTTCTTCTTCGACGAGGATCGGAAAGTTCCGCTCGCCTCCCGCGTCGAGAAGCTCGCCCGCCGCACGTTCCTGCAGGGACTGGGCACCGAGCGCGAGCGGATCGATCGACTGCGGGATGTCGCGTTGTGGCTCCACGGCGCGACCGGCCGCGGGGAAGCGAGCCAGCTGTCGCAGGCCGCCGAGCTCTGCAAGGCCGATCTGACCACCGGCATGGTCGGCGAGTTCCCCGAGCTGCAGGGCTCGATGGGCCGGGTCTACGCGCTCCACGACGGCGTCGCGCCCGAAGTCGCCGACGCGATCTTCGACCACTACCTGCCCCGCGGCGCCGAGGACCGGCTGCCGCAAGCCGACGCCGGGGCGCTCCTCGGCATGGCCGACCGGATCGACCAGCTGGTCGGCATCTTCGGCATCGGTAAGGAGCCGACCGGCACCGCCGATCCGTACGGCCAGCGCCGCGCCGCGCTCGGCCTGCTGAAAGTGACGCTCGGGCGTGGCTACCGCTTCGATCTTCACGAGGCGATGCACTACGCGCAGAAGCTCCACGCGAGGAATCCCAAGGTCTCGCAGGAAGCCGCACTGCTCGAAAAGATCTGGGCTTTTTTACTGGGTCGTCTGGAGGTCCTCCTGCGCGACCGCGGCCAGCCCGACTCCATCCAGGCCGTCCTGCACACCGGCGCGCACGACCTGGCGGCGCTGGAGAAGCGGCTCGTCGCGCTGCAGACGGTGCGGGAGAAGAACCGGGCGCAATTCGAAGCCGCGGCGGCGGCGTTCAAGCGGATCGCGAACATCCTCGCGCAGGCCCGCGAAAAGGGCCTCGCGCCGGTGGGACTGAAGCCGGATCTCGCCCGTACCCCGGCCGAGCGGGCGCTGATCGCGGCTTCGACGAAGGCCGGGATCACCGAGGCGCTGGAGAACGAGAATTACGTCGCGGCGTACGAGGCGCTTGCCGCGCTGCGACCCGAGGTCGACGAGTTTTTCGACGACGTGATGGTGATGGACCCCGATGCGGCCCAGCGGGACAATCGTCTCGCGCTGCTCCGAGCGCTGCACGAGCTGTTCTCGCCGCTGGCGGATTTCTCCCGATTGCAGGTCGAGAAATCGTCTTGACCCTGCGCCGGTTCGGCCCTAGGAAGGCCGCTCGCATGTCGCGGAAATTCCCGCTTCTGTTCGTGCTTTGCGCGCTCGGGTGCGTCACCGAGCCGCCGGAATTCCTGCCGCCTCCGTTCGGGCCCAAAGAGCCGACCAACACGCGCCTCTTCTTCCCCACCGGGCTCGCCCTCCACAAAAGCGGCGCGCTGATCGTCGCCAACGGCAACTCCAACCACGCCTACGACGGCGGCACGCTGGTCGTGATCCGCAAGTCGTACCTGAAGTCGGTCTTCGACCGGGGTCTGAGCTGCGACGCGTTTCCGACCCCGGACAAGAATTGCGACGACGACGTCTCCGGCCACCCCGGCACCGTCTTCGGACCCGAAGGTTCCGACGGAAACCACGGCTCGGTGATCATCGGCAACTACGCCGGCCCCGTGGCGCTCAACGACGACGGCAGCCGCGCCTACACCGCCTCGCGCGACGTCAATACGCTCAACGCGGTGGCCATCGACACCGACCTGAACCTCACCTGCGCACCCGGCGCCGGCGCGACCACCAACGATTGCCGCAAGGGCCTGATCGACCTCGGCGCGAGCGGCGTGCTGGGGCCCTTCTCGATCGCTCGCGGCGTCGTGACGCTGCCCGGCGAAAACCCGCGGCCGGCGCTGTTCGTCTCGGCGATGATCCCGCGCATCGACTCGATCGCGAGCGGCACGCTCAACACCAGCGCGGTGGTCGCGGCGCTCGACATGGCCGACCCCTCGCGGCTCCTCTACACCACGCTCTCCGGCTCGGAGTTCGTCGCCGCCGTCACCGCCGGCCAGGGCACCGCGGTCGGCCCGATGCTCTTCGATCCGGTCCGCCACCAGCTCGTCCTCGGCGGCTGCTTCCAGCGCTTCCAGGGCACCGGCGCGGGCGAGCCGGGCACTGGCAGGTGCATCGGAATCGGCTTCAACTACTTGCGTTTTCTCGATTCCAACGCGCAGCTCGCCGCGCTGCCGGAGTTGTTCGATCTCTACCCCGACGTGGCGAGCGTCGAGACCACCGGGATGGCGTTCGGCGACTTCGACGAGAAGACGGGGGCGCCGATGTCGCTCTGGGTCACCCTGCGCAATCCCGACGTGCTGGCGCAGGTCGAGCTTCCGCTCCTGCCGTCGGTGCCGCCGCGGGTGCGGCGAGTGGTGCCGCTGCCGGTCTCGCCGGCGGAGGTGGCCCGGATACCGCGGCCCAACAAAGGGGCAGACCTGATCGCCGTCGCGGCGGAGAAGAGCGGCGCGGTGGCCATCTACGACACCGGCGTCCAGCAGGTGGTGGCGCAGGTCGAGCGGCTGGGCGACTCGCCGTTCACGATCCAGGTCCTGCCACCGTCCGAGGATGGCAAATCGGCGCGGCTCGCGGTCACCGTCTTTCGATCGTGCGGCATCGCGCTGCTCGAGGTGCCGTACGACCAGCCGTGGAACGCGACCCTTCGCGGGCGGGTTGGGAAGTGCCAGTGATCAGAGCGCTTTTCATCGCCGCGCTGGCGGCGGCCCTGGCCTGCAACAGCACCCAGACGGTCTTCGCGGGCGGTCAGTTCGTCTCGCCGACCGGGCTCGCGGTGACGACCGCCGCCGATCGCGACATCCTCTTCGTCGCCAACCAGGGTCAGGACAACCTCCGCGCGCTCCAGCTGTGCAACCGCGCCCTGTTCCCCGACGGCGGCGTCGATCCGGCCGACACCTGCCCCAGGAACGAGGATCAACAGTTCCTGCCGGGGAAGATCCGCGTCTTCCCGGCGAACATCGAGACCCGCGACCGGCCGCTACATCTGGCCGGGGCGCGGCTGTTGCAGGCCGACGGCGGCGCGACCGGCGCGGTGCTCGCGGTCGGCGCGGACACCAACGTGCGCGTCGTCGACGCGCGCAACCTCGTCGACGCCACGCACGGCCGTGCGGACGCGGGCGCGGTCATGACGGTCCCGCTCGGCGGTCCGGTCGCCGACGTGGTCGCGATCAACGCCGTCGACGTGAACGGGATCGAGGTCGGCTCGCCGGCGGTGACCGCGCTCGCCGTCACCTTGGGCCCGCCGGCGCAACTGGTCGCGCTCAGCGTCGGCGTCGACCCGGACGGGGGCGTCGCCACGCCCGCCGTCGTCGGACAGTGCACGCTCGATCGAGTGGTCGCGCGGCGGATTGCCGTCGCGCCCGGCGGCGACACGGCCTACATCGCCGACGGTGCCAGCGACGGCGGCGACGGCGTCGTGACGGTCGCGATCCCGACGATTGCTGTCGGAGGCGCCTGCACCATGAACCGGATCAAGACCGGCTTGACGCCGCCCCGCCCCGCACGCTCGGTCGCGGTGAGCCCGCTCTGGTACGACGACGCCGGCACCCCTCATCCGGCGGGCGAGTTCGTGATGATGATCCTCGAGCCGGGCAACACCGCCGATGCAGGCACCGAGCTCGATCCGGGCGGCGTCCTCATCGCCCGGGCGAACGACAGGCAGGTCGTGCCGATCCCGCCCTACTCGATCGACGACAAGACGGCCGGCCTCCAGGCGATGGAGCCGATCACCCCGCCGGGGATGGCGAGAGAGGCTGCGTTCCTGCCCTCGCTCCCCGCGGACGTGGCGAACTGCGACCCGGGCGACGGCGGACCTCCGATCCAGCCCTGCACGCCGCTGTACACCGGCGCCCCGACCAACGCGCCGGTCGAACGGTTCAACCTGCTCGCGGCGGTCTCGAGCACCAACGGCAACACCTATTTCGTCGACGTCCTGCAGCGCCGATTCGTCAACTCGACGTATTACGACGCGCTCTTCAGCGGCGCGGAGCAGACGCCGGGGACGAACGCCCCCACCATTTCGGTCTCGGTCGCCAGTCTGACCCCGCCCATGTTCAACTTCATGCCGCCGGATGCGGGACATCCGAACATCGGCTGGATGACCGCCGGCGTGACCCACCAGTCGCTCTGGCAGGCCGAATGGCACAGCGCGATGCCCGGCCTCCAGACGCGCGGGGGCACGCTGACGTCGTCGACCGACGGCGGCACCATGCTGTTCAAGGCCTCGGGGCTCGACCTTCAGCCATGGGTCGACGATCCGATCCTCGCGCTGCGCGCCGCGGACGCCGATGCGGGCACCCATGGCGACGTCGTCGGCTTCTCGGGGTATGTCGCACCGGTCGACGCCGGGCAGCCGTGCAAGGATCTGGCCGCGACCGAGGCGCAATCGCCGCTCCGGTTCGAGGTCGAGATCCTGAACATCGTGCTGCCCGACACCCTCGAGGTCGCGACGCTCGCGCCGACCGATACCGAGCGCGGTTTCAACGCGGACGCTTGTCCCACCGGCCTGGGCGCGGCGGCGACGGTGCGCACGGCCCGCGATCTGCCGTGGCTCGTGTTCGACGAATCTACGCCGCGCGGCCGGACCCGCACGGGCGACGCCTTCTTCGGGACCGAGCGCCGTTTCGACTACCCACTCGACTACGACGCCGGCGTCATACCGCGGGCGACCGACAACATCGCCCTCGCGTTCTTCCTCACTGGAGACGAGCCGCAGGTGCCCGGCACCAGATGGAGCGTGAGCCTCACCACCGGCATGTTCCCGGTCTATTTCGGCGACACTTCGATCGCGCCGCTGCTCGGCGTCGCCAGCGACGTCATCACCTACCGTTCGCCGCGGCGGGCGACGCAGGTCTTCACCGCGGTGACCGGGCAGAATTCCGTCGTCCAGGCGGACCCTTTGCTGCCGCTGACCAACACCGCCACCGTCACGGGTGGGGTAATTACCTACAAGTAGGTCTAGTAGCGCCGGAGGCGGTCGGATAAGCTGAAGGGGAGCATAGTGTGACGGCTTCACATGCTGCTCCTCGAAGGGCCATGACCGACGACCGCGCCAAGACGCCCCGCACGCTGATGATCGCAGACCATCTCTGGGAGGCCTTCTCGACCATGGCCGTGGAGATGGGCGGCGATCGCGACGCGCTGATCAACCAGGCGCTCTACACCTTCGCCCGGCTCAACGGCTTTCTCGTGCCCGCCGACTTGAAGCGGCTGAGCGGGCTGATTCCGCCGCAGCTGCCGCCCGCGATGGAGTCGAGCCGGCCCCGGCCGGCGCCGCAGCTCGTCTCGGTGCCGCACGGGAATCCCGAGAGCGTCGCCAAGATCGCCCAGCAGCTCGCGGGCGGAGGGGCGCGGCCGATCTCGAACCCTCCGACGGGCGCGCCGGTGAAGCCGGAGCCGTCGCTGGTCGAGGTCGACGATTCGCTGCTCGGCGAGGAAGGCCAGGCCACCAGCATGGAGCTGCCGAACATCGCGGCGTCGCTGGGCGGCATCCAGGTCCCGCCGCGGCCGTCCGCGTCGATGATCGCGCCGCACCGCGGGGAGCCGAGCGATCCCGGCATCACGCCCGGCGGGCGGACGCTGGTGCTGCTCGCCGACGGCCGCGAGCTCGACCGGGTGGTGAAGGAGCGGTTCCTGATCGGCCGCGGGAAACACTGCGACTTGATCATCAACTCCGGCAAGGTGAGCCGCGAGCACGCCGCCATCACCCGCGAGGGCAGCGCGTGGTTCATCGAGGACCTGGGCAGCTCGAACGGGACCTGGTTCGACAAGCGCCGGATCAGCCGGCGGCAGATCCAGGAAGGAGACGAGTACTTCATCTGCTCGGAAAAGCTCTCTTGCACGTTCAGGTAAGTGGCTGACCTGCTCGCGGCGCCGCTGCCGGCGAAGATCGCGCTGATCACGCTCTTTCTTGCGCTTGCGATCTCGGTCGTGACCGATCTGCGGCGCCACCTGATCCTCAACGCGGTGACCGTTCCGGCGCTCGTGATGGTGCTGTCGTGCATGTGCTGGCTCGGCGGACTGCCGCTGCTGACCTACTCGGCAGGTGGTGTGTTGGCCTCGGCGGGAATTCCGGCACTCGCCGCGCTCGTCAACTCCAGACTGATGGGTTGGGGCGACGTCAAGCTGCTCGCCGTGTGCGGCGCAGTCGCCGGCGGGGCGGCCGGCTGGGGATTCGCACTCATGCTCTTCGTCTACGTCAGCATCGCGGGAGGCCTGGAGGCAGCGCTCTGGCTTCTGGCAGCCAGGCTACGCGGTCGCGAACGCCCAAAGTACGTGCCGTACGGGCTGGCAATCGCCGCCGGCGCCGGCTACGCGTTCCTGTGGGGCGGCGTCCTCTTCTAGGGATTTGGGGACACAATACTTATCTCGGCCGAAGGGCCATCCGCCGCGCGTCGTAATTAAGTATTGTGTCCCCGAAACTCCGACTCAAGGGCGGATGTAGGCGTAGCCTTTCGACTGGTACGCCATCAGCGTCACGAAGCTGTTGGCGACGACTTTCAGCGGCGACACCACGTTCTCGGCCTTGGTCCCGGCGTGGCGGATCGCGACCGCGCATTGTTCGAGGCTCTCGACGCCCTTTTCCTTCGCGAACGACGCCACGTACTTCGCGATCTTCGCCGCGTACTCGCGGTCTTCCGGCTTCACCTGCTCCATGTCGGTCTGGACGAGCTTCGTCGCCGGCCCGCGGAAGCTGAGGACGAAGTGCGGCATCGTCCCGGCGTCGAGCATCGACCGGCGCGTCTCGTCGATCGTCTCCAGCCGGTTGAGCAGCCCCTTCCCGTCGCCTTCGGTAATGTCGTAGACGATCTTGCCGTCCTTCATTCCCTGCAGCGTCGCCTTGTCGTCGACGACGCCGGACGCGATACAAAGAGCGAGCAGTGCGGTCATCATGTGGAACCCCCCGGAGGCGCGCCAGTGTGCGCGTCGCCGGCGGCGGGCGCAACGAGTGTTTTTTTGCAGCTCTTGACGTCGACCGCCCAAAAAGTGTCAATGCCGCGCCAAGGGGGACAAACCAAATGTCGATCTCGAGGAAGAACTTCCTGCGCGGAAGTGCGCTCGCAGCCGGCGCTCTGGTCTTGTCGAAGAAGGCCGTCGCGGAGGAAGCGAAGCCCGTTGCCGCGAAGCCGCCGCCGGGGCCGCCGCCGCCGACCGCCGTCCACTTCCCGGTGCTCAAGCCGAGCGAGTACGACGGCAAGAAGATGATGGCGATCCTCCAGCAGAAGAAGCCGCACAAGTTCGTCTTCCAGTCGGTCAACCCGCACCTGATCATCCCCGGCCTCTCCAGCCTCTACATCCACGTCCAGAACGCGCTCAACGCGGGCGAATTCTCGATGGGCTGGGGCAAGGGCAACGTCGGGAGCGGCGCCGTGCTCTACGGGCCGTCGATCATCTTCGCGCTCAACGACGCGATGTGGGAGAAGTACAACATCGGCGCCACCTACAAGCTCAACGACGCGAGCGGCAAGCCGGAGACGAAGAACGTCTACTACGCCGCGCAGACGAACCTGAGCTTCGACGGCGACCCCGGCGCCGGCGGCAACGTCTATCAGGACTGGAGCGCGGAAGCCTGCCTCAAGCGCGGCTCGTTCTTCTTCGTGTGCCACAACGCGTTGACGGCGTTCGGCGGCATGACCGCGATGCAGATGGGCCTCGACCCGATGGCCACCATCGCCGAATGGAAGGCAAATCTCTTGCCCGGCTTCATGGTCGTGCCTGCCGGGGTCGGCGCGCTCCACGTCGCGCAGGAGCAGGGCTGGAAGATCCTGCCGCTCATCTGACGCTTGCACGCCATCTCGTTCGCCGCCGCCGTCGCCATCGGCATCTCGCTCGGATTGCTCGGCGGCGGCGGCTCGATCCTGACCGTGCCCGCCCTCGTCTACTGGGGCGGCCTGCCGCCTCTGGAAGCGACGTATTCCTCGCTGGTGGTCGTGGGACTGACCAGCGCGAGCGCCGCCCTGCAGCACGGGTTTCGCGGACACCTGAACCTGCGCGCCGCCCTGCTGTTCGCGGCGACGGGCATTCCTGCGTCCTTCGCGGGGTCGCTCGCCTCGCGCCGGATCCCGGAAAAAACGCTCCTGATTCTCTTCGCTTGCGTGATGGTCGTCGCAGGCATCGCGATGTTGCTCAGACGGTCCTACCAGCCGTCCGGCGATACTTCGGTCGGGCGCGTGCTGACCGCCGGCATCGGCGTCGGCATCCTGACCGGCTTTTTCGGCGTCGGCGGCGGCTTCCTCGTGGTGCCGACGCTCGTGCTGTTCGCGGGACTGCCGATGGCGGACGCGGTCGGCACCAGCGTCGCTGTGATCGCCTTCAACTGCGCAGGCGGCTTCGCCGGGCGGTTCTCGTCGGCCGCGCCGATCCACTGGCTCACCACGCTCGAGTTTTCGCTGGTCGCCATCGCCGGCAGCTTCGTCGGCGCGTTCCTGGTCGCGAAAATACCCGTCCTCGCGCTGCGACGGCTGTTCGCCGTCTTCGTTCTGGCGGTCGCGGCGTTCATGATCGTCCGGGAGGCATGAATGATCGCCCTGCTCTGCGCCGGTCTCCTGATTCCGCAGTCCGCGCCGATCGGCGAAGCCAAGGCGCGCATCAAGGACCCGCTCGCCGATCCGACCGCGTCCCAGGAAGTCCGCCTCGGTTACCGCATCTTCGAAAACACCCCGAAATACGCGAGTGAGCGCACGCAGTCGAAGCTCTCCTGCGGCAACTGCCACCTGAACGCCGGCCAGAAGGAAGGCGCCATGCCGCTGGTCGGAATCGCCAGCGTCTTCCCCGAATACAACAAGCGAACCGGCCGCCAGTTCACGCTGGAGGACCGCGTCGTCGGGTGATTCCTGCGCAGCCTGAACGCGCCCGGGCGGCGCGGAGTGAACCACGAGAATGCCGCGCCGGACCCCCCGCCGGACGCTCCGGAAGTCCGCGCCGTCGCGGCATATCTGCGCTGGCTCTCGGAAGGCATTTCGAAAGAGCAGACCAGGGCCTGGCGCGGCAAGGGCCTCGCCCAGCAGCTGCCGCTCGACAAGCTCGATCCGAAGCGCGGCCGATCGCTCTACCTCGCGAAGTGCTCCAACTGCCACGGCTTGACCGGCCGGGGCTTGTGGATCGGCGGCCTCAAGCCCGGCCCGCTCTGGGGCCCGAAGTCGTGGAACGACGGCGCCGGCGCGGCGCGGACGTACACGCTCGCCGGCCTCTTCCGGCATTCGATGCCGTATACCGCTCCCGGCTCGCTGACCGACGAGGAAGCGCAGCAGATCGCCGCCTACATCACTTCGCAGCCGCGACCTTCTTTTGCCGCGAAATCACTCGATTTCCTCGTCGAGCCGCGTCCGCCGGATGCCGTGTATTACGGCCGTTGAAATTGGGGACATGTAACCATTTCCCGAGTCAATCGTCCTCCCGTCGGACGAAATGGGTACGTGTCCCCAATTTCGACTTTTGTTAATCTGGCCGAACCCATGCGATCCCTCATCCTTGTCGCCCTGCTTCTGGCAAGCTCGAACGCCTTCGCGCAGGCCGAGGGCGGAACCATCAGCCTCGGCGTCGGGCAGCAGAAGGTGATCCAGGTCGCCAACGTCGCGCGCGTCGCCATCGGCGAGCCGGACGTCGCGGACGTGAAGCAAGTGGGCGCAGGGAATGAGCTTTTGATCACCGGCGTCGGCGAGGGTCGCACCTCGCTCCTGGTCTGGCGCAACAACGACTCGCGTTTGAGCTACGTGATCGTGGTCCGCAAGCAGGACCCGAAAGAGGTCGTCAGCGAAGTCCGCGCGCTGCTCGGCGACCGCGAGGGCATCCAGATCCGCGTCGTCGGCGACCGCGTCTACCTCGACGGCGAGACGATCACCACCGACGACTACGAGCGGGTCCAGCAGATCACCCAGCTCTATCCGAGCGTGAAGTCGTTCGTGCGGCCGAGCGGAAACGCCAAGAAACTCGCGGCCGAAGCGCTCAACAAGGCCTACCAGAAGAACGGCCTCAAGGGCGTCAACGCGACCGTGGTCGGCAGCACGCTCTTCCTCGAGGGATGGGTCGACTCGCAGGACGAGATGAAGAAGCTCGACCTCGTCACCCGGGCGGTCGGCGAGCGCGCCGAAAACCTGGTCAGCGTCGGCCTCAAGAAGATGGTGCTGGTCGAGGTCGATTTCGTCGAGGTCTCGTACGGCGACAACAAGCTGGTCGGCATCAAGCCGCCGCTGCAGCTGGTCTCGATCGGCGACGGCGCGACCGCGGCGATCAACATCATCCAGCCGATCCCCGGCCTCGACAGCGGCGTGACGCAGAAGACCGGCTCGTTCACCGTCACCGGCAACGCCGCGAGCGACTTCTCGGTCGGGGCACGGTTCGACTACGGCTTCGTCCGCGTCCTTTCCCAGCCGAAGCTCGTCTGCGCGAGCGGCGAGAAGGCCGAGTTCGTCGCGGGCGGCGAAGTGCCGCTGTTGATGGTGACGCAGAACCAGTTCGCCATCGAGTGGAAGAAGTTCGGCATCGTCTTGAACATCACGCCGACGGCAGACCGCAGCGGGAACATCGGCACCGAGATCTACGCCGAGGTCTCCGACATCGATCGGAGCATCTCGATCCGTGCCAACGGCTTCGAAGTTCCCGGCTTCCGGCTGCGCGACGTGAAGACCAACGTGACGGTCAAGGACGGCGAGACCATCATCCTCTCCGGCCTGTTCAACTACAACGAGGACAAGGAGGTCTCCAAGGTCCCGTTACTAGGCCACATTCCCATCATCGGCGAGCTGTTCAAGAGCCGGAACTTCATCGACAAGAAGACCGAGCTGGCGATCTACGTGACGCCGAAAGTCGTGGCCCCGGGCAGCGAAAGGGTCAAGGAACTCATTCAAGACGCGCGCAAGCTCTACAAAGACGCCGGCGACTCGGTCTCCTTCTCGATCTTCGACTGAAAGGCAAAAGCAGACCACGGAGGCACGGAGGGCACGGAGAAAGATTTTTTTTCAAAACAAATCTCCGTGCCCTCCGTGCCTCCGTGGTGAGCAGTTGCTTTTGCTTTGATCGCCGAGTGAAGTAGGCTGCACCCCGAGGGGAGCCATCCGAGATGCCTTTCAGCGTCATCCTCACCGAGAAGGGCGGAGCCACGCAGCGGCTCGACTTCGAATCGGAAGAGATCACCATCGGGCGCGTCGACGAGAACGACATCTGCCTGCCCAAAGGGAACATCTCGAAGAAGCACACCAAGATCGTCGTCAAGGACGGCAAGATCATCGTCCTCGACCTGAAGTCGACCAACGGAACGTACGTCAACGGCAAGAAGCTGGCCGGGCCACAGGTCATCTCGCCGACCGACAAGGTCTACATCGGCGATTTCATCCTCAACGTCGAGCCGCCCGACATGGAGCCGGCGGACGACACCGCGCCCGAGGACGACGGCGAGAGCTCGACGATGGCGCCGCGGATCCCGGCCGAGGACGAGCGCACCGATCACCCCGAGTACGACGGCGAGGACGCGACCCGGCGCGAAGGCTATCCGGAGGAGCCGCCAGGCGAGGAAGAGGCGCTGCCCGAGGCCGAGCCCGAGCCGGAGGGACCGCCGCCGGACGAGGAAGCGCGGATCCCGACGCCGGCGCCGGTTCGTAAGTCGGTGGCGGCGACGCAGCCGTCCCCGAAGCCGTCGCCGATGCGGATCGCGCCGCCACCGCCCGCCGGCGGCCGCAGCGCGCTGGCGGGCGCGAAAGCGCAGGCCGCGGCAGCCGCGAAGCAGGCGCCGCTCAAGGCCGTGCCGGGCAAGAAGAAGTCGGCCGACGCTTCCGAGGAGTACGCCGAGACGCTCAACCTGGTCCACGACCGGCTGATCGAGGCGCTCGACCTGCGCAGGCTCGACCTCGACGCGCTCGGCTCGGAAGAGCTGTGGAAGAAGACCGAGGCCACCATCCGCGCCATCGTCAACAAGATGGACGCGACCGGCGAGCTCGACGCGCACCTCGAGCGCGAGGAGCTGATCCAGGACGTGCTCAACGAGGCGCTCGGGCTCGGGCCGCTGGAGATCTACCTCGCCGACGAGGGCGTCAGCGAGATCATGGTCAACAGCCCCACCCAGGTGTACGTCGAGCGCGACGGCAAGCTGATGCGCGTCGACAAGGCGTTCAGCTCGGCCCAGGCCGTGCTCGGGGTGATCGAGCGCATCGTCGCGCCGCTCGGGAGGCACATCGACGAGAGCTCGCCGCTGGTCGACGCGCGGCTCGCGGACGGCTCGCGGGTAAACGCGATCATCCCGCCGCTCGCGCTGAAGGGGCCGTGCATCACCATCCGCAAGTTCAAGCGGGACCTCTTGACCTCCGACAACCTCATCGAGTTCGGCACGCTCACGCCGCAAATGGCCGAGTTTCTCGATACTTGCGTGAAGGTGCGGCGGAACATCGTGATCTCGGGCGGCACCGGGTCGGGCAAGACTACTCTATTGAATATATTGTCGTCGTATATCCCCGAGCGCGAGCGCATCGTCACCATCGAGGACGCCGCGGAGCTGCAGCTTCCGCAGGATCACGTCGTCTCCCTCGAAGCGCGGCCGTCCAACATCGAGGGCAAGGGTCAGATCACGATCCGCGACCTGGTCCGGAACTCCCTGCGCATGCGGCCCGACCGGATCGTCATCGGCGAGTGCCGCGGCGGCGAGGCGCTCGACATGCTGCAGGCGATGAACACCGGCCACGACGGCTCGCTGACGACGCTGCACGCGAACACGCCCCGCGACGCGCTCTCGCGACTCGAGACGATGGTGCTGATGTCGGGCATGGAGCTGCCGGTGCGCGCCATCCGCGACCAGATCGCGTCGGCCGTGAACCTCATCATCCAGCAGACCCGCTTCGCCGACGGCACCCGAAAAGTCACTGCAATTTCAGAGGTTTCCGGCATGGAGATGGACGTCATCACGATGCAGGACATCTTCACCTTCAAGCAGGAAGGCTTCGACGAAGACGGCAAGGTGGTCGGCAAGTTCGTCGCCACCGGCTTCGTGCCCAAGTTCTACGACGACCTGCAGCGCCGCGGCATCCCGGTCAACATGGACATCTTCCGCGAGGAAGCCTGAGCCTCAGTTGTTCACGCTGACGTTCACCGAGCCGGACGGGGGGAAACCGCAGAGTCATCCGATCGCGGCGGGTGAGCTGCTGATCGGTCGGGACGCCACCTGCGACGTCGTGCTTCGGTCGAAGGACGTCTCGCGGCGGCACGCGCGGTTTTTCGTCAAGGGCGGCGAGTTGCTGGTCGAGGATCTCGGCTCGCACAACGGCGTCTACGTGAAGGGCGCGCGCATCGAGAAGCCCGCCGCCGTCCAGGCGGGGGCGGCGATCGAGATCGGCGACGTCAAGGTCTCGGTCAAGCCGGCGACGAAGGCCACCAAGGCAACCCAGGCACCCGCCGTCGGTGCCGGCGCGGCGCTGAAAGCAGTCAATTCGGACAAGCAGATCAAGTTGCCGGCGAAAGCGACCATCGGCCGTGGCGCGGATTGCGACGTCGTCCTCGACGACGACTCGGTCTCGCGCAAGCATGCCGAGCTGGCTCGCGATGAACGCGGCACCTACCGCCTCCGAGACCTCGAATCGGCGAACGGGACCTTCCTCGACGGCAAGCCCGTCGGCCGCGAGCCCGTCGCGGTCCCGGAAGGCGCGAAGCTGCGGTTTGGCGACGTCGAGCTCCTCTG
>JAIVGS010000014.1 GCA_020201435.1 Myxococcales bacterium
AGATGCAGCTGGAGGAGTTGCGTCGCGTCGGTCTCGTTCCAGGCCCGCCCGGTCGAGGGGGGCACCAGGTCCGCCAGCTCGGCGATGTCGTTCAGCATCTGACGCAGGCGTATCTGCGTGTCCTCGGACAGTTGGTTCAGCTTCTCGGCCGCCGCCGGCGAAACCCGGATGCGGAAGAAGGTGCCCGTCAGCCAGTCGGTCCAGCGAGGCGTCATCGGACCCCTCCCTCGCGGCGCTGGCGAAGCGGATGCGGCGGGTCGAGCGTCTCTGCTCCGGCGGCGCACCCGCAGGAGGGGTTATGGCAGGCGACGCGCGCCGCGTTCCAGAGCGATTCGACCCGCGCGTACAGATCCGCTGCGGGGTTGAGGCTCTCCGCGACGTAGTCGAGGCCTACCTCGCGTCCGCGCGCCCAGGCGATGCGCCCGACCAGCGTCTGCGCATGCGGCAGTCGGATGCGGATCCGCTCGCCCGTCCTCGGCGCGCCGCCGGGGACGCCCCAGAGG
Organism: Myxococcales bacterium; assembly: GCA_020201435.1. Classification (GTDB taxonomy): domain Bacteria; phylum Myxococcota; class Myxococcia; order Myxococcales; family 40CM-4-68-19; genus 40CM-4-68-19. The sequence goes on from JAIVGS010000014.1 coordinate 504, forward strand.
CGCGCGCCGCCCTCGCTGATGTCGAGGACGGGACAAGCAAGGACCGGTCCGTCGCCGTGATCCACCCAGGCCAGCTGATCGAGAGCGAGCCGCCGTTGCTTCCGCCGCGGCGCGATGATCGCCGACTGCAGCCCGGCGACGACGCTGAGCGCGCGCAGCTCCAGCCAAATGCCGGGCGGTGCGTCCCACGCGCGCGAATGGACCATCGCCGGCAGCGCGACCTGTTGATCCGAGTTCGTCACGCAGAGCTCGATCAGGACCCGGGCGCGTTCGCCGAGCGACGGACGGGGCTCGGGAAAGAAGAGCAGGACGCGGCCATCGACCAGCCGGCAATGGCGGCGCAGCTGGGCTGCACTGTCGAATTGATAACGAAGAAACCGCCCTGGCGGTCTCGGTGGAACGTACGTCGCCATCCCACCGCGGATGTGTGCAAGCAGCCGGCCAAGCGTTCTGTGATCCCTGACGCATGCTCGAGCCGAGATGCGTCGATGCACGATTCCAGCGGCGGCGCCCGGCGCTCCGGGCGCAATCTGCCGATGTCGAATGCTTTTCCCAGAAATTGCTACAGGACCGGCACTCCCGGTGCGGGTGGCGGCGGAAAGAGTTACCGATTGCAATTGTAAGCTGTTGAAACTACAGCGCGAAACCACCGCCGAACGCGTTGGTGGCCCACCGGATCATCGGCTGCCAGTAGATCCCGAGCACCATCACCGGCACCGCGAGCGCGACGAGCACGCCGGTGTAGATCGCGGGAACCGACATCGCCCGCTCGTCGAGCGCGTCCTCCAGGAACATCGCCTTGATGATCCGCGCGTAATAGAAGAGCGAGACGGCGCTGTTCACGACGCCGATCACCGCCAGCAGGACGAACCAGAAACCGCCGCGCTGAACGACCGCGGCGAAGATGAGATACTTGCCGGCGAACCCGGCGAAGGGCGGAATTCCCGTCAGGCTGAAGAGGAAGATCGTCAGCGCGATCGCGGCCAGAGGCGCCTTGGTCCCGAGCCCGCGGAAGTCGCGGATGTCCTCGCCGCCGGTGTGCCGCGAGACGGCGATCACGACCAGGAACGCGCCGACGTTCATCAGGACGTACCCGATCAGGTAGATGAGGATCGACCGGACGCCCTCGGTGCTCGCGGCCGCCAGGCCCATCAATAGATATCCGGCGTGGGCGATCGAGCTGTACGCGAGCAGCCGCTTGAGATTCGTCTGCACGATCGCTGTCAGGTTGCCGAGCGTCATCGTGATCGCGCTGATGATCCCGATGATCGCGGGCCACGGCAGCTCGGTGACGGCGACGTAGCCGCCGCCCGGGACCTGCCGCTCGAAGGCGGCGAAGAAGAATCGGATGGCGACGGCGAACCCTGCCGCTTTCGGGCCCACCGAAAGGAACGCGGTGAACGGAGTCGGCGCGCCCTCGTAGACGTCGGGGCACCACATGTGGAACGGGACGCTGGCGATCTTGTACCCGACGCCGGCGAGGACGAAGACGACCGCGACCACCAGCGCGAGCTGCGCCGCGGGCTGACCGCCGAAGGCGTGGGCGAGGAAGAGCCTCGAGGTGACGTCGGCGAGCTGCGCGCCGATCCCGCCGTCTCCGGTCAAATGCGTGGTGGCGAAGAGGCCGTAGAGGATGCTCATGCCGTAGAGCATGACCCCCGAGGCGACGCCGCCATAGATCACGTACTTGAGGGCGGCTTCGTTCGCCTTGCGGTCGTGGCGATGGAAGCCGGTCAGGACGTAGCTGACCAGCGAGACCGTCTCGACCGAGAGGTAGATCATCAGCAGATCGGTCGCGCTCGCCATCAGGAACATTCCGAGCAGGAGCGCGAAGAGCAGGCCGAAGAACTCGCCGAGCCGCGCCGGGGAGATCTGCTGGCTCTTGGGAACGATCAGGATCGTGAGCAACGCGGCGCCGAGGAAGAGCCAGCCGAAGAAGATCCGGAACGGGTCGTGCTGGAGCAGGCCGCCGAAGAGCGGGACGTTCCCGGCCGGCGTGATCGCCAGCGCGGCCGCGGTCAGCCCGAGCCAGAAGAGCGCGCCGACGGTCAGCACCAGCTCGCGCCGCGGGCTGCGGCGGACGAGGAGGTCCTGGATGAACATCGCCAACGTCGCGACCGTCAGGACGCTCTCAGGCCAGAACAACTTCAAGGACGTGATGTTGTCCATCTAGGTGAAGCTCCAAACGCGAAAGCTCACCACGGAGGCACGGAGAGCACGGAGGTTGGGTTTACAAAACCAAAAATCTCCGTGCCCTCCGTGCCTCTGTGGTGGGTTGTTGCTTTTCATTGCAGTGGGAGAATCAGGTTGCGGAGCGAGCCTTCGATGAGCGTGAAGATGGCCTGCGGGTAGAAGCCGAAGACGATGATCAGGGCGCCCAGCGGGTACAACGTGAGGCGCTCGCGCCAGTTCACGTCGGGCAGGGTGGCGTAGGTGGGGTTCAGCTTGCCGAGCATCATCCGCTGGATGGCCCAGAGGTAGTACGCGGCGGTGATGATCACCGACAGCGCGGAGATGATGGTCAGCGTCTGCCAGGTCACGAGCGAGCCCAGGAAGACCGTGAATTCACTTACGAATCCACACAAGCCCGGCAGGCCCAGCGAGGCGAAGAAGGCGAGGCCGAGCAGGCCCGCGTACTCCGGCACCTGCTGCGCGAGCCCGCCGAATCCTTCGATGTTGCGGTGGTGGGCGCGGTCGTAGATCACGCCGACGATGAGGAACAGCATCGGGCTGATCAGGCCGTGGGTCCACAGGTTCAGGACCGCGCCGTCGATCCCCTGCTGGGTGAAGGCGCTCATTCCGAGAAGGCAGAAGCCCATGTGCGAGACCGACGAGTACGCGATCATCCGCTTCAAGTCCTTCTGCGCAAGGCAGACGAACGCGGCGTAGACGATGTTGATGGTGCCGAAGACGGCCATCGCGGGCGCGGCCCACTTCGTCGCCTGCGGGAGGATCGCGAAGTTGATCCGCAGGATGCCGTAGATGCCCATCTTGAGCAGCACGCCGGCGAGGATGACCGAGATCGGCGTCGGCGCCTCGACGTGCGCGTCCGGCAGCCAGGTGTGGAACGGGAACATCGGAATTTTCACTGCAAATCCGATGAAGAAGGCGATCCACGCCAGGTTGATGAAGTGGAAGCTGCCGATCAGCGGCGCCGCCAGGTACCCGCCGGCGCGGCCCCACTGCGCCATCTTCAGCATGTTGAAGGTGTGGGTCAGGCGCCCGTCGACGACCTCCTGCGGCCCGTAGAAGTAGAGGCCGATGATCGCCAGCAGCATCAGAACCGAGCCGGCCAGCGTATAGAGGAAGAACTTGATCGCCGCGTATTCCTTCCGCGCGCCGCCCCAGATGCCGATCAGGAAGTACATCGGCAGGAGCATCACTTCCCAGAAGACGTAGAAGAGGAACAGGTCCATCGAGACGAACACGCCGGTCATGCCCGTCTGGAGGATGAGCAGCATCGCCATGTACCCGGGCACGCCGTGCTGCGTGAAGTGATGGCCGTCCAGGTGCGCGTTGCCCGGCCACCACGGCATCGAGGCGATGGTGGCGATGAACGAGATCAGCGCCGTGAGCATCACCAGCGTGATCGAGATCCCGTCGACGCCGACGAAGTACTCGATGTTGTAGGCGGTGATCCAGCGGCCGTGCTGGACGAACTGCAGCGCCGGGTTCTGCGGGTCGAACGCGCGCCACAGGTACCAGCCGAGGACCAGCACCGCGCCGGAGGCGACGAGCGCGATCAGCCGGCAGATCTGGTCGCCGGCGGCTTTCGAAAGAGCGCCGCCCGCGCGCAGCGCGAGGACCGGCAAAATCAAGGCCGCGCCCGCCAGCGGCAAAAAAGTCATCCAGGTGAGCAGCGTGGAAGTGGTCGGATGGTCCATGGGGTCGTTACCGGATGACGTACTGGATGATGACGAAGACGATGGCGCCGCCGAGGGCGCCGAAGAGGTAGCTCTGGATGTGGCCGGTCTGGATTCGGCGCAGCTGCTTGCCGCTGTTCCAGGTCAAGGACGCGAGGCCGTTGACCGCGCCGTCGACGATGTAGGTGTCGATCGCGGCGTCGAGGTAGGCGACCGCGCGACCGAGGAAGCCCATGAAGTTCACGAGGCCGTCGATCAGGTTCTGGTCGATGAAGTACGAGATCCGCGCGACGATCAGCGAGCCGCGTACGACCGTAGCCTGGTACAGCTCGTCGACGTAGTACTTGTTGAAGACGACCGACCACGCCCGCGGGAACATCTCCTTGAGCCGCGCCGGGACCGTGCTCTTGTTGTCGAGGTAGAGCGCGCGGGCCCCGGCCCAGCCGAGCGCGGCGATTGCCAACCCGAAGAATTGAAAGAGGAATTCGGTCGCGTGGCCCGGTTCGGCGAACCTGACGTGCTCGGCGGCGGGCAGGCTCGGCGCGAGGAAATGCTCGAGCACCGGCTCGTGCCCGCCCGCCCAGGCTGCCGGCCAGCCGAAGACGAATCCGGCCACGACCGCCGCGAAAGCGAGCAGGGCGAGCACGTACGTCATCGAATTCGGCGACTCGTGCGGCACGCCGCCGTGCGCGTGGGCATCGCCGTGCGCGCCGTCGTCGTGACCGTGGGCGGCGGCGGTCGCGGCCGCGACTTCGACCTTGTGCTCGTCGTGCGCCTGCGCCGGCGTGGACATCGCGCCGTGCGACTCGTCGTGCTGGTGAGCGACGGTCGAAGCGGCCGCGTGCGCTGCCGGGGCGCCGTCGGGGACGCCGTGGGTGATCGCGCCGGCATGCGCGTGCGCGGCCATCGCGTGCGGGTCCTCGAGCCGCTCCTTGTCCTCGTGCCCGTGGCCGCCGCGGTACTCGCCGGTGAAGGTCATGTAGTACGAGCGGAACATGTAGAAGCTGGTTCCCAGCGCCGCGATCGCGCCGACGATGTAGATCGCGGGACCGATCCACGGGGCGGTCAGGTTCTCCGCCGTCCAGGCCTTCCAGAGGATCTCGTCCTTCGAGTAGAAGCCGCTCGCCCAGGGGAATCCGGCGATGGCCCAGCAGGCAGCGAGGTACGTCCACCGCGTGATCGGCGTGTAGGACTTGAGCCCACCCATCTTCCGCATGTCCTGCTCGTGATGGCAGGCGAGGATGACCGAGCCCGACCCGAGGAAGAGGCAAGCTTTGAAGAACGCATGGGTCATCAGGTGAAAAACGCCCGCCCAGTACGCGCCCACGCCGACGCCGATGAACATGAAGCCGAGCTGGCTGACGGTGGAGTAGGCGAGGACCTTCTTGATGTCGTACTGGAAGAAGCCGATCGACGCGGCAAAAAGCGCCGTGAGTACGCCAACTACGGCGACCACCGTCATCGCCGGAGGACTCAAAGCGAAGAGGAAATTGAGCCGCGCCACCATGTAGACGCCCGCGGTCACCATCGTCGCCGCGTGGATCAGCGCCGAGACCGGCGTGGGTCCCGCCATCGCATCCGGCAACCACACGTACAACGGGATCTGCGCGCTCTTCCCGGTCGCGCCGACGAAGAACAGGATGCAGACCAGCGCCAGCAGCGGGAAGCCCCAGAAGGTCATTCCCTTGAGGCGCTCGGCCATTCCGGTCGACTCGTCGGACACCTGGTTGCGCAGCTCGCGGAACTCGACCGTCGGGCCCACGGTGACGCCTTGAGCGGTGACGTACGCGACGTGCTGGTGCTCGTACTTGTTGGTCTGCGGGTTCCAGATGCCGGAGAGCGACCAGAAGAGGATGAACAGGCCGATGACGAAGCCGAAGTCGCCGAACCGGTTGACGACGAAGGCCTTGAGGCCGGCCTTGGCCTTCTCGACGTCGGTGTACCAGAAGGCGATTAAACCATAACTACAAAGACCTACACCCTCCCAGCCGAAGAACATCACTAGAAAATTAGAGCCCATCACCAGCAGCAGCATCGAAAAGACGAACAAATTCAACCACGTAAAGAAGCGCCAGTAGTCGGGCTCGTCGGCCATGTAGCCGGTCGAGTAGACGTGGATCAAGGTCGCCACGTGGGTGACGATGAACGTCATCATCATCCCGAGCGGGTCGATGCCGAACGACAGGTTTACCCGGAGACTGCCCGACTGCCACATCGTCCAGAGGTGGTCCTCGAGGAACCTCTGCGACGGCTCGGCGCCGAACATGTGCTTCCAGAAGACGACCTCGGTGACGACGCAGCTCGCGAGCATCACGCCGACGGCGATGAAGTGGACCGCGCGCTTGCCGTAAAGCTTCTGCAGCCGGTGGCCGACGGCGACGTTGATGGCCGACCCGAGCAGCGGGAAGAACGGGATCAGCCACAGCCAGCTGACTTCGACCGCGCGCGCGATGTTCTCGTTCGGTTCCATTTACTCTTTGAGCAGATCGGTTTCCTGCACGTCGATGGTCTTGAAGGTCTGGTAGATGGCGAGGACGATCGCGAGGCCGATGGCCGCCTCGGCCGCGGCGAGGACGATCACGAAGATCGAGAACACCTGGCCGGTCAGCGATCCGGGCGCGGCGACGTAGTGGTTGAAGGCGATGAAATTGACGTTGGCGGCGTTCAGGATCAGCTCGACGCCCATGAGGATTCCGACCGCGTTCCGCCGGGTTACGACCGTGACCATGCCGAGGGCGAAGAGCGCCGCGCCGACGATCAGGAAATGAGGCAAACCGATGCTGGTCATGACTCGAGGACCGTGTCCTGGGTTTCCTTGATCTCCTTGCGTGCGATGATCACCGCGCCGACCAGCGCGGCGAGCAGCACGACCGAGGCGACTTCGAAGGGGAGCAGGTACTCGGTGAGGAAGGCGATGCCGAGGCCGGCGCTGACCGGCGCGTACGACTGCACCGGCTCGATCTTCCAGGGCGCCATCACCGCCATGTAGGTGAGGGTGCCGGCGGTAATTACCGCGAGCGCCGCGCCGACCGGCAGCCCGAGGTGCGCGTTGGTCAGCTTGGGGTCCCCGCCGATCTGCTTGGTGAGCATGATCGCGAAGAGGATCAGGACGAGGATGCCGCCGATGTAGATCAGGACCTGCGCGACCGCGGGGAAGTCGGCGCCGAGGAAGACGTAGAGCCCGGCGACTCCCATGAACGCGAAGAGCAGCGACCAGGCGCTGTAGATGATGTTGCGCGAGAACGCGCATCCGGCCGCGCCCGCGACGGTCATCACCGCGAACAAGTAGAAGACGAGGTCGACGAGGTGGACGAGGCCGATGAAACGGCCGGCCGAGTCGATCAGGAACGGCCCGAGGACGGCGCCGACGAAATAGGCGACGAGGAACAGCACGCCGAAGACCGCGGCCGAAAAGACCAGCAAAGTCAGGCCTGAAAGCGGCAGGCGCCGGAAGACGAACGCGTTCAGGCCCCACACCACGCAGGTGACCGCGACGTACTCCAGGCCGAGCGTCAGCCCGATGCCGAGGTGGGCGAACCGGTGGAGGGCCGCGACCGCGACGATGCCGAACAGGCCCAGCGCGAGGACGCCGAGGCGCACGAGCCACGCGCGCAGATTCGAGGAGTTCGCCATCGGGGCGGGCACTCTACTTGGGAGGAGGCTTGGTGCCTAGCATGATCTCGTAGAGCTTCACCCGCGTGTCCTCGCCGCCCGGAGCGCAGCGGTTCAGGTCGGTCTGGCCCTCGTAGACGATGCCCTTGGTGTAGCCGTCGCAGTCGGGGTACTCGCAGTCGCCGCAGTCGGTGCCGGCCATCGCGTCGAAGACGACTTTGTACAGCTCCTCTTTGCCCAGGGTTTGGGCGAGAGGCGGCCCCTTCGGGCCGGCTTCCGGCTGCCGGCTGTCGGCTACCGGGGCCGGCTCCGCCGGCTTTACTGCCGCGGGTGCTTCGGGGACCTTGCCGGTCTTGAGCGAGACAAGGATGGTCTCGAGCATCGCCTTGGAATCGGCGCCGCCGGGGGCGCACTTCTCGGTGCTCGATTCCTTGCCCTGCGCGATCGCGTCGGAATAGCCGAAGCAGTCGGGGTAGCCGCAATCGCCGCAGTCGGTGCCGGCCATCGCCTCTTCGAGGACTTTCTGCAGCTTCGGCTTGTCGTCCTTGACGTTGAGCGCTTTCGCGGCGAGCTGCCGGCCCATCGCCGCGGGATCGAGCCCGGCCGGCTTCGGCTTGCCGCCGTGATCGGCCTTCTTGTTCAGCGCGTCGAGGTCGGCCTGCGACGGGAACGGCGGCGGCGGCGCATCCCAGGCCTTCAAGAGCGCTCGGGTGATCTCGCCGAGCGGCCGGCGGGGAAAGGCTTCCGAACCTTTCGGCACCTTGTACGCCGGGAACGGCACCCGGTCGTCGGGCACGAACCGCAGCGTGAGGTTGTTGAAGGCCATCACCGCGCCCTCGAACTCGCGGGTATGCTGGATGGCGCCGGTCGGGCACGGCTCGACGCAGAGCCCGCAGTACATGCACTTGCCGATGTCGATGTCGAACCGCTCCATGTTCAGCTTGGGGCGGGTCTTTCCGTCGCCTTTGACGATGTCGATGTTGATGACCTGGATCGGGCACGCGCGCTCGCAGGCCTGGCACGCGGTGCAGATGTCCATGTCGACTTCGAGGAAGCCGCGGTAGCGAGCCGGGATCGTGTCGCGCACCGGCACGCCGGTGCGGTCGGGATACTGCGTCGTGATCGGCTTCCGGAACATGTAGCTGAGCGTCACGCTCATGCCTTCCCAGAAGCTCTTCGCGGTGTCGCGGACGTTCTTGACGTACGCGGTGACGGTTTCAGCCATCGGTGGTCACCAGTTGCTCGTAAAGTCGAATTTGTCGCCTGTGTCGCGGATGTTCTTGAGCGTCCGCACGACGAATGCGCCGACGCCGAACGCTCCGGCCGCGGTCAGGAGCACGCGCATCGCGATGCCGAGCGCCGGAACGGCATGGACGACCAGCATCCAGACGGCGACGAAGAGCACGCCGGCGAACGAGATCGGGACCAGGTACTTCCAGCACATGTTCATCATCTGGTCGACGCGGATGCGGGGCAGCGTCCAGCGCAGCCACATCACGACGAAGACGAAGAAGAGGGTCTTTCCGGCAAAGAGCGCGAGCGAGGCCAGCTCGGCGACGACCGCGGACCCGCCGGTCAGCGCGTCGAATCGCTCGGGCGTGAGGCCCGGAAGCTGCCAGCCGCCGAGGAACATGGTGGTCGCGAGCGCCGACATGATCCACATGTTCCCCCACTCCACGAGGAAGAAGTAGGAGAAGCGCATCCCCGAGTATTCGGTGTTGTAGCCGGAGACGAGCTCGCTCTCGGCTTCCGGGAGGTCGAAGGGGGTGCGGTTTCCTTCCGCCAGCGCGCTGATGAAGTAGATGAAAAAAGCCGCGAATGCCGCGGGGTTGTCGAAGAGGAACCACTGCCACGGCCAGCCGCCCTGGGCGCGGATGATCCCTTGGGTGCTCAAGGTGCCGGCGAGCATCACCGGGATCATGAGGGCCATCCCGGCCGGGATCTCGTAGGAGATGATCTGGGCGGCCGAGCGGATCGCGCCGAACAGCGACCACTTCGAGTTCGACGACCAGCCGCTCATGATGATGCCGACGACGATCAGCGCCGTGACCGCGATGATGAAGAAGATGCCGATGTTCATGTCCGCCACGATCAGCCGGTGGCTGAATGGCAAGCACACGAAAACACAGGCGAATCCGACCATCATGAAGTACGGGGCGATGCGGAAGAGGAACTGGTCGGCTTCATCCGGAACGAGGTCTTCCTTCAGCAGCAGCTTCACGGCGTCGGCGATCCACTGGAGAAAGCCGCCCGGTCCGACGCGGTTCGGTCCGACCCGGCTCTGGATCCGCGCGGCGACGCGCCGCTCGGCCCAGGAGAAGATCCCCGCCGTGATCGCGGCGAAATTGATCACCACGAAGGCGATCGCGCCCATCCCCGCGAGGTAGACGAACTGCGTCCACGGCCATGTCGACGGGTCGTGTCCGGCGTTGCGGATCAGGTTGTCGAGAAAGCTCTGCATTCAGCGGTCGATCTCCGGTGCGACGACGTCCAGGGAAGCGATCAGGGCGACGAGGTCCGCGATCATCAGGCCGCGCGAGAGGGCGTCGATGATCCCCATCGCGGTGAACGAGCCGGTCCTGATCTTCACCCGGTGTGCGTTCTCGCCCGGGCCGGCGACGACGTAGTACTGCATGTCGCCGCGCGCGCTCTCGATCCGCGAATACGCCTCCAGCCCCTCGGTCAGTTTGATCTTCCGGGGGACCTTGCCCATCACCTGGGAATCCTTGGGGATTTGCACCAGGCACTGCCGGAGGATGCGGCACGACTGGCGCATCTCCTCGACCCGGCACCAGAAGCGGTCCCACGAGTCGCCCTGGGTCCCGACCTCGCCCTTGCCGACCGGCACGTCGAACTGCAGCTCGGGATAGATCGAGTACGGCAGGTCCTTCCGCACGTCGAACTTCACCCCGGAAGCGCGCAGGTTCGGACCGACCAGGCAGTAGTCGATCGCCATCTCTTTCGAGATCGGCGCCAGGTGCGCGAGGCGCTTGACGAAGATCTCGTTGTACGTGATCAGCCGGTTGAATTCGTCGAGGATCTTCTCGAAGTGATCGAGGAAGGTGGAGACCTTCTCCTCGTACCCGGTGGGCAGGTCGAAGGCGACGCCGCCGATGCGCAGGTAGTTGTAGGTGAGGCGCGCGCCGCACAGCTCTTCGAGCAGGTCGTTGATGAACTCCCGCTCGCGCAGCGCGTAGGGGAAGGGCGTCACCGCGCCGACGTCCATCGCCATGGTGCCGACCGAGATCAGGTGGCTCGAGATCCGGTTGAGCTCGCACGCGATGATGCGGCAGTACTCGGCGCGCTTCGGCACCTGCATGCCGAGGAGCCTTTCCACCGCCATGGCCCAGCCCTGGTTGGCGAACATCGCCGCGATGTAGTCGACGCGGTCGGTGTACGGCATGTAGCCGTTGTAGGTGCAGCGCTCGCCGATCTTCTCGAGACTTCGGTGCAGGTAGCCGACTTCCGGGATCGCGCGCTTCATCACCTCGCCGTCGGTCTGGACGAGGAAGTTGATCACGCCGTGCGTCGACGGGTGCTGCGGACCCATGTTGAGGAGCATGTCGCCGCCGACCTCGATGCGACGGAGAACTTCCTTGTTCTCCATGTCCATCGTCGGGATTTCCAGGGGCTTCATGATGGAAGCTCCTTCTTTTCGGCAGGCGCGGCGGCAGCGGCGGCGGCCTCCGCGACCTTCTTCTTGAACTCGTCGAGCCGGACGTAGCCCTCGAGCGAGTTTTCACGCGTGGTGGTGATGTTGTGCCAGTCGGCCTGCTCCGCGTAGTCCTTGCGCAGCGGGTTTCCGACCCAGTCGTCGGGCATCATGATCCGGCGCAGATCGGGGTGGCCGGTGAAGACCACGCCCATCAAGTCGAACTGCTCGCGCTCGAGCCAATCGGCCGACTTCCAGACGGACTCGACCGAAGCGATCTCGGGCTTGGCCCGATCGAGCTGCACTTTGGCGATGAACGCGTGCCGCTTCGAATACGACCAGAAGTGGTAGACGACCTCGATCTGGTTCTTCTTCGGCCAGTCGACGGTCGAGAGGTTCATCAGGCAGTCGAAGGCGAGCTCGGAATCGTCCTTGAGATATCGACAGATCTCGAGGATGTCCGCCGCCGGCACGACTACGAACGGGTCCTTGTTCGCCGGCGCGAGCGCCCCGATGCGGGCCTCCAATGCTCCGCCCTGCGGGCTCCGCCCGTCGCCGGCGGAGCCGGCTCCTCCGAACTTCGCGGCGAGCCGCTCCCGGATCTCTTCAAATGTCATTTTATGCGGTTACCTTGTAATCCACGCCCAGGCTCGGCGGCGGCTGGCCGATCTTCTGGCGGTCGCTGAACCAGCGCTCGCGGATGATCTTGTCCTGCACGCGGAGCAGCCCTTCGGTCAGCGCCTCGGGGCGCGGCGGGCAGCCGGGGACGTAGATGTCGACCGGCACCAGCTTGTCGACGCCCTTGCAGACCGAATACGCGTACTGGAAGAGGCCGCCGCACGAGGCGCAAGAACCCATTGAAATCACATACTTGGGCTCCGCCATCTGCTCGTACAGAAGCCGGCACCGCTCGGCCATCTTGTAGGTCAAAGTGCCCGCCACGATCATCAGATCGCTCTGCCGGGGCGTCGCGCGCGGGACGCTGCCGAACCGATCGATGTCGGCGCGCGGCCCGCCGGTCTGCATCAGCTCGATGCCGCAGCAGGCGAGGCCGAAGAGCAGGTAGAAGATGCTGCTCTTGCGGGCGAGGTTGATGATCTCGTCGATGAACGACGTCCGGCTGGTGATCACCGAGCCGAAATCCTGCTGGTAATGCTTCGACATTTATGCAGCCTTCTTGGTCGGGGTCTTCTGGTCCCTGATCGATTTGAGCACGTCCTGCTTCAAGCCCTTCACCCAGTTGAGGTCGCCCATCGCCCAGACGTAGGCGAGGCCGACCGCGAGGATGGCGACGAAGACGCCGATCTCGACGAACGCGAGCACGCCCTGGCCCTTTTCGATGAACGACTTGTAGACCGACGCGACCGGGAACATGAACGCGATCTCCACCTCGAAGATCACGAACACCAGCGCGATCAGATAGAAGCGCGGGTTGAAATTGAACCACGCCTGCCCGATCGGCTTTTCGCCGCACTCGTAGATCATCGACTTTTCGCGGTTCGGCGCGTTCGGCCGCAGGAACCGGCCGGCCAGGAGCGAGCCGAAAACGAACAGGATCGCGGTGGCCGAGAAGAGCAGGACGTTGGCGAAATGGAAGGGCATTTTCGCGGCAGAGTCTACGGGGCCAAGGGTTCAAGTCAAGCACGCCGGACGGTCGCTTGACAGGTCGGATCGCGACGGGTAAGCGCGCTCGGCGTGGGGGACGGGACGCTCAACGCCGCGCGGTGGCCGGACGTGGCCGTGGGACCGTTTCACGAGGCCTGGTACGTCGTCGCGAGCGATCCGCGCAGCGAGCACGGGTTGTGGCTCCGCTATACCGCCGACGTGAACGGCGACCGGACGTTCGCGGTCTGGGGCGCCTGGTTCTCCCCGCAGGGGTCGTTCGCGGTCCGGAACATCGTCGATCCTGCGGCAATCGGCCGCACGGCGCTGAGCGAGCAGAGCTGCAGCGGCGAGGTCGAGGCGGGCGGGCACTCGCTCCGCTGGCGGCTCGGTTTCGGACAGGGCGCTCCCGGCGAGGAGTTCATCCCCGGCTGGCTTCGCCCCGTGGCCGGGCTGCGCGGCAGCGGCTACACGCTGCTGCATCCGGCCACCACGGTGACCGGCGCGGTCGAGGTCGACGGCCGGATGATCGAGCTCCAACGCGTCCCGGCAGGACAGGCGCATCTGTGGGGAAAGACGCGCTATCCGGCGTGGGCGTGGGCGCGGTGCAACGGGTTCGCCGAGGATCCCGAGGCGTCGATCGATTTGGTCGATGTCGAGGGCCCGGGCGGCGTCCGGGTGCCGATCTTCGTCTTCCGTTTCCGCGGCGAGGTCCACCGCTTCGCCGAGCTGCCGTGGATCGCGCTCTGCGCTTCGAAGCCGTCGGCGCCGTCCTGGCATTTCTCGGCGCAGGATTCGCGGCTTGCGATCGACGGCGTCGTGCGGGTCGACCCATCGCGGATGGTGCAGGTGCGCTACGACGCCGCCCACCATTGCGCCAACAGCGAGATCGCCTCGATGGAGGTGCGGGTGCGCTCTCGTGCGATGCCCGGCGCGAGCTGGCGACCCGAGGCCACACTCACCGCCAAGTCCGGAGCCTGCCTCGAGTTTTGTGGCCGCCAGCCCGACGCGCGGGTCTTGAATTCGCTGGCGACCGCCGTCGGAATTTCGCGACAAAAGGAGGCGGCGGTCGACGGATCTGTGGCAAGCTGAACGCCCGACCCTCGAGGAAAACGATGAAACGGAACGCCACCCGCACCACGCTCGTGACGCTCGGCCTCGCCTCGCTCGCGGCCTGCATCGTGAACCTCAGCTTCTCGATGGACAAGCCGGGGGTGCCGCTCAAGAGCGACCCCAACACGACGAGCATCACGCAGCAGGCGATCCTGGTCGATCTCGCGGACTACAAGGAGATCACCGACCACAAGGACAACATCAAGTCGCTCGATCTCGACTACGTCGACATCAACATCACCGCGCTCGGGCCGGCGAACACGGCGCACACCGTCTCCGGCAAGGTCACGCTGCGCAGGAACCTGACCGACCCGGCGACGAGCGACGTCACGGTCGGATCGTTGAACGCGGTGGCCGTGCAGGCCAACCAGAGCGTGCGGATCCAGGGGACGCCCGAGCTCGACGCGTTCCTGCTGCAGCAGCTGCAGAACGCGGGGAAGTTCTACGTCATCGTCAGCGGGTCGGTCGACAGCGGGGTGGCGGACGCCACCGTCGATCTCAACCTGCACGCCTCGATGGGCTACGACACCGGCATCTTCTAGCCAGCAGCCGGACACCAGGCAGGCGGCCTGCCACCGGGTGGGCGCGCGTCCTACCTTCTTGGCGTGGCGATCCTCCAGGCGCTGATCAGCTACCTCACCAGATCGGCCGGGAAGGCGCTCAACGCCATTTTCGGATGGGCAGTGATCGCGCTCTTCGGGCAGACGTCGGCCAAGGAGCAGATGATCTTGTCGGCCGTCGTCGCGGCGGCGGCCGCCTGGCCGCTGCTGCTGCTCGGCGTGATCGTGCCCAAGGTCGCGCTGCTGGTGCTCGCGTTCGTGCCGCTCGCGAAATCGGTGCCCAGCCTGTGGCTGCGGATCGTCTGGATCGGGCTCGCGCTGATCGTGCCGATCGTCGTCGGGATCGTGGTCGCCAAGCGCGGCTCGCAGGAGCACCTGCCCGAACCGGGGTGGAAGAAGCTCCTGCGCGGCTTCCCGATCACGCTCGCGCTCGCCGCCGCCTTCCTGCTGATGCTGGTGGTCGCGCCGGTGCTGCGGCTCGCTGCCGTGATCCGGCGGCGCGAGGTGGTGCGGGTCCCCTCCTTGATGGACCGGTCGAACACCGCCGAGACGATGGCCGCGCTCGCCGGCCAGCTCGCCGCGCACGGGTATTCGCTGCGGAAGGCAGAGGCGCCGTGGCACATGACCGCGCCTTCGAGAATCATGCTCAAGATCGGCGGCGCCGCGTTCGCGAGCATGGCCAACGAGCACGTCGAGTTCCGCAAGAGCGAGGTGCTCGAGGTGGCGGTGCTCGCCAACGAGACCATCCTGCGCGGCAAGCCCGACGCGGTCGGCCGGGCGCAGGCGCTCGCCGCCGAGGTGTTCGGGCCGCGGCCGATCATCCAGACCTTCGACGCCGAGTCGCGCGAGCTGGAGAAGCAGATCAAACGGGTGTGGTCGGTCTACCGCGAGCAGCCGCGCGCGCACCGCTCGTCGGCGGCGCTGACCGCGCGGGTGAACGACATCGCCGGCGAGCTTTCGACGAAGAATCTGCCGTGGGACGAGTGGCAGATGATCTACCGACTGTTGTTGCAGCTCGACCGCGCGCTGCGCGGAGACGCGGCGCTGCTCGAGCACGCTGTCGCCAAGGAGGAACCAATGGACGAGGGCAAGCTTCCGCTTCCGGGTCCGCGCAACATGGAGCGGCTGCCGGAGCGGCCGATCGCGGTGCCGGTCTCGGTCGAGGGGATGACCAACCGCGAGCTGGTCGGGCACGTGATCGAGAGCGCGACGATGCTGGCGAAGAAGGAGATCGAGCTCGCCAAGACCGAGTTGAAGCGCGACCTGAAGGACGAGGTCGCGATGGCGAAGGGGCTCGGCGCCGGCGCGATCTGCGCGCTGTGTGCGGTGAACATGCTGCTGGTGACGGCGGCGCTCGCGCTCGGGAACGTGATGGCCGAGTGGGCGGCGGCGCTGCTCGTCGCAGCCGCGGTGCTTGCTGTCGGAGTTGTTTTCGGCCTGATCGGGTGGGGCAAGCGCGTGAAGAACCCGCTGGAGTCGACGCGGCGCAGCCTGAAGGAGGACGCACTGTGGGCGAAGGAACGACTCGCGTAGAAGAGAAGCCCCCGCGCGTAATCGAGCGGGAAATCGAGCACTTGCGCACGCGGCTCGACCGTTCGCTGGCGGAGCTGGACCGGCGCCGGCACGAGCTCGCCGATTTGAGGCTGCAGATGAAGAAGCACCCCGCGGTCTTCATCGGGGCGGGCGGATTCGTCGTGCTGCTGCTCGGCGGCGTGGCATTCGCGGTCTGGCGTGCGCATGAGCGGGAGAAGCCGGTCGCGAAGGCGCACCGGTTCCGCATCGCGCTCGGCCGGGCGGTCGACGAGCCGCACAAGGTCGCGCGCGGCGATGCGCCGGTGTGGGAGAAAATCCTCGCCGCGGTGGGGACGACGATCGCCGTTTCGTTGACCAAGAAACTTCTCGAACGGGCCTGGAACTCGCAGCCGCAGCATTGATTGCCACCTTCCCGGGGGTCGCGGTCCTTTCCCGGCGAGGTGTCCGATGCGCGTGGTGCTGATCTTCCTCGCCGTTGCGTGCGGCCAGGCGCCGCGCGGCGGTACGACGACGAGCGCGGCCGACTCGAGCAGTTCGGGGACCAGCGACGGCAGCACGTGCGGCAATCTCGGCGCCGAGTATCGCGCGGCGCTTCTCGACGCGCTCGCTTGCGATCCCGCCGCTGCCGACGCGTGTACTGCCTGGCGCCCGCTGAGTGTCGCGGCGGTCCCCAATGGTGGAAGCGCGGCCGACGCGCGGATCACGGGCATCTGCTGGGTGGCCTACGTCGGGTACGTTTCTCCCGAGCGCGCCGCGTCGCTCGACGCGATCATCCAGCGCTACAAAACCGCTGGTTGCACAGTCGGCTATTGTCCGGGTCCCTCGCCACACGAGACGCGCTGCGAGAAGAACGCGGCCGGCCGCTACACCTGCGGCGGCTCGTAGGAGCGTGGTTCAGCCCCGGATCAGCCCGGACAAGAGCGCCGCGACTCGTCCACCGAGTCGCCGTGCATCCTCCACGGCTTCCTCCCGACACGCTCCCAGGATCCCCGCCACCTGCATGGCGCCGACCGCTTCCGCCGCTTCGCCCCGCGCGATCGCAAACACACGGCGCCGATCTGCCGGCGAATCGCGCCCATTCGCTTCGCAGATATTGAGGCAAGTGCTTTGCGCCGCCCGGATCGCCTGATCGCGCAATTTCGCATCGGAAATCCGAGCATCGCGTACCACGCGCAGCAATTCGCAAGCGACCTGCCACGCAATCAGTTTTTCGTGAAGGATGAGAGTCGTCTTGTTCGTCATCGTTTCGGCCTCCTCACAAACGCCGAAGGCGGGAGGCCGAAACGATGACGAACAGACGACGGATATCATCAAAAAGCGCGAGCGCAGCGAGCTGGATCAGCCTCGAAATGCAGCCGCAGTGCCAGCCGAAGGCTGGCGCGAGGCTGCTCCTTTTCCTGGTCCTTCAATCCTTGTCTTTCTCGTTCTCGTTTTCCTTCTCGAATGTCCCAATCGAGTGTCCCAATCGAGTGTCCCCATCGAGTGTCCCCATCGAGTGTCCCCAACTACATGTAGAGGCCGCCGTTGACGCGGAGGACTTCGCCGGTGATGAAGGCGGAGCGGTCGGAGGCGAGGAAGGCGATCGCTTCCGCGACTTCGCGGGTGGTGCCGGCGCGGCCGAGCGCGGCGCCTTCGGCCATCGCTTTCTTGGCGGCGTCGGGCAGCTCCCTGGTCATGTCGGTCTCGATCCAGCCGGGGCTGACGGCGTTGACGCGGATGTTGCGGCTGCCGAGCTCGCGGGCGAGCGACTTGGTGAGGCCGATCAGGCCCGCTTTCGCCATGCTGTAGGCCGTCTGGCCGGCGTTGCCCTGCTCGCCGACGACGCTGGTCAGGTTCACGATGCTGCCGCCTTTCTGCTTCATCATCGGGCGCGCGGCGGCCTTCGAAAGGTGAAACGCGCTCTCGAGATCGACTTGTAGCGTTCGGCGCAGGTCGTCGGGCTTGTAGCGGAGGATGAGTCCGTCGATCGAGATGCCGGCGTTGTTGACCAGAACGTGGAGCGCGCCGAGCTTGCCGACCACCTCCTCGACGGCGCTCGCGCAGGCTGCGGGGTCGCCGACGTCGAACTTGACCAGATGCACACCGGCCGCGCCCGCCGTCATCGCCGCCTGTGAGGCCTCGGCCGCGGCGGTATCGTTGCCCGCGTAGGCGATGGCGATCTTCGCGCCGCCCTCGGCGAGCCGCACCACCGTCGCCCGCCCGATCCCGCGCGAGCCGCCGGTGACAAGAGCGACTTTTCCCTCGAAGTCCTTGTGCATGGCGCGGCGTCATAGCAGAAATGGCCGCGCATGCGGATAGGGGTCATCGGCCTTGGTGCGATCGGCAGCATCGTCGCCGAGCGACTGAAACGGGCGCAGCCGATCGAGGTCGCCGCGGGCCGCGAGGATCGCCTGCCCGACGGCCGCTACGACCTGATCCTCCTCTGCACGCGGACCGCCGACCTCGAAACCGCGCTTGCCCCCGTCGCCCCGCTGCTCGCCGAGGACGGCGCGGTCGTCTGCGTGCAGAACGGACTGCCGGAGGAGCGCGCGGCGAAGATCGTGGGCGACGAACGAGTCCTCGGAACCGTGATCGGGTGGTCGGCGTCGCGCGACGGCGGCGTCACCGGCGGCGGCAAGTTCATTCTCGGCGGCCGCTCGCCGAGGAGGCGCGAGGCGGCGGAGGTTTTGCGGCGCGTCTTTCCGGTGCGCGAGACCGACAATCTCGCCGGCGCACGCTGGAGCAAGCTGGCCCTGAACTGCGCGATGTCCACGCTCGGCGCGTTGAGCGGCTATTCGCTCGGCGAGATGGCCGCGCGCCGCGAGGTGCGGCGCCTCGCGCTGCGGGTCATCGGCGAAGTCATCGACGTCGCCCGTGAAAAGGGCGTCCGGATGGAAGCCGTTTCCGGCTTGCGGCCCGATTGGGTCGTCAAAATTCCTAGTATTCTTGCACACTTGGCGATCTGGACGGCAGCCCGAAGGCGACCTCGGCAGCGCACGGGGATGATCGCCCTGCTCGAGCAAGGCCGTCCCTCGGGCGTCGAGGACCTCAACGCGTTGATCGATCGTCCGCTCAACCGGCGTATCGTCGGGATGATTCACGAGATCGAAAACGGCGCCCGCTCGATGTCGCCGAAGAACCTCGCGGAGCTGCGGTGAAAGACGCCGGCGCCCGAGGGCCGAGGCCCGAGGCCTGGCTTCCCGCGTACACCGCAGCCGCGCTCCTCGTGCTCGCCTTCCATTACCGTCTCGCGCTGCCCGGCCGCGCTCTCGTCGCCAACGATTTTCGCGCGCTCTTCATCCCGCTGCGCGCGGGCCTGCAGAACACTTTGAAAGCCGGAGAGTGGCCGTTCTGGCAGCGCGGGATGTTCTTCGGCTACCCGCTGCTCGGCGACATCCAGGTGCAGCTCTTCAACCCGCTGACCTGGCTGACGCTGCCGCTCGATCCGGCGCGCGGCGTGACCGTGCAGTCGCTGATCGAGCTCTGCCTGTGCGCCTGCGGAACGGTCTTCTGGATGAAGCAGCGCGGGCTGCGGCCGATCGAGAGCGTCTTCGCCGGCGCCGCGTTCGCGCTCTGTCTGAAAGAGACGGTCCACCTGCACCACTGGACGTTCGCGGCGTCGACCTGCGCGTGGCCGTGGATGCTCGCCGGTCTCGACGGGTTCGCGACCAGCGGCCGGGCGCGGTTTCTCTGGCTGACGGCGCTTGCGACCTGCGGGACGTGGGTCGGCGCGTCGCCGCAGATGGCGTACTTCGGGACCGGGCTCGCGTTCCTGTACGCGCTCTTCCTGCGGCGGCCACGAGCGGTTGCGGCGGTTGTGCTCGGGGTCGCGCTCGCCGCGCCGCTGCTGTGGCCGGCGATCGAGCTCAACTCGTTCGGTCCGCGAGGCGCCGGGATCACGTATCGCTTCGCGGCCTCGTGGAGCTGGCCCGATCGGCGCGCATGGATCGCGATGCTCCTGCCGCGTTACTGGGGCGGGCGGCCCGACTTTCACGGGCCGATGAACTACTGGGAATTACAAGGGTATTTCGGTCTGGTTCCGATGGCGCTTCTGCCGGTCGCGCCGCTGCGCAAGCGCGGGCTGTGGCTGTTCGCGGCGGTCGCGATCCTCGGGATCTGGACGTCCTTCGGCGACAACGGCTGGCTGCGGCTGCACTACTGGCTGTTCCGGTTCCTGCCCGGATTCGGCGGCTTCCGGAACCCGACGCGCGCGCTGATGTTGAGCATGCTCTGTGTCACGGTGCTCGCGGCGGAGGGCCTGTCGAGGCTGCGGGACGAGCCCGTCCTGCGTTTTCGCGTGCTCGTCGCTGCCGGTGTGCTCGCGCTCGGGGTGGTCTACGCGGGGCCGGCGACGTTTGCCCTCCTGCTGCTCGCGTGCATCGCGATGTGGGGCGTCGTTTCGCACCGGTGGGCGCTGGTCGCCATTCCGCTCGCGCTCTTCGACGTGGCGTACCAGACCTGGGACTCGCCGGAGATCGGGCCGGCTGCCGCGGAGAACCATGCGCTCGAGCGGCTCTCGTCGTTCGTGCCGGCGCCCCCGCGACCGCGCCGCGTCGCTGTCCTCCTAGACTGGGGCGAGATGAACAACGCGACCTACGCGCGCGGGTGGGAGGGCGTCACCGGCTATGCCCCGAGCCCGCTGCAGCGCGTTTTGCGGCTGTTCGAAGCGACCTGGATCGGCCGGATCCGCCCGCCGTACAAGCTCTACGAAGACGAGAATTTCCCGCGCTTTCGGCCCGATTCGCCGATCACGCCGCTCTTCGGCGCGCCGCTGCTCGCGGCGAATCGGGACGCAAACATCGCGCCGCTCACGCGCGACGGCGACGTGCGACTGTACGAGCTGCCGGCCCTGCCGCGCGTCTTCTTCACCCGCTCCTGGCAGGCGGCGATCGACGAGCAGTCGGGCACGCTCCTGCCCCAAGCCGCGACGGGCGCGATGGTCGTGCTCTCCGAACCGATCGAGCAGCCGCCCGGTCCCGCGAAAGCGCCGGTCCCGGCCGAGCAGATCGAGGTGCGGACGAACTCGCTCCGAGCCATGATCGACGGACCGGAAGACGGCATCGCGGTGATCCTCGACCCCTGGTTCCCCGGCTGGCGGGCGACCGTCGACGGCGTCCCGGCGCGTCTCCAGCGCGCCGACTACGCGTTCATGGCGCTGCCGATTCGAAAGGGCAAACATGTTTTAGACTTAGTCTACTTTCCAGACCGCTTGCTCCCCGGGATCGGCGTCGCCATCGTCGCGTTGGCTTTGCTGTTCCTCTTGGCTCACCGCGTTGACACCCGATCCACTGGCGGCTATTTTCCGCCGCCCTGAAGGGAGCTTGCCCCGTTTGGACTACCTCGCTCCATACCTGCCGGTCCTCGTCCTGCTGATCATCGCCGGCGTCATGTGCGTCGCCATCGGGCTGCTCGCGACGGTTCTCGGACCGCGCCGGATCACCGCGATCAAGGAGACCGCGTTCGAGTGCGGCTCGCCCTCGACCGGCGATCCGCACGCCCGCCACTCGGTCAAGTTCTACCTGGTCGCGCTCCTCTTCATCGTCTTCGACATCGAGAGCGTCTTCATCTACCCGTGGGGCGCGCTCCTGCGCGACTTCAACGGCGAAGGCCTCGGCTGGTTCGCCTACCTCGAGATGCTCTCGTTCATGGTCACCCTCGCCATCGGCCTCGTCTACGTCTGGCGCAAGGGCGCGCTCGAGTGGAGCACGTAGATGAAGCTCCCGATGCTCCGCCCGGAAGGCAACGTCCCGGAATCCGCCCGCCTCGGCGGCGAGGAAAACAACGTCCCGGTGATGCTCTCGCGGCTCGACGAGACGATCGGCTTCTTCGAGAAGAACCTTTCCAATGCCCTCGGCTGGGCGCGCAAGAACAGCATCTTCCAGTACCCGTTCGTCACCGCCTGCTGCGGCATGGAGTACATGAGCGCGATGGCGGGCCGGTACGACATCGCCCGCTTCGGCGCTGAATTTCCTCGGTTTTCTCCCCGGCAGGCGGACCTGCTCATGATCGTCGGCACGATCAACGTGAAGCAGTCGCCGGTGCTGAAGCGCGTCTACGACCAGATGTGCGAGCCGAAGTGGGTGATGGCGTTCGGCGTCTGTGCCTCCTCGGGCGGGTTCTACGACAACTACGCGACGCTGCAGGGCGCCGACCGGATCATCCCCGTGGACGTCTACGTGCCCGGCTGCCCGCCGCGGCCGGAGCAAGTGCTCGACGGGCTCAAGATCCTGCAGGACAAGATCCAGACCCAGCGGCACCGCGCGTCGACGATGGAGCGCGCCCCGGAAATGGGGAAGTAAGCCATGTCCCAGGCCCTGATCGAGCTGGTCCGGGGGAAGTTTCCGGACGCAACCGGCTCTTCGCACCGGGGCGACGAGGTCGTCACCGTTCCCCGCGAGCGCGTCGTCGAGGTGATCGGATTCCTGCGCAACGATCCCGCTGCGGAGATGAAATTGCTCCGGCAGATCGCCGCGGTCGACGTGCTCACGTTTCGCAGCGAGACGACCGGCGGGGGATCGATCGCCTCGATCGAAGCGCCGGCCTACGCGCTGCAGAAGAAGCCTTCGGTCGAGCCTCGCTACCAGGTCGCGTACAACCTCTATTCGATCACCAGGCGCCAGTCGCTGCGGGTCCGCGTCGAGCTGCGCAGCGACGACATGAAAGTACCTACGATTACAGGGTTATTCCGCACGGCCGACTGGTGGGAGCGGTACATCTACGACATGTTCGGCGTGCACTTCGACGGGCACCCGAATCTGCAGCGCCTGATGCTCTACCCCGAATTCGTCGGTTATCCGCTGCGGAAGGATTACCCGGTCCGCAAGCGGCAATTGCTGGTGCCGGAGCTCGATTTCCCCGACCTCGTGCGCGGGCCAGGTCCCGGCCCCGGCGGCGCCGGCGTTCCGATGAGCCAGACGCACGTCGGGCGCGCGAACGTCGATCCGAATACCTATGACTGAAGATCCGCTCACGCTCGAGGCGGAGCTCCCGACCTCGCTGATGACCGTCAACCTCGGGCCGTCGCATCCCGCGATGCACGGGACCGTGCGGTTGACGGTCACCCTCGACGGCGAAACCATCGTCGAAGCGATCCCCGAGATCGGCTTTCTCCACCGCGGCTTCAGCAAGTCGTCTGAAAACTCGACGTGGCATCAAGTACTTCCGTACACCGATCGACTGAACTACGTCTCGCCGATCCTCAACAACGTCGGCTACATCATGGGCGTCGAGAAGCTGATCGGCATCGAGGACACCGAGCGCAGCCAGTACCTGCGCGTCCTCGGCGGCGAGATCTCGCGCATCTGCGATCACCTGACCTGCGTCGGCGCGATCGGCCTGGAGCTCGGCGCGTTCACCGTCTTTCTCTACGCCATGGAAGCGCGCGAACTGCTCTGGGACCGCATCGCGGAACTGTGCGGCGCGCGGGTGACGGTGAGCTGGACGCGGATCGGCGGCGTCGCGTCCGACATGCCGCCCGGGTGGGAGCAGAAGCTGCGCGACTGCCTGCCGCGCGTGATGGAATTGACCAATGAAATCGATGTCTTGCTGACGCGGAACCGCATCTTCGTCGACCGCACCCGCGACATCGGGGTGATCTCGGCGGAGGAGGCGATCGACTGGGGCTTCACCGGCCCCTGCCTGCGCGCCTGCGGCGTCAATTACGACGTGCGCAAGGCGCACCCGTACCTGGTCTACGATCGGATGGATTTCGAGATCCCGCTCGGCTCGCGCGGCGACACCTACGATCGATACGTCCTCAGGCTCGAAGAGATCCGGCAATCGCACCGGATCGTCCTGCAGTGCCTCGACCAGATGCCGCCGGGCCCGATCATCATCGACGACTGGCGCTACGCGCTGCCGCCGAAGAAGGAAGTGTTCGGCTCGATCGAAGGCGTGATGGCGCACTTCAAGCTGATCATGGAAGGCCAGCAGGTGCCGGCCGGCGAGGTCTACGTCTATACCGAAGGCGCCAACGGCGAGCTCGGCTTCCACATCGTCAGCAACGGGAAGGGCAAGCCGTACGCGATCCAGGTGCGCGCGCCGGGGTTCCCGATCCTCTCCGCGCTGCCGCGGCTGATCAAAGGCCACGCGGTGGCGGATCTGATCCCGATCTTCGACTCGATCAACATGATCGGCGGCGAGGTCGAACAATAATCCGATGACTCTGCTCATGTGGCCAGCATCGCGTGGCGGGTATCTGGGAGATCCGGCGCCATTGGCGCCTCCGCCAGGGGGGAGCTCGCTCCCCCCTGGACCCCCCAACATCTCGCGGTCATTTCAAGCGAGGCAGAGGCAATGAGCCCGAAAGTCTTCGTCGACGGCGTCGAGGTCGAGGCCGATGCGCGCGACAACCTGATCGAGGCCGCGCGCCGGATCGGCGTCGCGATCCCGTACTTCTGTTATCACCCGAGACTGTCCGTCGCCGGGCAGTGCCGGATGTGCCTGGTCGAGACCAGCGACGCGCCCGGCCGGCTCGTGCCCGGCTGCCAGGTGCGCGTGAAAGAGGGCCTCAAGATCACCACCAATTCACCCGCGGTGAAGGAGAACCAGCGCGGGTGCATGGAGTTTCACCTGATCAATCACCCCGTCGACTGCGCGATCTGCGATCAGTCGGGTGAGTGCAAGTTGCAGGACTACTACATGGAGTACGACCACCAGCCTTCGCGCATCCGGACGTACAAGCTGAACAAGCCGAAGCGCGAAGTGTTCGGGCCGGTGGTGGTCTACGACGCCGAGCGCTGCATCATGTGCACCCGCTGCGTGCGCTTCATGGACGAGATCGCGCGCGAGCCGCAGCTGGCGGTCGTGCAGCGCGGGTCGCACTCGTTGATCAGCACGTTTCCCGGCCAGCCGCTGGATTCCAAATACTCCGGCAATACCGTCGACATCTGCCCGGTCGGCGCGCTCCTCAACCGCGATTTCCGGTTTCAGTCGCGGGTCTGGTTCGTCGACAAGTCGCCGACCATCTGCACCGGTTGCAGCAACGGCTGCAACGTCTACGCCGAGAGCCGCGGCGACCGCGTCTACCGGCTGCTCCCGCGGCGCAACGAAGAGGTCAACCAGGTCTGGATGTGCGACGAGGGCCGCGTCACGTATCACGCGACCAACGAGAAGCGGATCGAGACCGGCGATCTGCAGAAAGCGGTCGAGCTGATCCGGCCGGTGGTCGGCCAGTCCGGAATCGGCATCGCGGTCTCGGCGCAATGCACGAACGAAGAGGCCGCGACCGCGTTCCTGCTCGGCGCGCAGATCGGCGCCGACCGGTATTTCCTCGGCGGCAACCCGCCCGGCGACCGGGACGACTTCCTCATCCGCGGCGACAAGAACCCGAATACGCGCGGCGTGCAGCTCGCGGCGCAAGCGTTCGGCGTGAAGCTCGAGGAGGCCTCGGCGCTCGCCGGCGTGAAGGCGCTGATCGCGTTCCGGACCGACGGCTTGCCGATCGAAAAGCTCCGTCCTCTCGAGATCTTCGTCGCCATCGCGCAGAACGAGGACGCAGCCACCGCTCTCGCTCACGCCCTGCTGCCGTGCCAGAGCGTCTACGAGCAGGAATGCTCGCTGATCAACTGGTACGGGCGGTTGCAGCGGACGTGGGCGGCGGTCCCGGCGCGACGCGGCGAGGTCGCTCCCGGGTGGGCGTGGGCCTCGAGCCTGCTCGGCGCGCTCGGGTTCACCAACGGTCCGCGCAGCGCGGCCGAGGCGTTCGACGCGCTCGCGCAGCGCTCGCCGGATCTCGCGGGCCTCGAGTTCTCCGGCATTCCCGAAGACGGGCTCGTCCTGCAGAGTCAAATGCCGAAAGAGTGGCCGGCGCGGGCTCCCCGGCCGCAACCGGGCGCGCCGTCGATCCACGCGCCGCAACCGAAGATGCCGCGGCCCGACATGCCGGTCCGCGACGAGGCCTCCGGAGGCTCGCGATGAGCCTCGCGACCCCGACCGCGCGACTCGCGTCGGAGGATTTCGGCCCCCGCGTCCCGGTGAAGGAGGGCTTCGGCGGCTGGCTTGCGAAGACCATCGTCGGCTGGGCCGTATTCGTCGGCTTTCTCCTCTTCATGTCCTGGGCGTTCCTCGCGCTCACCCGCTTCATCATCTGGATTGGCGACCAGATCCCGGTCCGCTGGGGACTGTCGCCGGCGATCGGGACCATCCTCGCGCTGGTCCTGATCCTGGTGATGGTGACTGCGACGCTCCTGACGATGGCCGACCGCAAGTGGTCGGCGCTGATGCAGGAC